>DQCI01000008.1:23757-25112 GCA_003545125.1 Paracoccaceae bacterium
CCATATATCGACGTGGTCAAACACGCCTTCCTGCCGGCGGTGATCTCCTACATCGCGCTTCTCTACATCGTGCATCTCGAAAGCCTCAAACTCGGGCTCAAGGGGCTTGAGAAGCCGGGCCGCTCGATCGGCGTGGTGATGATCCTGATCCTGTTCCTCTCGGGTTTTCTCGCGATGGCGGCGATCACCTTCCTGCTGATCGGGTTCCGCGCCCTGTTGGAGCCGTTCATGCCCGGCGAAACGGTCTATGCGGCGCTGGTGCTGCTCGCGGCGGCCTATGTCGCGCTGGTCTGGCTCGCCGCGCGCTTTCCGGACGTCGAGGTGGACGACCCGGACGCCAAGGTCGTCACCGCCCCGCGCCTCACCCCGACGTTCCTGGGCGGCGCCTATTTCGCGCTGCCGATCTTCGTGCTGGTGTGGAACCTGATGGTGCGCACCGAGACCCTCGACCGGCTCTCGCCGGCGCTTTCGGCCTTCTGGGCGACGATCACGATGATCCTTGTCGCGATGACCCACAAGCCGCTGAAGGCGTTCTTCCGGGGCGACCACGCGGGCGCGCGGGCGTTCGGTGAGGGTTTCCGCGATTTCGTCGCCGGGCTCGAAGCCGGCGCGCGCAACATGATCGGCATCGGTGTCGCCACCGGGGCCGCCGGCATCATCGTCGGCACCATCTCGCTGACCGGCGCGCACCAGATCATCGGCCAGGTGATCGAGGTGATCTCGGGCGGCAACCTGATGGTGCTGCTGGTCCTCGTCGCGGTGCTTTCGCTGATCCTCGGCATGGGGCTGCCGACGACCGCGAACTACATCGTCGTCTCCTCGCTGATGGCGCCGGTGATCGTCACCGTGGGCGCCCAGTCCGGGCTGATCGTGCCGCTGATCGCGGTGCACATGTTCGTGTTCTACTTCGGCATCCTCGCCGACGACACACCACCGGTGGGCCTCGCCGCCTATGCCGCGGCGGCGATCTCGCGCGGCGACCCGATCAAGACCGGTCTGCAGGGGTTTGCCTACGACATCCGGACCGCGCTGTTGCCGTTCATGTTCATCTTCAACACCGATCTGCTGCTGATCGACGTCGGGCTCGCCAAGGCGGTGATGGTGTTCTTCGTGGCGCTCGTCGCAATGCTGCTGTTCGCGTCAGCGACCCAGGGCTATTTCATCGCCAAGAGCCGGGGCTGGGAAACGGCGGTGATCCTCGTCATCGTCTTCACGCTGTTCCGGCCGGGCTACTGGCTCGATATGTGGCAAGACCCCTATATCGAGACCAGCGGGCCGCAAGCGGTGCAGGCAATCGGCGACCTGGCACCGGGAGCGAATGCCCGGCTGGTGGTTTCGGCGCCCGATTTCGACAC
>DQCI01000008.1:25131-26423 GCA_003545125.1 Paracoccaceae bacterium
GATGAGCGGCTCCAGGCCGCGGGGCTCACGCTGCTTGAGGAGGACGGTCTCTTGAAGCTCGACGAACCCTTCCCCGGCACCCCCTACTTCGAGGCGCTGGCGAACGACTACGATTTCTACGGCGACGAGCCGGCCTTGCTTGCCGCCGTGCAGGTGGAGAACCAGCGCCCGCCCAAGGAGATCTTCTTCATCCCCGCTTTTCTGCTCCTGGCCCTGATCGTCTTCGTTCAGCGGCCACGGGCTACCCAGGCCCCGTTCTGAGGCCCGTCCTGAGGAGGAGACCCCATGTTCAAGACCGTTCTTGTTTCCGTCGACGTTTCGCTGCCGGAGGAAGCCCGCAAGATCCTGATAGCCGCCAAGGCGCTCACTGCGTCGTGGGAATGCGACCTGCACGTCGTCACGGTGGTGCCCGATGTCGGCATGGCCATTGTCGGGGCCTATTTGGACAAGCGCTTCGAGGATCAGAGCCACGACGCGGCCGAGATCGAGCTGAAAACCGCCATGACCGAGGTCGGGATAGATGCCCGCGCGCATGTGGCGGCGGGCACGGTCTATGACCGGGTGATCCAGCTCGCCGACACGATCGGGGCCGATCTGATCCTGATCAGCGCCCACAGCCCGGAGCTGAAGGACTACCTGCTCGGGTCCAACGCGGCCCGGATCGTGCGCCATTCGCAGAAATCGGTCCTGGTCCTGCGGATTTGATCCGGCCGGGTCCGATTCGCGGCCGGGTCACGCACGAAACACCCTTGCGTCAGACCTCGAAACAATGGCAGCATTCCGCCGTGGATTGCACCGCCGAACGGCGGCCGTGTGCCGGTGCGTGGGTTGAATTGATGCTAAACGCCTCATTCATGACACTTTCCCGCCACCAAATAGCCAAAGTCTCACCCAACCATCACCACAATGCGCGCCAAACGGAGACGAGCGGGCCCGATTGTCGGACCGGCTGAGCAGCAGGGGCGCGCAGGGAGCAAGGTGATGGCACAACAGGCAGACTCGCGCGAAACCAGAAAGCCGGAATCGCGCCCGGAATCGCGCCCGGCACGCGACGACTCGACGGTCCGTAAGGACCCGCCGAAGCTGGTGATCCGCGAGATCTATTCCGACTGGGCGATGATCTGATCCGGTCGTCCCGGAGTGCCGCCGGGCAGATGGCGGGCCGCCCACTGGGGCTTTAGGACCGGAATTGCGCCGCCGCACCGGCGTCACACCCAGGTGCCCCGCACGGCGTTCGGTGCCCCGCACGGCGTTCCTGGAACCCGGCCGCTGAACAGCGCCGCGTGTCACAC
>DQCI01000008.1:26438-26963 GCA_003545125.1 Paracoccaceae bacterium
CCCCGACTATCCCCCGACAACAAACCGTTCATCCGCACGGCACACCCGCATGGGCGGCTGTGCGCGCGCGCGCATTGCGCGATCCTGAGCGGACGCGCTCGGCCTGGCAGGCCCAGCGAAACCGGCGGGTCTCGGCGTCCGGTACCCCGGCGCAACCCAGGCAGGTCGCGGGCAGGCCAGCCGCCCGCCGTGGCGCAGCCCGGTTTGCCGGCATCAACGCGGCCAGCGTCCCGCGCACCGTTTCACTTCAGCCGGACCGCCCCTATACTCGCCTCATGTCGACACCCCTGACAACGATCCGCAATCTCGGACCGGCCAGCGCGCGGAGCTTCGCGAAGGCCGGGATCGACAGCGCCGAAACCCTGCGCGCGATGGGGCCCGACGCCGCGTATGCGAAGCTGCTCGCAAGCGGGGTCAGACCGCATTTCATCGGCTATTACGCGATGGTGATGGGGCTGATGGGGCGGCCCTGGAACGATTGCCGGGGCGCCGAGAAGGCGGATCTGAAAGCGCGCTTCGACGCGC
>DQCI01000008.1:27067-29820 GCA_003545125.1 Paracoccaceae bacterium
GTGTGTGGATCGTCAGCGCGCGTGGCGGCTCAGCCGACGATCTCCATGCCCGCGAAGAAGTAGGCGATCTCTTCCGCGGCGGTCTCCGGCGCGTCGGAGCCATGCACCGAGTTCTCGCCTTTCGACAGCGCGAATTCCTTGCGGATGGTGCCGTCGGCCGCCTCGGCCGGATCGGTCGCGCCCATGACTTCGCGGTACTTCACGATGGCGTCTTCACCTTCGAGGACCTGCACGACCACCGGCTCCGAGATCATGAACGCGACGAGTTCGCCGAAGAACGGGCGCTCGCGATGGACCCCGTAGAAGGTCTCGGCGTTGTCACGGGTCATGCGGATGCGCTTTTGGGCGACGACCCGCAGGCCGGCGGCCTCGATCTTGGCGTTGATCGCGCCGGTCAGGTTGCGCTTGGTGGCGTCGGGCTTGATGATGGAGAAGGTGCGTTGAATGGCCATGTCGGTCCTCGTTCTTGCGACTGGGGGAACCCCCGGGAATCTCGCGCGCCTGCTAGCATGGGGGGGCCGGAATGGGAAGGGTTTCGGGCCGCTTTCGCGACCCGACTTGGGTCGGGGGCGCTGCCCCGTCATCCCGGAGGGGTGCCTTCTGGGTGGGGGCGTTCTCCCGTTGAGCCGGGAAATCGCGCCAGCAGTTGTCTACCCGCTTCCAGCTGCAAATGACGACTGAGCAACGCCCCCGACCCCCCGGAATATTTCTGCCAAGAAAAAGGAGGGGCGCGGGGAATTGACGGCTCGCCGGGCATCGGGCACTGAGGCCCCATGTTGCGCATTGATGACATCTCCTATTCGGTCGAGGGCCGGCCGCTGATCGAGCACGCCTCGGCGATGATCCCCGAGGGGCACAAGGTCGGGCTCGTGGGCCGCAACGGCACCGGCAAGACCACGCTGTTTCGGCTGATCCGGGGCGAGTTGACGCTGGAGACCGGCGACATCACGGTGCCGAAAGGCGCGCGGATCGGGGGCGTGGCGCAAGAGGCGCCGGCAACGGACGTGAGCCTGATCGACACCGTGCTCGCGGCCGACACCGAGCGTGCGGCGTTGATGGCGGAGACCGAGGCAGCCGCGGACGGGGTGCGTATCGCCGAGATCCAGACCCGGCTCGCCGATATCGACGCCTGGTCGGCCGAGGCGCGCGCGGCCTCGATCCTGAAGGGGCTCGGGTTCGACGATGTCGACCAACAACGCCCCTGCGCCGATTTTTCCGGCGGTTGGCGGATGCGGGTGGCGCTGGCGGCGGTGCTGTTCTCGCGGCCCGACCTCTTGTTGCTCGACGAGCCGACCAACTATCTCGACCTCGAAGGCGCGCTGTGGCTCGAATCCTACCTCGCGCGCTACCCGCATACGGTGCTCATCATCAGCCACGACCGCGAGTTGCTGAACCGGGCGGTGGGCGGCATCCTGCATCTCGAGGACAGAAAGCTCACCTACTACGCCGGGCCCTACGACACCTTCGCCGCGACCCGCGCCGCGCGGCTTGCGGCGGCGGAGGCCGAGAACAAGAAGGCCGAAGCCCGCCGTGCCCATCTGCAAAGCTTCGTCGACCGGTTCCGTTACAAAGCGTCGAAAGCGGTTCAGGCGCAGGCGCGGCTGAAGATGATCGACAAGATCAACTTCATCGCCACCCCGCAGGAGGCGGCGCTGCGCCGGTTCTCCTTCCCCGAACCCGAAGAACTGTCGCCGCCGATCGTCAACATGGAGAGCGCCGCGGTGGGCTACGGCGGCGCGCCGGTGCTGGCCAGGCTCGACCTCCGGATCGACCAGGACGACCGGATCGCGCTACTTGGCAAGAACGGCCAGGGCAAGTCCACGCTGGCCAAGCTGATCGTCGGCGATCTCGCGGCGATGTCGGGCCGGGTGCTGCGCACCTCGAAGCTCCGAATTGGCTACTTTGCCCAGCACCAGATGGACGTGTTGCGCGGCGACGAGACCCCGCTCGAAACACTGCGCAGGCTCAGGCCCCTCGAAGGCCCGCCAAAGTGGCGCGCGCGGCTTTCGGGCTTCGGGCTCAATGCCGACCAGGCGGAAACGGTCGTCGCGAAGCTCTCGGGCGGGCAGAAGGCGCGCCTGACCCTGCTCATCGCCACGCTCGACGCGCCGCATCTGCTGATCCTCGACGAACCCACAAACCACCTCGACATCGAGAGCCGCGAGGCGCTGGTCGAGGCGTTGACGGCCTATACCGGCGCGGTCGTGCTGGTAAGCCACGACATGCACCTGTTGTCGCTGGTGGCCGACCGGCTGTGGCTGGTCAAGGGCGGACGGGTCGAGGCCTTCGAGGAAGACCTCGAAGCCTACCGCAAGATGCTGCTCGCCTCCGACGCGCCGCCGAAGACACAAAGACCCGAGGCCGCGCCGAAAAAACCCGACCGCGATGCCCGCCTCGCGCTCCGGGCCGAGGTGCGCAAATGCGAAGCGCGGATCGAGAAGCTCGAAGAGATGCGCGCTCGGGTCGAAGAAAAACTCGCAAATCCGGGGCTGTACGAGGGTGGACGCGCCGGTGAGATCACCAAATGGCAGCTCAAGCGTGCCGAGGTGATGGCGGGGCTGGAGCGGGCCGAAGCGCTCTGGATCGCGGCACAGGAACGGCTGGACGCGGCCCGGGCGTGAGGAGACCCGCCGGCTGCGGCGTGGCGCATCCGGCACGGGGCGACCGGACGGCTGGACCCCTGCCCCGTTCCTTGGCACAACGTTACTTGGCACAACGGGATCTGGACCCAACAGGAGCGCGCGCATGGCCGA
>DQCI01000008.1:30023-30870 GCA_003545125.1 Paracoccaceae bacterium
GCCTATGGCCGGCGGTTCTGGGCCGACGAATACCGGATGAACGCCCGGATCGCCGAATACCCGAAACCGGTCGTGAGCCTGATGCAGGGCTACACCATGGGCGGCGGTGTGGGCCTCGGCTGCCATGCCAGCACCCGTGTGGTCTGCGAGACCAGCCAGATCGCAATGCCCGAGGTCGCCATCGGGCTGGTGCCCGACGTCGGCGGCACCGCGCTCCTCGCCCGGGCGCCGGGGCACCTCGGCGAATACCTCGGCGCGACCGCGGCCCGGATGGGCCCGGCCGACGCGCTCCTTGCGGGCTTCGCCGACGCCTATGTGCCGCGCGAGTTCTGGCTCGACCTCGAGACGCGGCTCGAGCAGACCGGCGATGTGGGCGTCGTCGCCGAGATGTGCGAAACGCCGCCGCCGGGCCCGGTCGCGGCCGTCCGGGGCGAGGTCGATACCCTGTTCGCCTTGCCGGCAGGCGAGATCGAGGCCGCGCTGGATGGCTCCGGCACCGCTTTCGCAATGGGCGCGCGGGCGGCCCTCGGGCGCGCGTCGCCCCTCGCCGTCGCGTGCGGGATCGCGAACATCCGCGCGCTGCGCGCGGGTATGGCCACGGGCTGCGGCGGCATCCGCGCGGCGCTGAAGCGCGAATACCGCTTCACCTGGCGGGCCGCAGAACACAGCGACTTCCTCGAGGGGATCCGCGCCAAGGTAATCGACAAGGACGGCGCGCCGCGTTGGCGGCATGGGACGCTCGCGGATGTGCGCGCCGATGAGGTGGCCCGGATGCTGGCGTCGCTTGGCGACAACGAGCTTCGGCTTGAGCCCGCGGACTGAGGTGACGCCCCTTCGGGGCAGGAAG
>DQCI01000008.1:31024-31472 GCA_003545125.1 Paracoccaceae bacterium
GGGGCAGGAAGTGACGCCCCTCCGGGGCGATGGGAGGATCAAAATGCAGATCGGGTTCATAGGGTTGGGAAACATGGGCGCGCCGATGGCGGCGAACCTCGCGGCGGCAGGCCATGCGGTCACGGGCTTCGACCTCATCGCACCCTGCCCGGACGGGGTCACGCCCGCCGGATCGGCCACCGCGGCCGTCACCGGCACGAGCACGGGCGCGGAGGTTGTTTTCACCATGCTGCCGAACGGCGAGATCCTGCGCGCTGTCGCGGCCGAGGTGATCGCGGCGATGGCCCCGGGCGCGGTACTCTGCGATTGCTCGACGGTCGATGTCGAAAGCGCGCGCGTCGTCGCGGGGCTTGCCGCGGACGCCGGTCTCGACGCGCTGGATGCGCCGGTTTCGGGCGGGGTCGGCGGCGCCACCGCGGGCACGCTGACTTTCATGGTCGGCGGCAGT
>DQCI01000008.1:31483-33032 GCA_003545125.1 Paracoccaceae bacterium
CCGCCTTCGCGGTGGTCGCGCCGCTGTTCGAGGTCATGGGCGCCAAGGCCGTGCATTGCGGCGCGGCGGGTGCGGGGCAATCGGCCAAGATCTGCAACAACATGATCCTCGGCGTCACCATGATCGCCACTTGCGAGGCTTTCGCCCTCGCCGACAAGCTCGGGCTGTCGCGCGACCGGCTCTACGACGTGGTCTCGACCTCGTCGGGGCAGAGCTGGTCGGTGACATCCTATTGCCCGGCACCCGGGGTCGGCCCCGTCTCGCCCGCCGACAACGACTACCGACCCGGCTTCGCCGCGGAGTTGATGCTGAAGGATCTGACCCTCGCCCAGACCGCCGCAGACCTCGCCGACGCCGACACGCCCACGGGGGCCCTCGCCCGCGACATCTACCGCCGCTTCGTCGAGGAAGAAGACGGACGGGGTCGCGACTTCTCGGCAATTCTGCCGCGCTTCGCCGCCAGGACACGACCCAAGGGACGCGGCGAGACATGAGCTGGACCGGGGATGCCCGCGAACTGGCCGCGTTGGAGCCCGCCGCGCGCGCCGCACTCGACCGCCTTGTCCCGGTTGAGGTCGCGCCCGGCGCGGCGCTGTTCCGCCCGGGCGAGACGGTAAGGGGCTACGTCATCGTGCTGTCGGGCCGGGTCGCGGTCCGCCTGCTCGGTCCGAACGGGCGTGACATCCTGCTCTATGAAGTGTCGCCCGGGCAGAGCTGCATCCAGTCGACCCTGGGGCTCCTCGGGGGCGACGACTACTCGGCGCAGGCCGAGGCCGCCGCCCCGACCCGGCTGGTGCTGATCCCGCGCACGGTGTTTCTTCAACTGCTCGACGCCTCCCCGGCCTTTCGCAAGGTGGTCTTCGCCGCCTTCGCCGAGCGGATGCAGGCGATGATGCAGCTGATCGAAACGATGAGCTTCATGCGGGTCGAGGCGCGGATGGCGGCGCTGATCCTCGAGCGCGCGGACGAGACGGGCGCGCTCGCGATCACCCAGGCCGAAGTCGCGCGCGCCATCGGGACCGCGCGCGAAGTGGTGAGCCGGCGGCTCGACAAGCTCGCCCACGCCGGTACACTCGGCACCGAACGCGGCCTCATCCGCATCCGCGACCGCGCCGCCCTCGAGGCGCTGGCCGGGAGCCCCGCCGTTTGACACGAACCCGTGATTCTGGCGCCCATGTGTGACTCCGTCACATGGTTCTCTGATCCGGACGCGCTATCCTTGCGTATCTNNNGAGAACCCAGGGAAGGACGTCTCATGTTCAAGACCAACGAAGGCACGCTCGACCGGGCGCTGCGCATCATTGTCGGCCTCGCGCTCATCGCGGGCTTTTTCCTCAACGGCGGCGGCAGCTGGAGCTGGCTCTACCTCCTCGGGATCGTCCCGCTGGCAACCGGGGTGCTCGGCTGGTGCCCGGTCTACTCGATCTTCGGGATCAAGACCTGCAAGATGAAGAGCTGAGGTTACGCGCCCGGACAGGTGAGACAAGCGCCTTGCGGCGCTTGCGCCTGCGGCGGGCAGGACGGGGGGCTTCGCCCCCCGCACCCCCCC
>DQCI01000063.1:0-792 GCA_003545125.1 Paracoccaceae bacterium
ATCTCGATCGGCAGGCCGGTCATGCCCTTGACCCAGCGCACCATGTACTTGATCGCCTCGGGCGTTGCACAACCCATCGTGTCGACGATGCCGATGCTGTCGGGCGGGCCTTCGTTCAACACGCCCTTGCACAGGTTCTCGAGATCGCTCGGCCGCGCGCGTGTCGTGTCATAGGGAAAGACACCGCGTGCCGCCCGTTTTCGCGGGCGGAGTTGATCACGTCGCGGCTCTTCTTGAACACATCTTCCCAGGTCCAGCCGAACTGTTTGGTGATCTTCGGTTAGCCGATTGGCACCTCGATGATGACCCCGTGCGCGCCGCATTCCATCGCCATGTCGATGTCCTGCTTGAGCGCGCGCGCGAAGGTGTGGATGCGCACATTGAGCCCGAGCCTGGATATTTCCTTGATCGCCTCGGCATCCTGCGGCGACACCGCGGGCCTCCCCGCCTCGATCCGCTCGACTCCGACTTCGTCGAGCTTGGTGGCGATGCGGATCTTGTCGTCGATCGAAAAGACCACGCCGGGGGTCTGCTCACCGTCGCGCAAGGCAGCGTCGTGGATCTGGACCTTTGGCGGCAGTTCGAGGCCTTGACGGACTTCGGGGACGAAATTGTATGGGCTGACCCACCACTTGCCGTCTTCGAAATAATTCTCGTGCATGCCAATTCCTCCCGGTCAGGTCGCCGTCTTGTGTTGTCTTGTCCCGTCAACATTTCTCAAGTATTTTCGTCGCCAACAAAAAAACCGATATTTTCGCCGCCAAACCCGGTTCTGGACCCCGCGCGACGGCG
>DQCI01000063.1:909-2588 GCA_003545125.1 Paracoccaceae bacterium
ATATTATTTTAGATTGCGGCACCGAGCCATTAGATTTGGTCCATGGACAAACCCGTCAAACCCCAACGCTCGACCCAGTCATCGACGCAGCGCGCCTATCACGACCTGCGCAACGCGATCATCACCGGGACAATCCCGCCTGGCGAGCGGCTCAAGGTCGAGACCCTGAAAGACACGCTGTCGACCGGCGCCTCGCCGGTGCGCGAGGCCTTGAGCCTGCTGACCTCGGATCAGCTCGTCGAACGCATCGACCAACGCGGCTTTCGCGTCGCCCGGGCGAGCCGCGAGCAATTCCAGGAGATCCTGGAATTGCGCTGCCAGCTTGAGGACATGGCCCTGCGTGCCAGCATCGCCGCGGGCGGCCTCGACTGGGAAGAGGCGCTGGTGCTGGCGCATCACCGGCTGACCCGCAGCGACCGCGAGCACACCGACGAGTTCGAGGCCAGGCACAAGGATTATCACATGGCGCTGCTGGCCGCCTGCGGATCGCCGATCCTGCTCAGGTTCTGCGGCCAGCTCTACGATCTCAACGTGCGCTACCGGTATCTCGCCGGCACCGCCAAGTCCTGCAGCAACCGGCATGTCGAAGAAGAGCACCGGGCGATCCTCGATGCCGCGATCGAACGCGACATCGAGAAGACATCCGACCTGCTCCGGACGCATTACCGCAACACCGGCGATTTCCTGTCCGAGCTGATCGACCGAGGCGGGGGCGGCCCGCCGGGGGGGCCGGTGTGACACACGCCGGGCCGAGGCGATTCCCACCCGGTCGTGTTCCTGCAGACCCTTTGAGGTCGCCGCTCCGACCGGTTTCCTAGGAAACCGGTTGCGGCCGCGCAGGTGATTGTCTTTTTTTACAATGGCTTGACTGTGCGCCCGCAGTAACGCTCCGTTAACGTTCAGCGCTGGAACTCACGAGAACACAGCGCGCCATGCCTCACCCCCGCGCGAGCTTGAAGTCGATGTCGACCCGCGAGTATTCGCCCGGCACCTTGCCCGACATCGTAAACCCGTCCGGGAAGCTCCCGGCGGGCTGCGGCGTGTAGCTCATCACCAGGTCTTCGCGCACGCCAAAGACGGTGTCTTCGTCGAGATACGGGTCGTCGGCGGCAAAGACCTCGGTGACCAGGTCGCGGCAACCCTCCGCCTTGACGATGAAATGCAGGTGCGAGGGCCGCCACGGGTGCCGCCCGGCGGCGTCGAGGATCTGCCCGACCGGCCCGTCATTGGGCACCGTGTAGCTCACCGGCTTCACCGTGTTGAAGGCGTAGCGGTCGGTCGCATCCGTGGTCATCAGCGCATGGAACGAATGCACGTCCTGCGCCGGATCCTGGCTCGAATACATGCCGTTGGGCGCGGTCTGCCAGATGTCGATCTCGGCGCCGGCGACCGGGGCGCCGTCGATGTCGCGCACGATGCCCTCGACCAGCACCACCTCGCCCTCGAAATCGCGCCTCATGTCGCCGCCGATCTCCAAGGGAGGCGGGTTCGACACGTGGAACGGCCCGAGCACCGAAGAGCTGGTGGCTCCGGGCACGGAATTGACCATGTCGACCAGTGACGACAGGCCCATCACGTCCGACAGCAGGACGAACTCGTTGCGCTCCGGGTCGGTGATCCGGGCCGCCCATTCGAGAGATTCGAGCCCCTTGCGCCATTCGTCATGCGTGAGCCTGGTC
>DQCI01000063.1:2717-4880 GCA_003545125.1 Paracoccaceae bacterium
CCCCAGGAACACGTCCTTGAGCGTGATCCGGTCGTCGTCGAGCGTCGCCTTGATGACAAAGCAGGAAATCCCCAGCGGCGGCGTCAGCAGCCCGATCTCGGCGCCGACCATGGTGACGATGCCGAACCAGACCAGGCTGAGCCCCATCGGTTCGATCAGCGGCAAAAACAGCGGCACCACGATCAGGATGATCGAGGCGGTGTCGAGCAGGGTGCCCAGGAACAGCATCGTCACGACGTAGATCACCATGATCGAGAAGAAGCTGGCCTGGCTGGTGGCCAGCCGCTTGCCCAGCTCGTTGGGCAGCCCGGCGAGCCCCAGCATCCGGCTGTGGATCGAGGCGGCGGTGATCAGGAACAGGATCGCCGCGGTGACATGGCCGGTTTCCAGGAGCGCGTCCCAGAACAGCTTCACCGACATCTTGCGGCGGATGAGCGCGATTGCCAGGCCCAGCGCCGCGCCCGCCGCGCCAGCCTCCACAGGGGTCAGCCAGCCGGTGTAGATGCCGCCGAGCACGACCACGATCAACCCGAGGATCGGCAGGGTCTTGGCGGCAATCTCGCCCCAGGGCATCGGCTCGAATTCCGAGGCGTCGTGGCCGCCGACGAAACCGGGCGTGAACCGCCCCATGAACCAGATCGCCCCCACGTAAGCCGGAGCCAGCAGAATACCGGGCACGACGCCAGCCAGGAACATGTCGCCCACCGATTGTTCGGCGACGAAGAAAGAGATGATGAGCATCGCCGAGGGCGGGATGATCATGCCCAGCACCGAGGAGCCCGCGACCACGCCCACGGCGAACCGCGGGTTGTAATCATGGCACAGCATCTGCGGCACCGAGACCTTGGAGAACACCGAGGCCGAGGCGATCGACGAGCCGGTGACGGCGGCAAACACCGCATTGGCGCCCACGGTCGCCATGCCGATCCCGCCTTTCACCCGCCGAAAGCCGGTGCTCATCACCTCGTAGAGGTCGGACCCCAACCCCGCCTTGGACACGATCAGCCCCATGAAGGTGAAGAGCGGCACGGTGGCGAAGGTATATTCCATCACCGAGTCGCTGACCGCGATCTTCAAGAGGTTCATCGCGAGCTCGAAATTGTCGCGCATCAGCCAGATCGACACGAACGAGACCACGCCAAGCACCGCGCGCGCGTCGGCCGCGACAAAGGGGATCACGGCCGAGATCGCCTGGCTCGGCAGTTTCGACGAGTGGAAGATCGTGGTCACGATGCCGATATCGCCGAGGCCCGGTTGGATGCCCTCAAGCACCCCCTTGGGCTTTTCGATCGAGCCGCCGTAGCTCTCCTGCCAGTCCATCTCGTAATTGCCGGCCTCGGCCAGCCGCATGTCGACCTCGGGAATGAAGAAGCCGGAAAACTCCTTCACCCACAGCGCCTTGGCCGGGCAGCCGTCGATCACGACCGCCTAGATCGTCTCGGCCGAGAAAGCCGGAGCGGCAGCCACGCCGGCCATCAGCGCGGCAACTGCGGTTCCTTTCCACCAAACGTTCATTCTTTCCTCCCTTGAATGTTTTTTTTTGGCTTTTTCGTCAGGCTTTGCGCCAGGTGACGTCCAACGTCGTGCCCCCTGTGCGAAAGGGCTTCGACAAGGGGCAGAATTTTCGGTTTCCACACCGACCCGGGCCAGCGCCGCGTCATTGGCTTGGCCGTCGGCGCGCAGGGTGAGCGTAACGGCCGTGAACGGCACGTCGATCTCTTCGGCGAGTGTCACACCGCGCCGGTCGAACGCACAAACCGCGTCGATCTCGAGATGGCCGATGTCTACACCCATCTCAGCGGCGCATTTGTGCCCGATCACGTTGACACACCCCACAAGTGCTGCGAGCGCGGTTTCGTCGGCGTAGCCAAGGTTGCACAGGACGTTGGACCGCAGCGTCGTCCCGGCAAAAAACTCTTCGTCCACGACCGCGTTGGAGAACCCCGACATCGCGCCGACATCGAGCCCGAGCGCGGCGATCATGAAATAGCCGCCCTGAAGCGTGCCGTTGCGAAACGCCGTGGTCTACACATGGTCGGGCTTGCCCTCGAAATGCGGCCGCCGGTCCTCGTGCGGAAACGAGAACGGCAACTCGCGCCAGAACTCGAGGTCATGGGCAATGATCGCGGTGACAGGTGCGGCCCTCATCCTGTCGATGTTCTT
>DQCI01000063.1:5033-5154 GCA_003545125.1 Paracoccaceae bacterium
AGGAACAGGGCCGAATGGTGCTCGCGGGCCCGGTGCCCGACGCCACCGGGGAAGAGATGCAAGGACAAGACATGATCGTCTACCGCGCGGCGTCGGTGGAGGAGGCCCGCGCGATGGCCGA
>DQCI01000185.1:0-211 GCA_003545125.1 Paracoccaceae bacterium
ATCGTCTGAGAGATTGGGCGGGGGGCCCGAGGGGCCCCTTGCTGCGACGTGCCGCGACGTGTGGGGCTGAAAACCGGCAATCCGGATCCGCCGTCCTCGCCGCGACCGGGGCTGCCGGGTTTCTGTGGACGCCGTGGCCACCTTCGACGGTGGCGCGCGCCGGTCCGCCTCATCCGGCCCGCCTCAACCGGTCCGCCTCATCCGGCCTTCG
>DQCI01000185.1:378-4598 GCA_003545125.1 Paracoccaceae bacterium
CTGATGCGCGTTCTGTCGCGCATGTGACCAGAGCGCCCTTTGCTTGGCTGGCCCGCCCGCTATATTCGCCCGAAAAAAGGACGAGACGTTGAGGCGCATTCTCTTTCTTCTGCCGCTGCTGTGGTTGGCACTGGCGCTCCCGGTCCAGGCGCAGCAGCCGCTTGGCGCGCGCGCGACCGTGACCGGCGCCGGGCTCACGCTGATCGAGCGGCGCGGTCGGGTGCTGGTGGCGCTCGACATCTCCCAACCCGTCCCCTGGCGGGTGTTCACGCTCGAAGACCCCTGGCGGGTGGTGGTCGATTTCTCCGAGATCGACTGGGCCGACACGCGCCCGCCCGCGCAGATCGCCGACATCACCCGCGTCGAGGAGGTTGCCACCGGCACCTTCCGGCCGGGCTGGTCGCGTCTGGTGATCGCGCTCACCCGGCCGATGGCGGTGGCCCAGGCGGGCATGGAAACCACGCCCGGCGGTGCCCGGGTTTCGCTGCGCCTGACCGATACCGGAGCGGCCAGTTTTGCCGCCACCGCCGGCGCGCCGGCGAGCGCGGTGTTTACCGAGGCGGAGACCGCGACCCTGGCACCCGCGCCCGCGCTCACCGAAGACCGCTTGGTCGTGGTGCTCGATCCCGGGCACGGCGGGATCGACCCCGGGGCCGAACGCGAGGGGGTGCGTGAAAGCGAGCTGATGCTCACCTTCGCGCGCGCGCTGCGCGACGAATTGCGCCGCGCCAGCGCCGAGGTCGAAGTGGTGCTTACCCGCGACGACGATGTGTTCGTCCCGCTCGAGGAACGGCTGCGGATCGCCCGCCACGCAGGCGCCGACGTGTTCGTCTCGCTCCATGCGGACGCGCTTGCCGAGGGCCACGCCAGCGGCGCGGCTGTCTACACCCTGGCCGAAGATCCGACCGACGCGGCCTCGGCCATGCTCGCCGAGCGCCACGACCGTGCCGATCTGCTCGCCGGCGTCGATTTCAGCGAGATCGAGGACAGCGTCGCGCTGATGTTGATGGACCTGGCCCGGACCGAGACCGCACCGCGCTCCGAACGCCTCGCAGACGCGCTGGTCGAGGGCCTGTTTCTGGCCACCGGGTCGACCTACAAGACGCCGCGAATGCATGCGGCCTTCTCGGTGCTGAAGGCCCCGGACATTCCGTCGGTCCTGGTCGAGCTCGGGTTCCTGTCGTCGCAGGTCGACCGCGACCGGCTGACGGATCCCGACTGGCGCGCGCGTGCGACGGCGGGCCTGCGCGAGGCGCTGCTGGGCTGGGCGGCGGAAGACGCGTCGCTGGCGCGGCGCCTGCGCAGGTAGCGGTGCGGTGGCGCACGATCGGTCCCTGATCTGTTGCGGCAGGCTGCGGCGCGGGAACCGGCTCAGAGGGTCTCGTCGTTGCCCTCGGGGCGCATCACCAGCCAGATCAACGCAGCCCCCGCGAGTACCAGGAGCGGCATCGAGGCGAGGTTGACGGCGGCCCAGCCCTCGGCCGCGTTGCTGCCCGAACAGTTCATCAGTGCGCCCGAGCTCAGCGAGGCCAGGGTTACGCCGCCGAAGACGATCATGTCGTTCAGCCCCTGGATCCGGCCGCGTTCGTAGCTCTCGTGGGCGCCGGCGAGCATCGTGGTGGCGCCGATGAAGCCGAAGTTCCAGCCGATGCCGAGCAGAATGAGCGCGGCGTAGAAGTTTTCGAGCTCGACGCCTGTGAGCCCGACCACGCCGGCGACGCCGATGATGGCGAGACCCGTGGCGCTGATCCGGCGGGCGCCGAAACGCGCGATCAGATGGCCGGTGAAGAAGCTCGGCACATACATCGCGAGCACGTGGGCGGAGACGATGTTGGCGGCCGTGCCGGTGTCGAACCCGCAGCCGACCACGGCGAGCGGGGTCGAGGTCATCAACAGGTTCATCAGCGCGTAGCTGACCATCGCGATCACCATGGCGACGAAGATCGTCGGCGTCTTCAACATCTCCAGGGTCGTGCGCCCCTTGGGATGTCCCGCTTCGGCCTGCGATTCGGGTTTCGGAATGTCGACAAAGGCGAAGATCACGATGCCGATCAGGTTCAGCACGATCACCGCGATGTAGGAGCCCAGGAAGGGCACCAGCATCGCCTCGGCGGTCAATTTGACGAGCTGCGGGCCGACGACGGCCGAGACCAGCCCGCCCGCGAGCACATAGGAGATCGCCTTAGGGCGGAAGGCGTCCGACGCGGTATCGGCGGCGGCGAAGCGGAAAAAGCCCTGGGCCGACTGGTAGAAGCCGGTGAAGAAGGCACCGAGAAGGAAAAGCGGGAAACTCGCCTGGGTGAGCGCGTAGGCCCCGATGACCGCGCCGAGCGTCCCCCCCGCGGCGCCGAGCCAGAAGCCCGCGCGCCGTCCGTAGCGGCCCATGAACCAGCTCATCGGATTGGCGATGAGCGTATTGGCCAGCACCGTGAGCGAGATCGGCAGGGTCGCCCAGCACGGGTTGGAGGCAAGCGACATGCCCGCGAGCCCGGCGATGGTAAAGACGATCGGCATCTGCGCGCCGACCACCGCCTGGGCGATCACCAGAACGATGACGTTCTTCTTCGCGCGCCGGTCGTCGATATGGGTGTGGTGGGTGGTCATCTGGCCTGCCTAGCGGGGCCAGCGGAGGTTGCCAAGAGGGATTGCGGTCACGGGGGTGGTCGCGGGGGGCGGCCGCGTTCGGGCCGGCCGGCTGGGAAAGCGGCGGCGGCCTGCGGGCGCGCATCCGGTCGTGAACACCAGCCTCGCCCGCGCTTCGCCCGGCAAAGATGAGTTATCGCTACCATTAATGAAAACAAATAGTTGGCCCCCTGTCCGAGTTCGCCCACCCTTCGCCCATCCGGTGCCAGCGGCGAGATCCGGGCCGCGGGGGTGCTTGGACAAGGGTGAGCGGATCAGGGTGTGCGGTCGATCAGGTGAAGGAAGGAGCCCGCGGCACGGCCCTGCACGAGCCCCTGGGCGGGCAGCGCGGCGCCTTGCGAGTCGGTTGCGGAGAAGAGCGGCGTGCCCTCGGCTTTGAGGGTCGTCGCGTAGTGGAACTCGTGGGCCAGCCAGCGGCCCGCAAAAGGCCCGGCCACGGCGCTGGCGTGGCGGTAGCCGAGATGGAGCTTGCGCGTTGCGAAGCTGGTTTCGAGCCGCAGGCGCCCCAACATCGCGTGGCGGGTGCCGTCTGCGTCGATCAGCCCGTCGCCCAGCACCATGTAGCCGCCGCATTCGCCGTAAACGGGGCAGGTGGCGGACGTCATGCCGGTCCGGAACGCCGTGGCGCTGGCCAGGGCGCCCGCGTGCAATTCCGGGTAGCCGCCGGGCAGGAAGATGAAATCGGCCGTCGGGGCGGGGGGCTGGTCGGCAAGCGGCGAGAAGAGCAGGATTTCGGCGCCCACCGCCTGCCAGTCGGCGAGGATATGGCGGTAGGCGAAGGCGAAGGCGCGGTCGCAAGCGACGGCGATCCGCTGGCCGGGCGGCGCGAGGCGGGGCGGCGTTTGCGGCGTGGGCAGGGGGGCGGCGAGGATCTCGAGCGCGTCGAGATCGACGGCGGCTTCGACGCTGTCTGCGACCTGGTCGAGCCAGCTGTCGAGGTCGTCGCGCTCGCCCGCCTGGACAAGGCCGAGGTGGCGCGCGGGATGGGCGAGGCCGGATGTCCGGTGGAGCGCGCCCAGCACCGGCAGGCCAAGGGGCGCGAGGGCGCGGCGCAGCATCACTTCGTGGCGCGGGCTGCCGACCTTGTTGAGGATCACGCCGGCGACCCTGACCTGGGGATCATGGGCGGCGAACCCGGCCACCAGCGGCGCCACGCTCTGGGCCATGTGGCTGGCATCGACCACCAGAACGACCGGCAGGCCGAGCAGGCGGGCGAGGTCTGCCGTGGCGCCCTTGCCGGCCGGCGGGGCGCCGTCGAAAAGGCCCATCGCCCCCTCGATCAGCAGGAGACCGTCGCCCGCGGCCAGCGCGGCGATCCGGTCCGGTCCCATCGCCCAGGCGTCGAGGTTGGGGCAGGGCCGGCCGCAGGCGGCCTCGTGAAAGCGCGGGTCGATGTAGTCGGGACCGGATTTCGCCCCGCGCACCGAGGTGCCGCGGCGCTGCAAGGCCCGCAGCAGCCCGAGCGTGAGCGTGGTCTTCCCGTTGCCGGACCCGGGCACGGCGAGAATGAGGCCACGACCGGTCATCCGTCTGCGCGCGCGCCGGGGTTGCGGGCGGCGGCGTGGGCCTGCCCGTCC
>DQCI01000093.1:0-2083 GCA_003545125.1 Paracoccaceae bacterium
TGTTAACCCCGGCTTGCAAGTACAGCGCACATGATCGCGCTCAGGCGGCAACGGGGGATCCATGTACAACAAGCTCAATGCAGGTTCGCGCACTGCCGTGACCGCGCGCGCCGAGGTCGTCCCGTTAGGCCGGCTCGCCGTGCGCCAGACGCTGCCGCTCGCCGTCATCGTCGTGCTCATCTGGCTCGGCTGGGACCGGCTCTCGGCGCTCGACACCAGGGCAATCGCCGCCGTGCTCGTCGCAGTGAGCCCCGGCCAATGGCTGGCCGGCCTCGCCTTCACCGGTCTGAGCTTCTGGGCCGTCGGCCGGTACGACGCCGTCGTCCATCGCCTTTCCGCCACCAACGTCGATCCGCGCGACGCGGTCGAGACCGGCGCGACCGCCATTGCCGTCGCCCAGACCATCGGTATGGGCACGCTCACCGGCGCGCTGGTGCGCTGGCGGCTCTTGCCCGGGCTCGGTTTTGCCGGCGCAATGCGGCTCTCGGTGATCGTCTCGCTCTCGTTCCTCGCCGGTTGGATGGTGATCGCCGCCACCGCGCTCATCGCCGTACCCCTGCCCTTGCCGGTCCCGTCCCGGCTGGTCGGGCTCGGCGCCGGCGCGGTGCTGCTGTCGGCCGCCGCCCTCGCCGTGCTCTCGTTGGTCCGCCCCGGCTTCCTGCCGCCCGCCCTCGCCCAGAGACTGCCGTCGCTCAAAGCCATCGCAACGGTGCTCGGCCTCACCGCGCTCGACACGCTGGCCGCCGGCTCGGTGCTCTGGATCCTTCTGCCGGACACACCGGGCCTCGGCGTACCGCAGGTGCTCGCGGCCTACCTGCTGGCGCTTGGCGCCGGCCTGGTGCTGACCACCCCCGGCGGGATCGGCCCGTTCGAAGCCGCGCTGCTCGCGCTCCTGCCGGCGGTCGGGGCAGAATCCTTGCTGGCGGCGATCATCGCCTATCGTGCCCTCTACTATGCTCTGCCCGCAGTAATCGGTGGCCTCGTCCTGATCCGGGGGCCCCGCCCGGCCCGATCGCGTCCCGCTGCCGCACCCCCCCCCGCGCTGACGCCGCTTCCCACCGCACCGCACCTGCCGTTCCTCGTCGAAGCGGTGATCGATCACGCGCCGCGCGCCGAGGCGGCGCTGTTGCGCCACGGCCGGCTGTCCCTAGCCACCGACCGGGCCGGACGGCCCGCGGCCATGGTCGCCGCCAGCGGCCAGAGCCTGGTCATGTTGTCCGACCCGCTCGGTCCCGGCGCGGCGCCCGGCGAGGCGCTCACCGCCCTCGCCCACCTCGCCCGCACCGGCCTGCGCGCCCCCGTGCTCTACAAATCCGGCGCCCGCCTCGCCGCCGCCGCCCGCGCCCGCGGCTGGCGCGTCACGCCCGTGGCCCGCGAAGCCTGGCTCGATCCACGCAGTTTCACCCCCGCCGGCAGCCGCCGCAGCGGGTTGCGCCGCAAGCTCCGCAAGGCCGACGCCGCCGGGATCACGGTCACCGCTGTCTCGCCGGCAAGCCCGCACAAGCTGCCGCTCGACGAGATGGGCGAGATCGCCGCCGACTGGGCCCGGGCGCACGGCGGCGAACGCGGCTTCTCGATGGGGCGATGGGCCCCGGACACGCTTGGCTGGGCGCATGTATTCCTTGCACATCGGGCCGACGGGCAGCTCCTCGGCTTCGTCACCGTGCATGCCTCGCCGCGCGAACACACGCTCGATCTGATGCGCGCAAGCGCGCTCGCCCCGGACGGGCTCATGTACCTTCTCGTGGCCCGCGCGATCGAAGCGGCAGGCCGGTCCGGGGTGCCCCGGTTCTCGCTCGCCGCCGTGCCCGTCGCCCCCGACGCGGCCGATCCGGCCCCGCTGCGTATGCTGCGAGGCCACCTTGAGACAGCGGCCGGCGCGGGCGGGCTGCGTCAGTTCAAGCACGCCTTTGCACCCAACTGGGAAACGCTCTACATCGCCGCCCCGAGCCTCGCAGCGCTTGCCGCCGGTGCGCTCGACGTGGCCCGCGAGATCACCCGCGACGTCTGAGATCCCGCCGATCTGCATGAAACCCAGGCGCTGGCGCGTCACCCGAAGCTGCGCCGATCTGGCCCGCCGATC
>DQCI01000093.1:2092-3500 GCA_003545125.1 Paracoccaceae bacterium
CCCCCGCGCCCGAGCTCAACATCTTCATGAGGGATCGCGATTTGCGCCCGGTCCCCTTTCGTGGCACAGACTGCCCGACAAACCCCGGGGAGGCACGCGATGCCCAGAGACAGACTTGCCCAAATGCTCGCCGACAACGCCTGGCTGATGGCGGACGGCGCCACCGGCACCACGCTCTTCAACATGGGGCTCACCTCGGGCGACTCGCCGGAACTGTGGAACGTCGAGCAACCCGACAACATCCGTGCGCTCTACCGGGGCGCGGTCGAGGCGGGCTCGGACATCTTTCTCACCAATTCCTTCGGCGGCACCGCGTCGCGGCTGAAACTGCACGACGCGCAGTCGCGTGTCGGCGAGCTTAACCGGGCCGCGGCCGAACTGGGCCGCGACGTGGCCGACAGCGCCGGGCGCACCGTGATCGTCGCAGGCTCGATGGGGCCGACCGGCGAGATCATGGAACCGGTGGGGCCGCTCAGCTTCGACGCCGCGGTCGAGATGTTCCACGAACAGGCCGAGGCGCTCAAGGACGGCGGGGTCGATGTGCTCTGGGTCGAAACCATCTCCTCACCGGACGAATACAAGGCCGCCGCGCGCGCCGCCGAACTGGCCGAGATGCCCTGGGTCGGCACCATGAGCTTCGACACGGCGGGGCGCACGATGATGGGCCTTACCTCGACCGATTTCGCCGCGCTGGTCGCGGGCCTTGCGCACAAACCGCTCGCCTATGGCGCCAATTGCGGCGTCGGGTCGTCGGATCTCCTGCGCACCATTCTCGGCTTCGCCGAGGCAGACAACGGGGTGCCGATCGTCGCCAAGGGCAATGCCGGCATTCCCAAATACGTCGAGGGTGAGATCGTCTACGATGGCACACCCGCGCTGATGGCCGACTACGCCGAGCTTGCCCGCAACGCCGGCGCGAAGATCATCGGCGGCTGCTGCGGCACCACGCCCGACCACCTGCGCGCCATGCGCGCGGCGCTCGAGACGCGGGCTCCGGCGACCGAAAAACCGACGCTCGCGGAAATCGAGGCGAAACTCGGCGGCTTTTCCTCCGAATCCGATGGCACGCTCACCTGCGGCCATGCAGCCCACGCCCCCAAACAGCGCGAACGGCGCGGACGGCGGCGGCGCAGCGAATAGCGGCGGCCCGGGGGACCCGTTTCCTTGCGGAAACGGCGCCAGCGGCGGGCGGGACCCGGAAACGCCCCCGCCAACGCACCTGCGGCGCACCGGCACAAGGTACACCGCCGCAGCGCACATCTCTGGCCCACGTCGAAGCGTCGAGCTGCGACCACCAGGACCCCAGGCAACCCCGGGACGCGCGACGGCCAGGATCTCGCGCCGCGCCTCAGACCGCGTTTGACCAGAGCGCGAAGCCCGCGGGCCCGTCGAGGAATTCTTCAAGGAT
>DQCI01000093.1:3546-5562 GCA_003545125.1 Paracoccaceae bacterium
GTCATCGCCGCCGGCGGGGCGACCGTCTGGGTCGGCTGGGCCGCAGCGCGGGCGGGACAGCTCGACGGACAGGTAATGATGGCGGTGCTGCCGCTGGTGATGCTTGCAGGCATCGCCTGGCGCGCGCTCACCGGAAACCGCGATTGACCGCCGCGCAGGAGCCCGATGCGCCGGGGTCCGCGAAGAGCCCCCCGGGCAACCGCCGCTCAGCCACGAAACACCGATACCCCCTTGCCGCGTCACCGCCCCGCCCCCATCCTTTGTGCTGAAGGAGCCCGTCCCACATGAAACTCGACAAGCTCGTCCTCATCATCGTCGTCGTCCTCGGCGCCATGATCCTCAGCTTCTGGCTCGCCTCGCTGGTTCTGGCGGCGCTGGCGGTGCCGATGGCCTGGCTCGCCGTCCTTCCCGCCGTCCTCGTGGGCTACATCGCCTGGCGGGTGGTGGAAGACCGGCTCACGAATGCAGAAGACGACCATTACGACAGGATCGAAAAATGATTGTTCTGACGACCGACACCTACCCGGGCCGCGAGGTCGAACCGCTTGGCCTGGTGCGCGGCTCCACCGTGCGCGCGAAACACATCGGCTCCGACATCATCGCGGGCTTGCGCAATATCGTCGGCGGCGAGGTCAAGGAATACGCCTCGCTCATGGCCGGTGCGCGCGAACAAGCCTATGACCGGATGATCGCGGAAGCCGAAGAACGCGGCGCCGACGCGATCCTCGCCACCCGGTTCGAGACCTCGAACATCGCCCAGGCCGCCTCCGAGATCCTTGCCTACGGCACCGCCGTGCGGTTCAAGTGAAACCCGACGACCTGGCCCTCACCCGCGACGGGCTCGCGGCCACCGGCCAGGGCCGGGTGCTGGTCATCGGCTGCGGCGCGCTCGCGCGCGAGATCCTCGCCGTGCTCGAAGCGAACGGGCTTGCCCATGTCGATCTCACCTGCCTGCCGGCGATCCTCCACAACACGCCCGACAAGATCGTGCCCGCGCTCGAAGACGCCTTGGCAAAGCACCGGGAGGCTTACGAGACCGTCTTCGTCGCCTATGCCGATTGCGGCACCGGCGGCGCGCTGGCCGCCCTTTGCGCCCGCGAAGGCATCGAGATGATCGAGGGCCCGCATTGCTACAGCTTTCTCGACGGCAACGCAGCCTTCGCGGCCAAGGGCGAGGTCACCAGCTTCTACCTCACCGACTTCCTCACCCGACAGTTCGAGGCTTTCGTGGTCAAACCCCTCGGACTCGACCGCTTCCCCGACCTCACCGAGACCTATTTCGGCAATTACGAGAAACTGGTCTACCTCGCCCAGACCGACGATCCGGCATTGGACGAAAAGGCCAAAGCCGCCGCCGACCGGCTCGGCCTCGCCTTCGAGCGCCGCTTCACCGGCTACGGCGATCTCACCGCGGCCCTCGACGGGCTCTGAACTTCGTCTTGCCGGTCAACGACGACCGCGCGCCCTCTCGGCAGGTTTTCGTAACCGAAAACCGCCGGTCGGCGGCAGCACCCGCGCGACCTCCAGGCGAAACCCCTCAGGCCTGCGCGGCCAGCTTGCGGATCCGCTCGACCATCGCGCGAAGCCCGTTCGTGCGCTGCCCGGAGAGATGCTCCTCCAGCTTCAACCGGCCAAGCTCGGCCTGAGCGTCGACAGCGCCCACCTCGACCACCGGCACACCGGCATAGAGCGCCCTCAGCACCGCGATGATCCCGCGCACGATCAGCGCATCCGAGTCGCCCCGGAAGCTGAACACCCCGCCCTCGATCTCGGGCACCAGCCACACCTGGCTCGCGCAGCCCGAGACCTTGGTCGCCGGCACTTTCAGCGCGTCCTCGAGCGGCGGCATCTTCTTTCCGAGGTCGATCACCGTCGCGTAGCGGTCTTCCCAGTCGTCGAGGAACGAGAAATCCTCGACAATCTCTTCGAAGGCTTGCGTGGCCATTCTGGTCTCCTATCCGTTTGGCTCCACCTAGAGCAAAAACGGATCAGACTGAAACAGTATGATCCCGGGAT
>DQCI01000093.1:5602-8999 GCA_003545125.1 Paracoccaceae bacterium
AGGCAGCCGGGGACGAAAGGTCCAGTGCCACGCGCCCGCTTGCGACAAGCTGGCTTTTCAAACCCGCCCGCCTGCGCTAGTCAGAGGCAGGACCACGGGGGAAATTCAAGCATGGCCCGCATAACCCGCATATCCATCGCGCTCGGCCTCGGCCTGGCCGTTGCCGCCTGCGACACCGGCATCAACCTCAATCCGCTCACCTGGTTCAATTCATTGGGCTCGGACGAGGGGCTGGTGGCGCTGGAACCCGAGGGGGGCTGGGAACAGGATACCGACCGGCGCCTCGTGGTCGACCAGGTCACCGCGCTCAGGATCGAAAAGACCACGGCGGGCGCCATCGTCCATGCCACCGGCCTGCCGCCGCGGCTGGGGTATTGGGATGCCGAACTGGTGGTCGAAAACGACGGTGCGCCCGAGAACGGCGTGCTGAGCTACGTGTTCAAGGTCGCCTCGCCGCGTTGGGCCACGACCACTTCGACGCCCTATGCCCGGACCATCGAAGCCGCGGCCTTCATCCCCAATGTCGAACTGAACGGTATCCGCGCGATCCGGGTATTGGGCGCGCAGAATTCGCGCACCGCGTCTCGCTAGCACAACGTTTTCCTTGTCCGGACCTATCCGCATGGTCCTGCGCGCAGGGTCCTGCGGATAAGGCGCCGCGGCCCCGTGCTGACCGCGTTGGTCGCGCGTCGGGTCATCGCCGGTGCCGCGCGCACCGCCTAAAGCTCGATGACCTTCACATTCGGCCCGGCCGCCGCCAGCGCCAGCTTGCCGTCGCACAGTCTGAGCGCATCTGCGCCGAACACCTCGCGCCGCCAGCCGTTGAGGGCGGCCACGTCGCGTTTCCCGGCGGCAATCAGGTCGAGATCGGCCGCCGAGGCGATGAGCTTCTGCGCCACCCGCTCCTGCTCCGACCGCGCTTTCAGGAGCACCCTGAGCAGATCGGCCAGGGCCGGGTTGACCTGGAGCTTCTCGCGCCCGTTGGCGGGCGGCTTCGGCATCTCTTCGGGCGGCGTCTCCAGCCCCGCTTTGACCGCCGCAAGAATGCCCTCGGCGATCTCGCCCCGGCGCGCCTCGCGCAGAAGCAGCCGCGAACGGCCCAGGTCCTGCAACGTCGCCGGCTTGGTCGAGGCAAGCTCGAGCAAGGCCTCGTCCTTGATCACCCGGTTGCGCGGCACGTTGCGCGATTGCGCATAGGATTCGCGAAACCGCGCCAATTCGCGCACCACCGAGAGGAATTTCCCCGAATTCGTCCGGGTCTTGATCCTGAGCCACGCCTGCGACGGTTGGACCCGGTAAGTCTCCGGATCGGTCAGCACCGCCATCTCCTCCTCGACCCAGGGCGCGCGGCCGCTTTGGGCCAGGTCTTGTGCCAGCACCTCGTAGATCTCGCGCAGATAGGTCACGTCGCCGAGCGCGTATTTCTTCTGCGCCTCCGACAGCGGGCGGCGCGACCAGTCGGTGAACCGCGACGACTTGTCGAGCTGGGCCTTGACGATCCGGCGCACCAGCGTCTCGTAGCCCACCTGGTCGCCGTAGCCGCAGACCATCGCCGCCACCTGGGTGTCGAACAGCGGATGCGGGATCACCCCGGCATCGACGCAGAAGATTTCGAGATCCTGGCGCGCGGCGTGAAACACCTTGACCACGCCCGCGTCGCGAAACAGCGCGTAGAGCGGCTCCAGCGAAAGCCCCTCGGCCAGCGGGTCGACCAGCACCGCGTCGCCCTCCCCGTCGCCAGGCACGGCAAGCTGCACCAGACAAAGCTTCGAGTAGTAGGTCCGCTCGCGCAGAAACTCGGTGTCGACGGTCACGTAAGGGTGTCGGGCGGCATGGGCGCAGAAATCGGCCAGGCCTTCGGTCGTGGTAATGGTTTGCATTCGGGTCCGTGCTTGATGGGTTTTGCCGCCGGTTCAATCCGGTTTAGGCGCAAACACGCAAGATTGGAAGGGGGCGTTACCCGGGAGAAGGCGCGGAAGCGACAGGAAAAATCAGCGCGAGAGGATCGCCTTGCGCTTGTAGCCTTCCTTGTCGGTGCTGCCATCGTCGTAGTTGAGCCACACGGTCACCGTCTTGACCGATCCCTTGCTGAAGGTGACGTAGGGCAGGATGTCCTTGTCCTTGAAGTCGTTGGGCCGGGTCTCGCCCTCGTAGCAGGCTTCGACCTTCAGCCGCTGGCGTTTGCCATCATTGACCGCATAGCTGATCCGGTCGATGCCGCAGCGCCAGGCCAGAATATGCGTGAACAGCAGCTGGTCGTCGCCGTCGTACTCGCGCAAGGACACCCAGTCGGCCCGGGTGAAGTCGAGCATCGGCTTGACCTCTTCCGCCGTCGTGAACTGCTGCGCAGACGCCGGGACGGCAACAAGGCCCGGGGCGGCGAAGGCAAGACCGAGGGTGCAGGCAATTTGGCGGACAGATCGCATCGAAACTCCAAACAGGGCGTTCGCGGCTTTCGTTCGCACGCCGCTTGCCAATATAGTGGGAACTGCAGAGAGGCAGGGCAAGGCGGCAATGGGTAAAGCGGACAGGTTCAACATCCTGATCGTCGGACAGGCTGGCCGGTTGCAGTACGAAGCCCTTTTGTTTGCTGCCTCTCTTCGCCTTTCGGATCCCGGCTTTTCCGGTCGGCTGATCGTTGCCGAACCCGCACCTGGCGGCGCCTGGCCGGGCGATCCGCGCATCGAAGACGGCCCCCGCGAAGCCCTTGCGGAGCTCGACGCGGAAATTGTCCCCTTCGACGCGACGCATTTCGGCGCCGCTTACCCGCACGGCAACAAGATCGAGGCCCTGGCGGCCCTTCCCCAAGGCGCGCCTTTCGTCTTTTTCGACAGCGACACCGTCGTGACAGGCGCGCTCTCCGCCCTGCCCTTCGACTTCGCCCGCCCCAGCGCGTCGATGCGCCGCGAAGGCACCTGGCCGGAGATCGAGCTCTACGGCCCCGGATATGCCCGGATCTGGACCTCGCTCTACGACCGCTTCGGGCTCGATTTTGAGAGCTCCCTCGACCTCACCGAGCCCGACGAATACTGGGAGCGCTATCTCTATTTCAACGCCGGCTGGTTCTTCGGCGCCGACCCGGGCGCCTTCGGCACGAGTTTTCTCGAGTATGCGCTCTCCATCCGCGACGACCCGCCGCCGGAGCTTGCGCTCCAGGCGCTGGACCCCTGGCTCGACCAGATCGCCCTGCCGCTGGTGATCCATGCGCTCGGCGGTGGCCGGCCCGGGCCGGAGCTCGCCGGGCTGGACGGTGATGTCACTTGCCATTGGCGGGTGATGCCGCTGGCCTATGCCCGCGAAAGCGACCGCGCGCTCGAGGTGATCGAGACGGCGGCGGCGCCCAACCGGATCAAGCGGGTGCTGAAAGCCTATGAGCCGATGCGCAAGATGGTGTTCC
>DQCI01000166.1 GCA_003545125.1 Paracoccaceae bacterium
GGGGTCAGAACACCGGTTACCCTGCGCCAGCCGGCGTATCAATCCAAAGAGCTCCGGTCCCGGCTGGAAGAAGATCCCGTGGCAGCTCAGGACCAGTGCACACCGAATCGCAGGCTGAGCAAGCGTATCGCAAGTTGCGCAGCGCGGTCCTCACTGGTCGGCTTGCTCAGGACTCGGTCTGGTCCGACCAACAACTGTGCGAAAGAACCGAACTGGGGTGTACCACGGTAAGAGAAGCTCTGTCGTGCCTATTGGCCGAGCAACTGGTGCAGATCCTGGCGCGAAAGGGCACCCGCATCGTTCCGCTCTGTATTGAGGATCTCCGCGAGATACACCAGATCGTCAAGGCGCTGGAACTTGAGGCCGCGTTGATCCTCGCACAGCGACCGGACAGCGCCGAGGACCTCGGCCAGATCGGCTAGTATCTCGACGACATGGAGCGGGCGCTTGAGGCTCAGGACCGCGACGCGCGGGCGGATGCCGATGCCAGGTTTCAATTCTCAATCGCAGACCTCTGCGGGAACCGGCGGCTTGTGCGTCTGTACCACGCGCTACGCGGGCAAACCGATCGGGTCCGGTCCTTCACGCTCTACCTGCGCGGCCTTCCCGTGCGCTCCACGCAAAAGCACCGGCGGATGTACGAATGCCCGGTCGAACCAACCGCGGCCGCGTCGGAGACCATTTGCCGCGAGCACTGGGACCGGACGACCGATGAAATGCTGCGGCTGATCGTGCAGCACGGCGCGCGCGACCCGGTCCGGCACACGCGGGCGTTTCCCGGAAAAGACCTGTCCGGGACAAATACAAACCAAGGAACGCGAAATGGGCTCCAAGAGGTGCATCCTGCTTGGAACAATTGGCAGATACCGCGACTGATTCCATCACGACCAGCAGGTGCGGACCTTTGACGAGCGCCTGGACATATCCAAGACCATCTCGGGACGGGCGGCGTCGAGCCGGTCTTTCCGCAGGACCTCGGTCACAACGGGTCAGACGTGGCGGCCTTTAAACAACGCGGTCTTGCGGTGTCGGTCGTGCTCCGCTTCTGGGGGATCCCGACCTCAGGGATGTCGCCGGCAAGCAGATCGACGACGGAAATCAGGCTCTCGCCTACCAGGTTCGCGTCCCGCCTGGCCGGAGCAACCCACGTCTCGCCGGATGCGTCGCGCACCTGGCCAGCCGTGCCGCTTCGGGCGGCGTGCCGATGTTCTGCGCGATCGGACCGGATGCATTGCGGATCAACGAAGGTCGCGCGGTAATCATCGACGGCGCGCGCCGACGTATCAGCGTCCATCCCTCGCCGGAAACCCTCGAGACACCCCGCGCCGCGACCGCTGCTCGCAAGGAGCGGCAGGTTGCGACCCGCAAGACCGCCGGGGAGACCTGCTGCATGGCCGATGGCACCCGTCTTCCGGTCAACACGAATGTCGGCGCGTCTCAGGATACCGTGCTTGGGAAAGCGGTCGGCGCCGAAGGTTCGGGCCTTCTGCGCACCGCGTTCGCGTTCATCGAGCGGATGCAGGCGCCGACCAGGGCCGGACAGCCGGGCGCGTGTCAGGCGGTTCTCCAGGGGCTCGGCTCGCCCGCTCGCCTGACGCTCCGCACCCTGGGTATCGGGGGCGACAAACCGTTCCCTTACCTGCGGCAACCGAACGAGGAAAACCCGATCCTCGGTCCGCGCGGCATCCGGGTCTGCCAGAAATACCCGGAAATCCTGCGACCCCGGTACCGCGCCAGCCTGAAGGTCAAGCCGATCTCCAGCCTTCGGGTGATGCTGCGGGTGGGGACGGAGGTGACCGATCTGAAATGGGCCAACGAGATCTTCGAGGAAAAGAATGGCGAAGCCGGGCATCACCGATGCACGTACCGCTCGGCATCATGATCGCACATCCCTCCCCGGCAGTGCATGCGGGTCAGCTGGCCAAGATGGCGGACTTCTTCTGGGTCGGTACCAACGACCTGGTGCAATATGTCCAGGCAACGGACCGGGGCAACCCCGAACGCGCCGGCCGGGTCGATGGCCTGCACCCGGATGGGATGAGGGTGTCGAACGCGTCAGTGTCCTCCTCGCCACCCGCACCAATCCACACTTCCGGCTTGGAACAGACGCGGGACGAGAGCTGCGCCGAAACGGATGTTTGCGCGCAAGTGGCTGCCGGCGACCGTTGATCTTCTCCGCCCGCTCACCGGTGATCGAAGGTCATTCCACCGTCACCGATTTCGCCAGGTTGCGCGGCTGGTCGACATCCGTGCCGCGGGCAACCGCGATCCCATAAGCAATCAACTGGGCGGGAACCGAGTAGATGATCGGCGCCACCAGCGGATCAATGTCGGGCATGCGGATCGTCTTCCAGACCGCATCGCCGGCCTTTTCGATGCCGTGATGGTCCGTGACAAGCAGCACCTTCCCGCCGCGCGCGAGCACCTCCTGCATGTTCGACATGGTCTTGTCGAAGAGCTTGTCATGCGGGGCAAACACGATCACTGGCGTGTGCGGATCGACCAGCGCGATGGGCCCATGCTTCAGCTCGCCGGAGGCGTAGCCCTCTGCGTGGATATAGCTGATTTCCTTGAGCTTCAACGCGCCTTCGAGCGCCAGCGGATACATCGCGCCCCGGCCGAGATACAAAACGTCGGTCGCCTCGGCCAATTCGGCCGAGATATCACCGTCAACCGCTTCGGTGAGCGTCAGGGCGTGCGAAATCGCGCCCGGCACAGAGCGCAGCGCCTCAAGCGACGCACGCAATGCACCGCCGTCGATCTCGCCGCGCTCAAAGCCTGCTTTCAGCGCAAGTGCTGCCAGCACGGTCAACATGCAGGTGAAGGCCTTGGTCGACGCAACCCCGATCTCGACCCCGGCCATCAACGGCAACACGAGATCGCTTTCGCGCGCAATCGAGCTGTGGGTCACGTTGACGGCGGCAACGACGGCGGCGGCCTTGCCTTTGAGATAGCGCTGAGCGGCAAGCGTGTCGGCGGTTTCCCCCGATTGCGAAACGAGAATTGCCAGGGTCCGCGGCCCTATCGGCGGTTCGCGGTACCGGAATTCGGAGGCCACATCCACGTCGACCGGAAGACCCGAGATCTGTTCGAACCAGTATTTCGCAACGAAACACGCGTAATAGGCGGTCCCGCAGGCCACCATCACGACCCTGTCGAACTGGGTGAAATCCAGACCCGGTTCGGGGAGCGTGATTGTCTCACCATCCGGGAGGTAGAAGCCCAGAGTGTCGGCGAGGACCTTGGGCTGTTCGTTGATCTCCTTGCTCATGAAGTGCCGGTAGCCGCCTTTGTCGACACTGGCAGCCGAAGCTTGGACTTCCTCCACAGCGCGACTGGCCGGATTACCCGTCGCATCGAAGATTTCCACGCAAGTGCGGGTCAGGACCGCTCGGTCGCCTTCGTCGAGATAGGTGATCGTGTTGGTCATCGGCGCCAGCGCCAGCGCGTCGGAGCCGACGAACATCTCACCGTCGCCGTGCCCGATTGCCAGCGGAGAACCGAGACGGGCGGCCACGATCAGGTCTTCTTCGCCCTCGAACAGAAACGCCAGGGCGAACGCGCCTTTGAGCTGCGCGATGGCGGCCATGGCGGCCTCGACCGGCCCGTTTCCTTCATCGATGAACTTGTGAGTCAGGACGGCGATCGTCTCGGTGTCGGTTTCTGTGATGAACGCGTACCCTTGGCCCTCAAGCTGCGCGCGTAATTCGCGATAGTTCTCGATGATGCCATTGTGGACGACGCACACCGGACCGGAACGGTGCGGGTGGGCGTTGGCCTGTATCGGGGCGCCATGTGTCGCCCACCGGGTATGACCGATCCCGCTGCGGCCCTTGAGCGGGTTCTGAACCAGTTCATCCGAGAGGTTCACCAGTTTGCCCACCGACCGCCGCCGTTCGAGAACGCCGTTTTCGACCGTCGCAATACC
>DQCI01000105.1:0-2716 GCA_003545125.1 Paracoccaceae bacterium
CCCGCGACCACCTCTGTATATCATGGACTACGCCATCGGCCTGTCGGTCGTGATCGGGTTCTTGGTGTTGATGGGTATTGTCACAAGTATGCGATCATGCTGGTCGAATTTGCCCTGGAATCGATGAAGTCCGGGTTGGACGGAAGATCGGCGATGATCGAGGCGGGCCACAAACGCGCACGGCCGATCATCATGACAACGGTTGCGATGACCGCAGGCATGGTTCCCAGTGCGCTGGCCATCGGTGAAGGCGGAGAACTTCGTGCCCCAATGGCTGTTGCGGTGATTGGCGGGCTGTTGCTGTCCACACTGCTGTCGCTGCTCTTCGTGGCGTCCATGTTCAGTGTTTTAAACGCGACCAAAACGCGGATCAGGCGCGGTCTCGTCACGGTGTTGAGTGCGACTCAACCGGAAGCAGCGCAGTGATGATCGCGGCGTCATGACCCCTCTTTCGCAGCCAGGTGCTCCGGATCGCGGCAATCCTCACGGCGACGATCAGCATTGATCGGCGCGGCAAGGATTCATTCGGGGCGCCGAGGCTCCTCGGTGAAGTCGTCATTGGCCGCAATGCGGAGGAACATCAGGGTGGGTTCTGAGCCGATTTGCGGCAGTGCGGCGAAAGCAACCTTTTCACGGCCGTCTGAATGTCAGATCCCCTTTACCGGGCACGGCTGGCTCGCACGTGCAGAGGACGTCCGGAACCCGCCCTTCCCGTTGGTTTCTGCGTTACGCCCGAACGTCGTGAAAGGGCTCGATCCGGCCTTTGGCCGCTGGAACCCCAACGACCGCTATGGGCGGCGCCGGCCTCTCTTCCGGCATGAGGCGCTCGGCAAGCGTCCAGAAGGGCCCGGAGAGGGGATGCCCCGGACCTTGGCCTTGGTGACCCGAAATGCGAGTGTCGGCCTCCAGGCCTACTTCAGGCGCCCGAGAGGGCTGTACTTGGTTGCGGCCAAAAGTTTGGCGGCGATCCATCGGTTTGCCTCAACACTTGCCCGATCGATGCTCGCCGAGATGGTGAGGATCGCCCGCGACCCGACCCGGCCGGTCGGCGCAAGGATCATGGCGGCCCGAACCGCCCTGGCCTTCCTCCTGCCGCGGCGGACCGCCAAGCCCAACGACGAAGCCGAGTTCACTGAGGACCTGGTGGAAATAATGCGGCAGCGGCGCAACCAGTTGGCCGATCTGCGGGCCCTGGCAATCGCGTCGGACTAGGTCCAGTACGACGACCAAGGATGGCCGACCGCAGCGTGCGCTGAATCGTATCCTCGCGGCCATCCACCGGCTACGTGCGCCACCGGTTCCCGCATGAGGACATCAGCGGCGATAACTGAGCGAAAGCGGCTCGACTGGTCACTGCAAAGTTGGGGCGAACAGGCCAAGTCCGGATCACCCCCGCTGCCGAGACCGGAAATCGTGCTCAGTACGCGCGCCAGATGACTGAACCACGGCACAACGTGTCCAAGAGCCTTGATGGGCCTGACGCGTATTTGCAACCTGGAAGAGAGGGCGTTCTGCTTGGAGAACGGCGGTATTGGCAACCGCTTGTTCGAGCGACACGCGGGAATTCGGCGTGAGCCGTGCCACTCCGTCCGGGCTCGCCGGGTGAACCGGTCTCTTGGGGCGCCGGGCTTGTTTGCTGCGCGGTTCTGGGCTCTACTCTTGACGTGAAACGCAAGGAGGGCGGGATGAGAGCGACTCTACTGATGGGCACGCTGGTGCTGATGGCGGCCTGCGCAGAGCAGCCAACGTACCAGAACCCGGCCCCGACAGGCGGGTCTTCGGTCAATGGCGCCAGCTACACGCCGTCCCAGGCCTATCCGTGCAACCGGTCCGATTACCCGGCTGGACCGGCCGGGGACGCCGAGTACACCAATTGCGTGATCCAGAGCTGAGGAAAAGCGGCAGGGCAGGGCTGCCCGGCCGCGTCTCCCAGGGTCAGCTCGCCGCCTAGGCTTGGCGCTTGCGTTCGTGCGGGTCGAGATAGCGTTTGCGCAGCCGGATTGCGTTCGGCGTCACCTCAACCAACTCGTCGTCGTTGATATAGGCAATCGCCTGTTCCAACGACATGCGGGAAATCGGCGTTCATGCGACCTACCGGGACCGGCGCAGCACCTGGGGTCAGGATTCATAACCAAAAGATGACGGTCGCGGCGATGCAGATTGCCGACAGGAACAGTTCACCGCATCGATCATAGCGGGTCGCGATACGACGCCAGTCTTTCGACCGTGCGAGCAGGTTGCCTCGCGCGCGTTAACGCACCTGAAGCGGCCCTCTAAAGCCAACCGATTGCGGCGTCCCCGGCCGAAAACGCGTCTCCGGTTTCCAATACCCCAGCAGCACACACGGAAAAACGCCGAAAGGGGCATTACAATGACCACCAAGATCGACACTATCCACGTTACGGCTCAGGCCCAGGCGCTGCGCTGGAAACCCCTTGCCCGCGACCCGTTCTGGCTTCGCGCTCTGAATTGGCTTGCCGACCGTGACGCCGCCTATCGCTCGGCACAGAAGCTGCGGTCCATGCCTGACGAGCGGCTCGATGACATGGGGATCACCCGCGAACAGGCAAAAACGCAGTAAGACGATTTGAGTAGCGCGAATGACCGACGGCGGCGCTTCCGTCGCGCCGCAACACGACCTCAACCCCGTGCCCGTCCGGCTCGGAGGGCAATTCCTTTCACCCCGAAACAGCGGGCCGAACTTCTCGCCATGCGG
>DQCI01000105.1:2772-3757 GCA_003545125.1 Paracoccaceae bacterium
GCGAGTTTCACTTGTGTCATTTCTGCTCTCCTTCGTTCTCCTGGGTTCGTTGCCAGCCGATGGCGACAACCTCGACCGAAGCCGGGATGTTGCGCCCTCGCCGAAACTCGACCTCGCGCGCCTCGATTTCGCTCCGGATCCATTCCGGCTCGATCCACATCTATCGGATGGCCCTTGCGCGGCCGGTCCCTTCCAGCCTGGACACGGTTCCTCAGATTGCTCATTCTTCAGATCCTTCCTTCCAATTGCGCTTCAGGGGATGGTCGACCCAACGCCGAACCATGGGACGGTCCAGCGCGTCTACCGAAAGCCATACCGCCATCAGGCAGGCTTTCGGGGTTTCGTCAGCCAACTGTTCGTGGCTGAGTGCACCCTTCGTCGCTGCCTTTTGGACTTCCGAAAACACCCGTTGTTCGACTGCCCTGTTCGGCTCGTCTTCTCTGCGATGAAGCGTGCCCGTGCCGGGCATGCTAGCGGAGACGTGGTGGCCACCTTCCGTGACGAATTCGGGAAAAGACTATTGTGCGGCGGTCAAAACCATCCATCTCTCGCTCTTCCGCATCGAATTGGAATATAACCTCGCGGCCGAGGATTTCGCGGTGCTGCTCGCCAGGCACGCAGTTGTAGAGGAGTGGGAACCCGACCACTACGTCGACGCGGCCTTTGGCTACAGGGCGATCCTCAACAGCGGCACTTTGAACCCACGTGCGCTGGCGAAAAAAGCCTGCGACAAATGCATCGCCGGGACCCTGGGGAAACGGCCGCCCCCCTGGCCGCAACACTTTCCAGGCCCAATGGTGAGACGCGGCAGGAACGCCCCGGTCCCATTGTTCCGAACATGAACTGACATGGACGTGACGAAAACTGACTGCGGTTCATCGACCAAAGGAAACGGACCAGGAGCATGTGCCGTCGTTTGGATTCTACTCCGGCCGTCAACGCTTGTTCTCAGGCGCGGACGCAGCCGCTGCGGCCGGGCCTGGAG
>DQCI01000195.1 GCA_003545125.1 Paracoccaceae bacterium
AGGCCGGGGCGGGGCTGCTGGTGCTGGGCTGCTGGTGCGGGGGTAGCACATCCTTTTAGCGCTAACAATACTGGACCGTTTCGGGTTTCGGGGCGTCCATTGGCGTCCATTGGCGGCCCTGGTGGCGGTCTGGTGGCGGCACTGGCGGCCACCGGGGCAGATCTGGGCGGGGATTGGCCGAGGCGCTGTGGTTTCACCGTCACATCTGGCGAGATCGGGTCTGAATCCTGAAATCGCGCCCCACTTTAGCCACATTTTGTGCACAATCAGTAACGCAAACGACGGAATGACCCGAAAATGGGCACAAACCCGTGAGGCAGAGCATGATTTCGATACGAACCGCATTGGTGGCGGCGGCCTTCGTCGCCATGGGGCTGACATCCGTGGCAGAACGCCTGGCCCGCACGGCCCATGCCGATCCCGAGACGTCGGTCACGGTCGGCACCCAGCAGGCCTTGCCGGGCAAGGTGTTGCGTCTGACCGAGAAAACACCGGCCGCCGCGCAGGCGCCGGACCTGTCGCCCTGGATCTGAGGGACATCCGCGCCTTGCAGCAAAGCGGTGCGGTATGAACGGGACTGGACAGGACAGGACAGGGCAGGGCGGTCCGGGTGCGGACCGGCCTGCCTTGGATGTTGCGCGGATGCGGTGAGGGGCTTTCGAAAACGCGGGGGCTGCTGTAGGTCGGGCGCATGACACAAGACCGCCCCACCATCCGCTTGCGCCCAAAAGCCAACCCGCGCGCCATTCGCCACGGGTTTCCCTGGGTCTATGACAACGAGATCGTGACCGATCGGCGCACCAAGGCGCTCGCACCCGGGATGATCGCCCGGCTGGAGGACGAGACCCGCCGCCCACTTGGGACGGTGGCGGTCAATCCCGGCAGCCGGATCTTCGCACGTTTGCTCGACCGCGACCCGGAGGCGGCGATCGACCGGGCCTGGCTCGCGGCCCGCATCGCCACCGCGCTCGCCCACCGCGACCGCCTTTACGATGTCCCCTATTACCGGCTGATCCATGCCGAGGCCGACGGGCTGCCGGGGGTGATCGTCGACCGGTTCGGCGACACCTGCGTGCTCCAGCCCAACGCCGCCTGGGCCGAGGTTCTAGCGGAAGAACTGGCCGCGGCGCTGGTGGAAGTGACGGGCGCGGCGAACGTGGTCAAGAACGCCTCCGGGCGCGCGCGTGGGCTCGAGGGGCTCGACGACGCGCATGGCGTGCTGGTGGGCGAGACCCCGGGAAAAGTCGAGGTGCCGATGAACGGCGCGCGCTACGTCGCCGATCTGGAAACCGGGCAAAAGACCGGGTTGTTCTACGACCAACGCCCGAACCACGCCTTCGCGGCCGGGCTCGCAAAGGACGCGCGGGTGTTGGATGTTTTTTCCCATGTCGGCGGGTTCGCGCTGGCGGCACTGGCCGGTGGCGCGCAAAGCGCGCTCGCGGTCGACGCCTCGGCGCCGGCGCTGGACCTCGCGCGCGAGGGGGCTGTGGCAAGCGGCACGGCGGACCGGTTCGACACCCGCCAGGGTGACGCTTTCGAGGTGCTGGAGGCGCTCGCGGCCGAGGGTGCGCGGTTCGATCTCGTGGTCTGCGACCCACCCGCTTTCGCGCCCTCGAAACCGGCGCTGGAGGCGGGGTTGCGCGCTTATGAAAAGCTCGCGCGGCTGGCAGCCCCCCTGGTGGCCGAGGGCGGGTATCTCGGGCTTTGTTCCTGCTCGCATGCGGCGGATCTTCAGAAGTTTCGCACCGCGTGCACGCGCGGGATCGGGCGCGCCGGGCGCCGGGCGCAGCTCATTCACACCGGGTTCGCGGGGCCAGACCACCCGCAGCACCCGCAATTGGCCGAAACCGGGTACCTCAAGGCGCTGTTCTACCGGATGCTCGGATGAAGGCGTTGCTCGACGCCTGCGTGCTCTACCCGACGGTGATGCGCGAGGTGTTGCTGGGGGTGGCGGCGGCGGGGCTTTACGAGCCGCTCTGGAGCCCGCGCATCCTTGAGGAATGGGCCCGCGCCGCCGCCAAGTTGGGGCCGGGGCAGGAGACCCTGGCGCGGGGCGAGATCGCGTTGGTGGAAACGAAGTTTCCTTCGGCCTCGGTCAATCCGCGCGCGGGCGACGAGGCGAGGTTGTGGCTGCCGGATGCGGCAGACGTGCACGTGCTGGCGGCCGCTATCGCCGGGTCGGCGGACGTGCTTGTCACGCTCAACATCAAGGATTTCCCGCGCCATACCCTCAGCGAAGAGGGGATCTTGCGGGAGGGGCCGGATCTGTTTCTGCGCGACCTCTGGGCGGCGCATCCGGCGGTGGTCGCCGGGGTTGCGCAGGCGGTGCGCGCCGAGGCGGAACGGCTTTCGGGAGAGACCTGGCCGATCCGAAGGCTGATGAAGAAAGCCCGCCTGCCGCGGCTCGGCAAGGCGCTGGAGGCGGCGGGCGGCTAGACCTTTCGTTGGCGCCTGCGCACCCACGATTTCGTGACCGGCCTGCCCCGCGGTTGCCAGACCCACAAGCGGCGCGCATGCTGATCCCTTTCACCCGAGGCGTTTCGCACAGGTTCAATACCGGGGCTTGCGCGAACAGCTGTGGAGCAAGTTGGTGTTGCGCGCGTTTCGAAATCAACTTGTGGCCCAAGACAATTTCGAAACGCCTTAGGGAGGTTTTCATGTTGTTGACGTTGGTTGACCACGAGACATTCGATTACAGGGACCCCAGCTACAGCACGCTGTCGGAGATGAGCAGCGACCACCTGCCGGCGGTCGGCGATTTCATCAAGGACGGCCACCAGCTGAGTTCATTCACGGTCTACCGCGTCGAGGGCCGGGTGTTCCGCTCACGACCGGCAAAGAACGGCGAGACGGCGGATTTCACGCGGGTCTATTTGGTCGTGTCGACCCAGGCCACGTATTAG
>DQCI01000281.1:0-2788 GCA_003545125.1 Paracoccaceae bacterium
CGACCGCGCTTCGGGGCAGGACGACCCCAGCCGATCTGGCCTGCTCATCATTCAGGCAGGTCGCTTGAACTTCGGCCAAACACGTCGGCCCGATGCCGCTGCGTTGCACGGAGACGACCCCGCACCTGGCCAGGTCGGCTCCAAGGCGGCAAATCCTGGGCGCCGATATCGAGAACCGGCCAGTCTCTCCGGCTTCGCGCTGCCCAGTGAGGCGGTGTTGGCCCAGCTTTCTTCGTCAGGCTTTCGGTTGGGGATGAGCGGAAACGACGCTCGGCCGTGGGCGGGCGGTCAGAACACCGGTTCAGCGTCATCCGATGGCCGTTTGTAGCCGATCGCAGCATCGAGCAGCCGCCGGGTATACTCATGCGCCGGGCTCATCGCACGCATGTCTTCGACCCCCATCACCTCGATAATCTCGCCATTCTGCATCACCGCGACGTGCTCGCACATATGCGCGACGACGGCGAGGTTGTGCGACACCATCAGATAGGTGAGCTGGTGCTCCTCGCGCAGGTCCTGCAGCAGGTTCAGCACTTCGGCCTGAACCGAAACATCGAGCGCCGAGGTCGGCTCGTCGAGCAGCAGCACCGAGGGCTCCGGGGCAAGCGCGCGCGCCACCGCGACGCGCTGGCGCTGGCCGCCCGAAATCTGATGCGGATAGCGAAATCGGAACTCGGGACCGAGCCCGACATCGGCAAGCAGCTTCTCGATCCGGGTGTCGATATCCTTGAACCGATGCAGCTTCAGCGTTTCGCTCAGCATCGCATCGACCGTATGGCGCGGGTGCAGCGACGCATAGGGGTCCTGAAACACCATCTGGACATCGCGGAAGAAACTGTGCGGGCGCCTCTGCCCGAGCGCCACGCCGTCGACCTCAATCGTGCCGGACCAGGATGGCACCAGCCCGACCAGGGCGCGCAGGATCGTGGATTTCCCCGAACCGCTTTCACCCACGAGCCCGAAGCTCCCACCAGTCGGGACGATAAAACTGGCGGCCTTCACCGCATCGACTCGGTCAGTCTCTTCGCCGAACCAGACATTCAGTTTATCGAATTCAATTCTGCTCACAGATGTCCGCTCACGCTTTTGGCCTCTGACCAGGCCGGGTCTCGGTTCAGCGCCTCGAGCCGGCGCGCGGGTTTGTCGATCCGCGGGAGCGAATTCAACAGGCCCCTGGTATAGGGGTGCTTGGCGTCGTGCAGCTTGTCGGCATCGCAGGTTTCGACGATCCGGCCCGCATACATGATCAGCACCCGGTCGCAGAAACTCGACACCAGGTTGAGGTCATGGCTGATGAAGATCAACCCCATGCCGCGGGCTTCCACCAGCCGGTCGAGGATCGCGAGCACCGAGGTCTGTACGGTCACGTCGAGCGCCGAGGTCGGCTCGTCGGCGATCAGGATCTCCGGTTCGGTCACCAGCATCATGGCGATCATGATGCGTTGGCCCATGCCGCCGGACATTTCATGCGGAAAGGCGCGCATGACCCGCTCGGGATCGCGGATCTGCACCGCGTCGAGCATCTCCACGGCCTTGGCCCAGGCGGCCCGGCGCGAGGCATTGGTGTGGAAGCGGTAGATCTCCATGATCTGCTCGCCGACCCGCACCACCGGGTTGAGCGAAAACTTCGGGTCCTGCATGACCATCGAGATCCGCTGGCCGCGCACCTGCTGCATCTCCCGCTCGGACATTTTCAGGATGTCTTTCCCGTGCAGCATCAGCCGGTCGGCGGTCACCCGGCCGGGGCGACGGATCAGCCCGAGAATAGCGCGCCCGGTCATCGATTTCCCCGAGCCGGACTCGCCGACAATGCCGAGGCGCTCCCTGCCGAGCGAGAAAGAGATACCGCGCACCGCGTCGAAATCGCCCGAGCGGGTGGGGAAGGTAACAGTGAGGTTCTCGATGTCGAGCAGTTTCTCTGTCATCCCGATTTCCCTTCCTTCGGGTCGAGCACGTCGCGCAGGCCATCGCCCAACAGGTTGAACGCGAGCGAAACGGTGAAGATCGCGAGCCCAGGCATGGTGGCCACCCACCAGTGGTCAAGGATGAACTTGCGCCCCTCAGATATCATCGCGCCCCATTCCGGGCTTGGCGGCTGCGCACCAAGGCCGAGAAAACCGAGACCCGCCGCGGTGAGGATCACCCCGGCCATGTCAAGCGTGACCCGAATGATCAGCGACGAGATGCAGAGCGGCCAGATATGTTTGGTGATGATACGAAGCGGGCCCGCGCCCTGCAGCTTCACCGCCGAGATGAAATCCGACGAGCGGATCGTCAGGGTCTCGGCCCGGGCGATCCGTGCATATGGCGGCCAGGCGGTGAGCGAGATGGCAATCACCGCGTTTTCGATGCCGGCCCCCAGCGCCGACACGAAGGCGAGCGCCAGAACCAGTTTGGGGAAGGCGAGGAAGATATCGGTGATCCGCATCAGAACCACGTCGATGAACCCGCCCGCATAGCCGGCGATCGTGCCCACCAGAAGCCCCGCGATCGGCGCGATGATGGCCACCAGGGCGACGATATAGAGGGTGATGCGCGAGCCGTGGATCAGCCGCGACAGGATATCCCGGCCGAGGCTGTCGGTGCCAAGCAGATGCCCCTCCGTCCCTGGCGGGCGCAACCGGCCTGCGAGGTTCTGCGCGAAGGGATCCATCGGCGCGAGCAGCGGTGCCGCGAGGGCAATGACCACGAGAATGACCAGGATGATCAGCCCGCCCATGGCCATGTGGTTCGCCTTGAGGCTGAGCCAGCCGTGGTAGTATTCGGCCGCCAGCGCGTGCCGGCGCGA
>DQCI01000281.1:2802-3070 GCA_003545125.1 Paracoccaceae bacterium
GCCATTACTTCGCCCTCGGGTCGAAGACCTTGTAGAGCAGGTCTGAGAGGATATTGAGCAGGATGAACACAAGGCCCACCACGACCGTCCCGCCAAGAACGGCGTTCATGTCGGCCGACAGAAGCGCGGTGGTGATATACGAGCCGATACCGGGCCAGGAGAAGATGATCTCGGTCAGCACCGAGCCTTCCAGCAGGTTGGCGTAGCTGAGCACGATCACGGTAATGAGCTGAACCCGGATGTTCTTGAACGCATGGCGCCAGATCAC
>DQCI01000281.1:3088-4448 GCA_003545125.1 Paracoccaceae bacterium
AGCTGTTCGAGCATGAAACTGCGGGTCATCCGGCTGACATAGGCCAGTGAGTAGTAGCCCAAGAGCGAGGCCGGCAGGACGATATGCGACAGCGCATTGCGGAAAATCGTCCATTCCCCCGCCAGCGCGCTATCGAGCAGGATCATGCCGCTGCGCTGCGGAACGATGTCCTCATAGAAGATATCGAGACGACCGGGTCCGCCAACCCAGCCCAGAATGCCATAGAAGATGAGGAGCCCCATCAGGCCCATCCAGAAAATCGGCATCGAATAGCCGACCAGCGCCAGAACGCGGGCCACCTGGTCGATCCACGTGCCGCGCTTGACCGCCGCGATCACCCCCAGCGGCACGCCAAGGAACACCCCGAGCAAAGTGCCCAATGTGGCAAGCTCCATTGTCGCCGGGAAGACACGCTTGATGTCTTCGGAAACCGGTCGGGCATTCAGCAGTGAATCGCCGAAATCGCCGCGCACCACGTCGCTGAGATAATAGAAAAACTGCACGATGAGGGGCTTGTCCAGCCCCAGCGCCTCGAAGGCGGCATCGTAGGTCTCTTTCGACGCCCGTTCGCCGACGATGGACAGAACCGGGTCGATCGGCATCACACGACCGATCGTGAAGGTCACGAAAAGCAGCCCCAGCATCGTCACGGCGATGGTCAGAAGCGTCTTCGCGGTCTTGATGAGAATGCCACGGGAATGGGGCGGCAAGCGCCGCCCCGATCCGTTTTTTTCAGCCAGCGCCATTACTTGGTCACGGGCCAGTAAGACACGGCGGTGATGGCGCCGCCCAGGGTCAGGTTGGCCACGTTTTCGGCCCGGCCGGTCTGTTCGACCTTCTGGAACATGACGACAAAGGGCGAGGTTTCGCGGAACTCGGCCTGGATATCGACATACATCTGGGCGCGCAGATCCCGGTCGCCTTCGACCACCGCTGCGGCGACCTTCTCGGTCAGCCCGCCGGTATCCCAGCTGTTGCGCCAGGCCAGAAGCCCGGTGGCGCCCGCCTCGTCGGAATTGTCCGGGTTATAGGCGAAGGTGCCGGCATTGGTGTGCGGATCCGGGTAGTCCGGGCCCCAGGCGCCGACATACATGTCGAGCTCGCGGGCCCGATACCGCGCCAGGATCTGTTTGGCCGTGCCGACAGTGATGTTGATCTTGATCCCGGCCTTTCCAAACGTCGCCTGCAGCGCCTGAGCGATCTCGATCCGCTCCTGCGCCTCGCGCACGCCCGCCTCGATCTCCAAGCTCTCGACCCCGGCTTCGGCCAGCAGCGCCTTGGCCTTTTCGATGTCCAGGTTGAACGGGTTGTCGTCGACCGCACCGAGATAGGTGCGCGGCAGGAAGTTCTGGTGGATCAC
>DQCI01000281.1:4503-7053 GCA_003545125.1 Paracoccaceae bacterium
CGGGTTTTTCTGGCTGAACGAAAGATACATCAGCCGCCCGCGCATCTCGCTGTCGATCGCGACGCCTTCGGCCTCGGAGGCCCCGGCGATGTCCTCGGGGTTGAGGTTGCGCGCGACGTCGATATCGCCGCGTTCCAGCATCAGCCGCTGGGTGGCGCTTTCCTGCACGTGGCGCACGACCACGCGCTCCATCGCCGGCGCGCCGAGGTAGAAATCGGGGTTCGACTGCAGGGTGACGCTCTCGTTGGGCTTCCAGCTCACCAGGCTGTAGGCGCCGGAGCCGGCCGAGTTGGTCTTGAGCCAGGTGTTGCCCATGTCGCCGTCGACCTCGTTGGCCATGACGGTTTCCTTGTCGACGATGCCGCCGATCGTGGCGGTCAGGCAGTTGAGCACGAACGAGGTCGCGTAGCGCTTGTCGGTGGTGATCGACACGGTGCCTGCATCGTTGTCGAAGGTGATGGTTTCGCCCACGTTGTCCGCCGTAAAGCCGAACTGGGTCAGGATGAAGGCCGGCGTCTTGTTCAGAATCACGACCCGCTGCAACGACCAGGCGGCGTCTTCGGCCCGCACCGGGTTGCCGGAATGGAACGAGACCCCTTCACGCATCTTGAAAGTGATCGTCATCCCGTCTTCGGAGACTTCCCAGCTCTCGGCGAGGTCGGGGCCATAGCCCGCGGCCAGGTCCAGGGGGTCGAAATTGACCAGCCTGCCGTAGATATTGCGATTGACGTCGGAGCCTGCGAACTCGAAGCTCTCGGCCGGGTCGATCGTGGTGATATCGTCGATCCGGTTGGCGAGCACGAGCATGTTCGCCGGGGTCTCGGCCCAGGCCGGCAGGCTCGACAGCCCCATTGTGAGCGCCAGCGCTGCGCTGGTCGCCAGCTTTCCGATTATCGTCATTGTGTTATCCTCTCCATGTTGGTTTCGTTTTTTTTTGCGCTTCTCAGACTTGCCCCCGGCCCTCTTCAAAGCACAGGTCTTCACTTTAGCCCAGGTCTTCTTCAAAGCCCCGGCCTTCTTCAATGCCCCAGGTCTTCTCCAGGACGCGGAGCCAATTTCCATGCGCCAGTTTCGCCACCAGATCTTCACCGAACCCATGCCTCCGCATGGCGTCGAGCAGAGCCGGCAAACCGGCGACATCCCCGATCGGGTCGGGCACCAATGCGCCATCGAAATCCGATCCCAGCCCCACGCGGTCTTCTCCCAGGATCTTCATCAAGTGGTCCAGATGGTCGAGCATGATGTCAAGAGAGACATCCGCGCGCATCTGGCCATCCGGGCGCAGAAAGGCGCAGGCGAAGTTCAGTCCCACCATGCCATCGCTCGCCGCAATCGCCTCGAGCTGGGCATCGGTCAGGTTGCGTGAATGCGGGCTGAGGGCATGGGCATTGGAGTGGGTCGCCACCAGCGGCGCGGCACTGAGCTCGGCCACGTCCCAGAACCCGGCCTCGGTCATATGCGCCAGATCGACCAGGATGCCCTTCTCGTTGCAGCGCCGCACGAGCTGTTTGCCGGCCGCGGTCAGCCCGCCGCCGGTATCGCCGGTCGAGGGAAACCGGAACGGCACGCCTTCGCCCCAGATCGTCGGACGGCTCCACACCGGGCCAAGCGAGCGCAACCCTGCGGCATACAAGACGTCGAGCGCATGGAAATTCGCATCGATCGCCTCGGCGCCCTCGATATGCATGATCGCCGCAATGCGCCCGTCCGCGAAGCTCCGACGGATATCGTCCACCGAGCGGCAGATCCGCACCGAGCCCGACGCTTCGAGCTGCAGCAGCAGCGACGCCTGCGCCATCACCGTGCCAATCGCCTCATCGGCTGCGATCGCGGGTGGCAGGGGCAGATCGTATTCCGGTTTGTTCATCTCGGTGTGACGATCCGACTGCGTGTCGGCAGGGGGGACGAAGATCGCGAAGAACCCGCCGCCGAACCCGCCCTTGCGCGCGCGCGGCAGGTCGATATGGCCACCGCGCCCGCTGGCGAAACTGCCGACGGCGGCCCGGCCACCCTCGCGGTGGAGTTTCAGCAGAACGTCATTGTGGCCGTCAAAAACCAACGGGGCGCGATGCGATACCGCCATCATCCACACTCCCCCAAATCCGCAGCGCACCAGCCGCGTGTGACACCCCAATCCGTGTGCGCGCAAGAAACGGCCGCCCCGAAAGCAGCCTCCGTCCAGATTCTGTTCTGCTCCGGTTCAGGTGCACAACCCGAGCGTAGCCGCCGGCGACGGTAATTTCTAGGCGAAAGGGAAACTCATTTGACCACTGGCAGCGGGGTGGACAATTGGTGCTTTTTTGCGTGCCTGGGCTCTGGTCCTCAGGTTGCATTGGGGCGCTCACTCGCGGGGCACCAGACGTCGGCGCCATGACGGCAGTGTCATGCCCCATGAGGGGACGTAGTTCATGGCGAGCTGGACGGTTGTTGGCGGGCCGAGCCCGTCAGCTTGCCTGCGCGGCAGGTCCGCGCGCACGACCGATGAAGGCTGACACGATGCGAGACAGATCCTCGCGGGCTCATATCCATTCCCGCTAACTCATTGATTTT
>DQCI01000281.1:7216-7469 GCA_003545125.1 Paracoccaceae bacterium
GAAACGGCAGGACCGTCGAGAAGATCGACGACAAGCGGGGGGGCCTTCGGGCCGAGCTTGTCGCACAACCCGACCACCTTCTCCTCGTCCCGGTCGATCAGCACCACTTGCGCGCCGGCCGCCAGCATCGCCTCGGCACAGGCGAGCCCAATGCCTCAAGCGGCCCCGGTGACCGCGGCGGACTTCCCGTTCAATACCTCGACAATCGCACCCATCTGTTCGGTTCGAGATTCAGATCAATTTGTACTGTTCG
>DQCI01000169.1:0-128 GCA_003545125.1 Paracoccaceae bacterium
GGAGAGGACGAATGACGAAAACCAAAACGAAATCAGTAGGAAAGAGAACAGGCGTTGGCTCTGCGCAAGGCCACGCTGTCCTGGCGGACCTGGTCGCGCTAAATGCCATGACCGTGCCGGAGCTGCGC
>DQCI01000169.1:182-366 GCA_003545125.1 Paracoccaceae bacterium
CTACCGGATCCAGGAACTGGCCCTCGGCGGCATCGGGCGCGACACGCGTCGGACGCTGGATGCGCTGGCGGCAGAGGTCGCCTCCGGCGAGCCCGGACAGATGGTGTCCGATCCGCGCCGCCCGATGCCGGGCACCCAGCTGGTCCGGGAGTGGAACGGTGTCGAGCACACCGTCACCGTGTTG
>DQCI01000169.1:461-14216 GCA_003545125.1 Paracoccaceae bacterium
CCAAACACAGCCGCAACCGCCCCGCCGCCTGCGCTGCGCGATCTACACCCGCAAATCGAGCGAGGAAGGGCTCGACATGGAGTTCAACAGCCTCGACGCCCAGCGGGAGGCCTGCGAGGCTTACATCGCCAGTCAAAAGGCTGAGGGCTGGGTCTGCCTGCGCGACAGATACGATGACGGCGGGTTCTCCGGCGGCACGCTGGAACGCCCCGCTCTGAAGGACCTGATCGCCGACATCGAGGACGGGCTGATCGACATCGTCGTCGTCTATAAAATCGACCGCTTGTCCCGCGCGCTGATGGATTTCTCAAAGCTGGTCGAGATCTTCGACCGGCACGGCGTCACCTTTGTGTCCGTCACACAATCCTTTAATACGACGACATCCATGGGGCGCCTGACGCTGAACATCCTGCTCAGCTTCGCCCAGTTCGAACGCGAGGTCATCGGCGAGCGGATCCGCGACAAGGTCGCCGCCTCGCGCAAGAAGGGCATCTGGATGGGTGGACCGGTGCCGCTGGGCTACAACGTGAAGGACCGCAAGCTGATCGTGGACCCGGACGAGGCCGAGACGGTGCGGACGATCTTCACGCTCTATGCCCGGTCCAGTTCTACGGCGGAGGTGATCCGCGAGTTGGACGCGCGCGCGATCCTTACCAAGACCGGTAGGCCTTACGACAAGACCTCGCTACTCAAGACCCTGCACAACAAGGTCTATCGCGGCCTCGCTGTGCACAAGGGCACGGCTTATCCCGGCGAACACGACGCGATCATCGACGAGACGCTGTGGGACGACGTTCATCATGTAATAGCGAACAACCGCGTCAAACGGGTTGCCATTGCCAAGGAACCTTCACCGGCGCTGCTGCGCGGGCTGATCTTCACTGAGACCGGCGTGGCGATGACGCCTCATCACACCAAGAAGGGCACGCGACGCTATCGCTACTATGTCTCGATGGACGCGATCAAGAAACGGCCCAAGGCCGAGGTGCGCGGCCCGCAACGGCTGCCCGGTGGCATGGTCGAGGATGCCGTGGTCGGTGAAATCCGCCGCCTGCTGCGCACCCCCGAGGTCGCCGCGCGGGTGTCGCGGACCCTTCGCAAGGATCGGCCAGACCTTGGCGAGGCAGACATCAGCGCGTCGCTCACCCAATTCGATGACATGTGGAAGGCGCTGATCCCGGCCGAGCAGGCGCGCGTCGTCAGGCTTCTGGTGGCGCGTGTCACCGCCAGCGAGGCCGGGCTGGCGGTTGATCTCCGCCATGAGGGCTTGGGCGCGGTTGCCGCACTTATGGCACCGGCCAAGCCGGAGGTGGCATGATGGCAGAGCCCGAAACCCTCCGCGTCCACATCCCGCTCACCCTGCGCAATCGCGGCGGCCGCCCCCGCATCCTGCCGCCCAAGGAAATCGAGGTGGCTATGGATCGCGGCCAGGATGCCCGCCTGCTGCGGGCCATCGGCCGCGCATGGGACTGGCGGCGCAGGCTGGAGCGCGGCGACGTCACCACCATCGCCGATCTGGCAAGAGAGGAAGGCATCTCCGACCGCTATGTCAGCCGCGTGATCCGGCTGGCATGGCTCTCGCCATCAGTGCTCGAACGGTTGGTCCTGAGGCGCCAACCCACGGTGCTGTCGATCTTCGATCTCTGCGGCGTGGCGGAGCTGCCTTGGGCGGAGCAGCCGGAAAAGGTGTTTGACTGAGGTTCAGTGAAAGCTGGCCTGAAAACTCGTGGCGGTCAGCGACACGTGGGCGTCGAGCGGCCGGCGCAGTTCGAACGCCTTCGGCTCGCGTGCAAAGTGATAGAGCCGCATGAGGCACCAGTCCGCCCGCCGTTCGTCGGCAACAGCCAGCTCGTTCCGCGAAATATGGAATGGTGTGCGTTCCCAGCCGTTGGTCGTCTTCACTTCGATCAGACGGGGCCGACCATCCGGCGCATAGCTGGCGATATCATACCCCGCGCCATCGCCATCCTCCTCCGAGACCCATCGCACCTTTGACGCAAGGTCAGATCGCCCGGAGCCAGCCAGCACCGCTTTCTCATGCGCCAGCGCGCGTTCCTCTCCCGCCCGACCAAGTGCGCGGTTGCGCTCATCACGCTCCGCCACATCGAATTTGCGGGCGGTGGCGATGGTTTGCTCAAGTTCAGCCGGAGGCGGCTGGTTGCTGAGCGTCGGGGGCGGTCCAATCCAAAGTTGAGCCGCCTCGTGGAGGCCCATCGCGGGCCGGTCCGGAATGCGGGACAGCCAGCCGGGGTTGAGTTCCAGCCAACGCGCCACCGCATCCTCTAGTGTGCCTTGGTAGTTTTGCGCGGGCTTGTAGCCGGGGATCCAGTCCTCTCCGAGTGCCTGGAGAACCGCGCTGATGTTCTGGTGCTTGAACTCAATCGAACTACGGTTGCGGTCGATCTGGGTCTGGAGATCGCGATTGTGCGCGGCTTTGATATAGGACTGGCCAGCAAAGTCCGCAGACAGCATCGCGAAGTAATCCGCGACGATCAGGTCATTCTCTGCGTCTGTCCAAGGCCCGTTCGGCATGCTGCCAGGCTAGACACGCGAAAATCATTTGTCATCAGCAGTTTCGTCGGGGGAATGGGATGCGAACCCACACTAGAAATCCGCCGATTTACGCTGGCATCCCGAGCAAAGCGCCTACCGCGTGTTCCGTCTATGTTGCCATCGATGTCGTTCGGAACGCGCGCTTGGGTTTTGGCGGAGTTCGGTAGCAGGGCATTGAAAGGTAACGAGAAAACGAGACCGAACCGAAAAAGGTGAGGTTCGCCCAAACTGAGACTGAGGGACATTCTGAGCCCAAACTCAGCTAGGAAGCGCGTCTAAGAGGTTCGGTCGGTTCCCGCAAACCCCTTTGATAACACGGAAAAATCCGTCCCCGTCAGGGCGGTGTCACTGGTTCGCAATGGGGATAATGGCGGACCGAACGGGATTCGAAACCTCGCTTCGGAAATCGCCTCCCCACAGCTTATAACGAGGCCGAGTCCGCCTTGTAAAAAACTCAGGTCAGGCAATTCTGAAATACGAAAATTGCCTGACCTTTCATAAGGCGATCTGTCCCTGAATGCTCGTGAATGAACACATGAGCCGTAAAGGACACAACGCGATGGAAGTTACCGACACCCAGGCCTTTTCGGATCGACTACTCCCGTTCGCACAGGCCCGCGGTCTGGTCGGCATCAGCCGTAGCCAGATCTACGTCCTCCTCGAGAAGGGGGAATTCCCCAAACCTGTAAAGGTAGGCAGAACCAACTACTTCTCCGCGAACGAACTGCAGGCGTGGATTGAGAAGAGGTTGTCGCAGAGGACCGATGGGCAATGAACATATTCGCCCAAAGCACCACCGGGGTTTTGCCGACCGGATCCGTTTGGGATCTTGCGAAGGCCGAGCGCAATTGGCTCGTCTACAAGCTCGTCCCACAGGAAGGACGGAAACCGAAGAAGATCCCGCAAACCCTAGACGGGCGGAACACTGGCCCAAAAGCCGCGGCCCAACAGACATTCGACGAGGCATGCGAAAACGCGAATCGCCTCGGTGAAGGTTTTGGCATCGGCTACCTCCCGAGCGCGCGCAGTGCGATGGTCTGCGTCGATTTTGACGGCGTCCTCGAGCACGGCGCGGTCATCGAACCGGATCTGCCTGAATTCGCTTCCTACGCGGAAACGAGCCCATCCCGGACCGGCCTGCATGTCCTTGTTGCCCGGCCGGCCAATATTGAACCATTCACCTTTGACGACGGCAACGACTGGGTCGGGTTCATCGGCTCGGACAGCAAGTTCTTCACTGTTTCTCTGGACCAATGGGGGCAGGTCAGCGAAATCACCGAGGACCGGGCCCTCGTCGAATGGGTCCTCGGCCGGCACCGAGTAGCGCGCGAGGCAGAGGCGGAAAAAAGCGCGGAGCGGGCCAAGCAGTGGGATGACCTGCGCAAGCTGCAGCGTCAGGACCAGAACCTGCACTGGTTCTACCGCATGCCGATCGACCTCCGCGCGAAATGTGCGAAAGAAATGCTTGCTCATCTGCCACCCCAATACGCCAAGGGCTACGACACCTGGATCGAAGTCGGCATGGCACTGAAGCTCGCCGACGAATGCATGGAACTTTTCGGCGTATGGGACGAGTGGTCGCGGACAGCGCCTAACTACGACGGCCGTACCGACGAGAAGTGGTCGAGTTTCGCAGCGAACCTGGACAAGGCGGAGGGGCGAGTCACCGTCCGTACGATCATCAAGTGGGCCGAAAAGTACGGTTGGGACCCGACGCCTTGGGAACACGTTGCCCTTGAGGATCAGGTTGTCGACGTCTCCGAAGCATTTGACACCAAGGTAGCCGCAAAGGCGAAAATCGAAAGCCGCGACGAACACCCAACGGGCGAAATAGGCAAGAAACGCGCCGACCTCGGGGGATCTCCCACTCGCCGCGATCTTACGCGCCCGGGTGGTCTGGTCGAGGAATTGGCCGATTTCGGTGAGGCCCATAGCTCCCGGGACACTCGAATCCCCGCCATCGCCGGCGCTTTGGCGGCCGTCAGCGCGCTGACACAGCGCCGCTACATCGTGTCGACGCCCGGGTTTCTGACTTCCCCGGGGCTGCAGGTCGTCTTCGTCGCGGAGACCGGCGTCGGAAAAGAGGGGGCTCGGGATATCATCTACGCGATCTGCGCGCTTCAAGAGGATATTGGTCTGGCCGACAGTTACGCGAGCGCGCCGGCCCTTCACCTCGCGTTGAACAATCGACCCACCCAGCTCTGGGCCAACGACGAGTTTGGGCGGTTCCTGAAATCCGCATCGCAGGCCAAGACCGGGGCCAACGACTACGGGGTCATAACGATGTCGATGAAACTGCACACGATGTTCAACAAGTTCCTGCCAGAGAAGGTCTACTCCAGCAACGGCAACCGAGCTCGCGTGGATCACCCGCTCCTCGTCGCAATGCACACGACCACGCCCAAAGCGCTTTATGACTCGATGGATGCCGACACGGTCGTCGACGGCATGCTGGGGCGCTGCCTCGTCGTGCAAGAGAAGGGCCGCCCGAAGCTGCGGCCTTTGGATGAGCTTCGCTCGGACCCGCTGCCGGACCGCCTACAGCAACGCCTCAAAGGTTTGCACGACGCGGTCAGGGACAAGTTGGGGATGCTCAAGGCCGGCTGGGGCGACACCGTCCAAGGTGTGGCGCTTACCGAGACGCCCTTACACTTTGGCGGCTCGCGAAAGTGGTTCATCTGCCCGAAATGCCGCGAGCGCCGAGGCGTTTTGTATGTGCACAAGCGGATCGCTTGCCGGAAGTGCTTCGACCTCGCCTACGCGAGCCAGTATGAGCCCGCCGCCGACCGCATGCGCCGCCAGCTCCTCAAAATCCGTAAAGTCATCGGCGCCGGTATGGAAATTGGCGGGCCTTTCAGCCCGCCGCCACGGGGCATGTCGATCCGGCGCTGGAAGGCGCTTATCGAGGCGTACATCGAGCTGCGGGACGATTACTACCACGAAATGGAGAAGCCACGACGCTGGCGCAACGAGGCGCCGAAGTCCGAGCATTGGAAGCTCAGCGAACGAGTTCCTGCATCAAGTCTGAACGGACCGAAACTCAAGTCTTCGGTACTCTACTACAATCCACCTCATTCGGGAGATGGGTGACATCAACGCCACCTCCAATGCTCGATTTCCCCAAGAGCCGGTCGTTAGTCTGCTGCGCAGCGCCAGAAGCGCTCCTCATGGGCTAGACCCGGCTGATGGTACTCGGCGAGACATTGTAGGTGCGCGCGATTTCACGGACACTCTCGCCCTTGCCCTTGCGCTCACGAACCTCGGCCTGCTGGTGCGGCGTCAACTTGAACGGCCGCCCGAGGCTTCTGCCGGCTGCCTTTGCCTGCGCCCGACCCTCGGCGGTCCGGGCTCGGATGAGATCCCGCTCGAACTCCGCGATGCCGCCCAGCACTGTGAGCATCAGCCGGCCTGTCGAGGTCGTAGTATCCGCCCAGACCTCGGCCAGCGAGCGGAACTCAGAACCCGCCTCGGAAACCCGCTCCACAATGTTGAGTAGGTCGCGCGTCGACCGCGCGAGGCGGTCCAGCCTCGTGACGACCAAGGTGTCGCCCTCCTTCAAGCTCCCCAGGCAAAGCTCCAGCTGGCGCCGCTTGGCCTGAGCACCGCTGACTTTCTCAGAGAAGAGTTTCTCAACACCCACCGCCTCGAGCGCAGTCTTCTGCGCCGCGAGGCTCTGGCCGTTGGTGCTGACGCGTGCATACCCGTAGATCATACCTCACATTTAGTGACGGACTTATGCGTCATTCAAGGGGTTGAAATTGTTTGGTGCTAGATCTGTTGCATAAGTCATGACTTGTGATGCACGGCGTTCCGCGGCGCAACTCCAGCGGAAGCGGACATTGGGGCACGCCGCAGCGAAGATGGTGACGGCAACGACCGAGTTGCGGACCTTCCCCGCCGATCAGCCCTATGTCGCGGACGGCTGGTGTCCGCGTTTCGCGGCCATGCAAAGCGTCGTCTGGGACGGCTTCCGGGCGTTGGCAGCAGAGGCGAGGTGGTCGAGCCACGACACAGAGAGCCAACCTTCGATCCGCGGGAAACGGGAAACGGGAACGTTGCTCCGCTCGGCCACATTACCGTTCCAGCACCGACACAATCGCTGCTGGAAATCGCAACGTTTTTCGCGACGTGAACGACGTGGTCGTTCGCTGAAAACGAGCGACGACCAGGCAACCAAGCTGCGGGTAGACACAAACACGCTGGTGAGCCGTTTGTGAAGCCCCGCGCTGAATTGGCACCTGCGACCTGACTGTTCCGGAGCCGACTCCCAAGGATCGTGTTGCGGCGAGCCAGACAGATCTTTCCGGTCCCGTCAGACCTCGAGCCGGGCGCGCGGAGATCACTGGGTTTACCGCAACACCCTGCTCGAACGCCGGAATGTGCTTGGCCAAGCATCCTGTCACCCATAGCGCGCCGTGGAGCGGCTGTTGGTGTCTCGTGGAATGAATGCCTCAGTCGCCGGTGCCCCGGCCGAAGATCCGGTCGTAGCGGGCATTGTCGCCGGGCCGGTTCTCGTAGCAATCCTCCGCGGTCACCGGCACGCCGAGACCGAGAAGCTCGCTCACTGTCACGAATTCATAGCCCATCTCGCGCAGCGCAGGCACCAGGATCGGCAGGGCATCGGCGGTGTTCCAGCCTCGCCCATTCGCATGCATCACCACGATCGCACCGGGATGGGCCTGGCGCAGGATTCGTTGCGCGATGTCGCGCGCAGTTTGCGACCGGTCGGGATCGCCGGACACGATGCTCCATTGTACCGCGGGCAAGCCCAAGTCATTGACCATTTCCAGGCTTTCGGGGCTGCAGGTGCCGTAGGGGTAACGGAAGGTCGTGAGCTGTTCGGGAATCGCATCGCGCTCAGTCCGGGGTAGGCCCCGGGCCCCGTCCAAATTCAGCAGCCGTTCGCGCATGAGTTCATACTGCGCCTGGGTGAACAGGATCTGGTTCTCCGCCTCCCGCGGGTCATTGCGGTCGAGCAGGCGCATGTTGCCATGGGTCCAAGCATGGTTGCCGGTCTCGAAACTTGGATCCGCGATCAACTGCATGGCGCGGTCTGGATGGGTCGCCATCCATTTGCCGCCGAGAAAGAAGGTCGCGCGGACATCCTGTTCGCGCAAATAATCGACGATCTCGCCATCGTAGCCGGCATGATCGTTGTTCTGTTCGCAGACGTCGAAGGTAAGCGCGATGTAGCGCGCACCGCCGGTGTCGACCGAGCGGATCGACCGCCGGTACCGGTTCGGCAGCGCCGCGATCCCGGTCTTCGGAGCGAGCCGCAACGGCGGCCCGAGAAAGACCCCTTCGCCGCTGGTGTAGGAATGCTCTTCACCGGGGCGATGCACGAGCTCCGCAGCAGGCCAGCAGGCCTGCAAGAGGGCCTCTGAGCCCAGCCTGGCGGGCGGCGGGCTGCTATGCCACCATGTCAGCTCGGTCTCCGGGGCATAGCTTGCAACCGGTGCCTGCCTCGCGCGGGTTTTTTCGACATGGTCGGCGACCTTCGCCTTATACTCGTCGAGGGGCACGTCGTTCAGAACCAGGTCCGAGATGATGACCCAGTCGGGAAAGCGTTGTTTCACCGCGGCAAAGCCCTCGAAATCCTCGATCTCCTCGCCACGGATCAGTTTGACGGTGAAATGGAACAGCTCGAGCCCCTCATAGGGGTTCAGGCTGACGATCTCGGGACCCACTACTTTGGTCACGCTCTCGCACCTGGCGACCGAGTACTCGGGTCGCAGTTGCAGGGCATCGTCGCAGCGATGCTCGCGTACGGCACGGTAAAACCTGTCGATGACATCCCGTGCTTCTGCAGTGCTGTCGGAGCCCGCCGCGATCTGCAGCTTCGGTTCGGTGAGATCCGGACCCTCGATGCGCGCATCGGGCGCGGGCGGTGGGGCGGATCCGGCCGGCCGAAGCTCCGGGGACACGGCGACCGCGGCGGGGACATCCGCCAGGATCCGGTGGGCATCCAGGTCGAAGGCCTTGCTGACGCCCGCGTGGTCGATCACCCAGTCGCCGTCGCGCGTTTGCAGGGGATAGTCATAGGCGAAGCCCTGCGGATCCCGGTCGCGACGATCGATGCGGCCCTGTACCCGGAAGACCTGCCATCCGCCCGCTGCACCCTTGAAAGCGAGCCGCTCGATCGTGACATGATCGATGGCTTCGCACTTGTCCGTGGCATAGCCGGGGCGCAGCCGCAGAACTTGTTCGCAATCGTGGTCGTTGATAGCGGTGAAATAGGCACGCAGCACATCCTGCGCGGCCGCTGTTGCCCGGGCAACCTGGGCCGCCGAAGGCCCCGCAACGAATGTGGCCAACAGGATCAGGACGCCGGCACGCAAACCCAGAAACATCGGCCCCTCCCTACATTTCGTACCCTGCCATTTCTTCGATCAGCCAGCCGGAGCGAGACGGTGCCAGCGTAAGCGTGACGCGCCAAGCCTTCGACCCACTGTCGGTGGTCTCGACATGGGCCACTACGTCGACCAGCGCCCTGTTGCGGTTCGAACGCGACCGGTCGAGCTCGTTGTAGGACAGCCGGGCCGAGACGAACTTCACGATCATCTCGGGGAGGTCCTTAGGTGGATCGACCCAGCGGTTCTCGGCACAGCGGACGCGCCGGGCGGAGAGATCGGCGTAGTAGAGTTCGACGAAGGTTTCCGCGGCATCGAGATCGTTTTCGTGAGGCGCGAGGATGACGCGGCAGTTGGCGCTTCCTCCAATTTGGAGTTCATCCGCTCCCTTTCCTGAACCCGGTTGCGAGCCGGACTGCGCGAGTTCAAGGTACTTCCCGCTCATCCAGCCGGCCTGACCGCTGGACGTGCGCACATTCAGCCAGAAGACATCGTCGTCGATGCAGCGGCGGAGCGCCGATCTGTCCGATCCGGAGAGCCCGTCAGAGGTTTCTCGACGACAAAGCTCATCACAATACCCTGCTTTTGATGGCTTGGAGAGCCTGCGCGAACCGGTGTATTCGAGCCTGTCGCCGAGCGCGGCCTGCCCCGCGAGCGGATCATCGTAACTGGTTCCGGACCGTAGAGTCGCGAACGAGGCCACGTTCGTCACCTCAAGGGTATCGGTCGTGGGTGCGCAGACCGACGGGCGCGGGTACGTTGGCGGGGGTGGCGGGACGGGAGCCCGGTCCGGGATCTCCACGTTGATCCCGTAGGCGCAGGTGAGCAGTGTCTTGCCGTTGTTGATACCGCGCACGAGAAACACGACCTCGGCCTCAACCCGGTCTCCGACGCGCTCGAGGGGGACGACAAAAATCGTGAAGGTCGCATCCGACAAACGGATGAGAGTGTCATACATCTCCTGTCGGCCCTTGGCGTTGTTCTCCCGCGTGTAGGCCTCCTTCGGCAGGGCGGAGCCGTGTATCACCTGAAACCCCGCGGACCTCAGCGCCTTGGTCAGCCCGTTCACGGCCCGCTTTTCGGCCTTTTCGGTCATGTGCTCGCCAGAGGTGGCGTTCAACACATAGATCGTGTCAGGAGAATACCTGTCGACGCAGTGGGATGCTTCGAGTTCCTCGGTCTCCTCGACCACCTCGTTCACCCAATCAGCCAACGCACTACCGGTGGTGCCAAAGACGGTCAAAAATACTGAAAAGCATAATACGACAAAGTGATTAATCATATCGCCCCCCCAAAAGAACGATTCGCGCGTCGTCAGGAAAGCAGAGGGTGAGCAGCGACGCAATCTCAACAGACCAACCAAGTGCCCAAGATCCGAAAGAAAATTGGGAATTGGATTTTCAGCTCGTCCGCATCTTCGGCCCGCAGGCCCCGAGCAACTCCTCCGAAAACAACGACAGCAGCCAAGGCGGTGGATGCCCCCGTCGCGCCGCTGTCAACGGTTACGAATAGATGCCCGCACGGGTCGCCCAGTGTCAATTTGCGCCCAAGGTGTCTCGATCAACGGGGACGACCGACAGATTTCGGAGCCCCACAGCGAGCTTCGGGGTCCGACGATTGCCCCCGCTCAGCTCTGGTGTTGCATCCGGATTGGTCCGCTTTGGCCCACACTCCAGATCTTTGGTTGCAAGTGGTGTTTTCGGCTGCCGCGACGGCCAGATCGAATGGCCGCAGTGCAGCATGCAAGCGGTTCCATGATTTAGTGATACTGGCCGTTCTAGGCATTTCTGGCGAGCCGGTCGAATGTTGGGATCGACCCGCATTGCCGACTTCCTCGATCGCGCGTTTCTTACGCATCAGGCGAATGGCGGTTTCGTGTAAGCTGCATTGCGGCTCGCGGGGTGTCGACGAGCGGCTGCAAAGTGCCGTCTCTTCAACGGGGCTCGTCCGCTCACTGCACATTGCGCCAGCTTGAGCGGGACGAGACATCGGCCGCTCTGGGCTCGGAGCCGCCATGCGGCGGCGCAGCGACTCCGCCGTAACGTCCCGCCTCAAGTCCGGCCATTCGACGAAGCGCACTACAATGACCTCGTGGACACGAAGTCGACGCCTGGGTCGGGAGGGCCGGATGGAGGCCCTACTATGCCCAGAATCCAACTTCCCGCCGAAAAACCCAAACGCACGCCCTGGAACAAAGGGCGGCTGATCGGACAGAAGCGCCCGTTGCTGCCAAAGCAGGTTTGGGCCGTTCGCGCGCGTCTGGAACTCGCAGGCCAACTCCGCGATCTTGCACTCTTCAACTTGGCGATCGACAGCAAGCTGCGCGGCTGTGACCTCGTTCGCCTGAGGGTCGCCGACCTCGTGGTTGGTGGTTCCGTTCGCGAACGCGTCTCCGTGATCCAAAGCAAGACCGGTCGGCCGGTGCAGTTCGAAGTATCGGAGAACACACGGAACTCCGTCTTGGAATGGGTCAACTCACCGGAAATGCGTGCCTGCGTTTTCCTCTTTCCGAGCCGTTTCCACGCGTCACCGCATCTGTCGACGCGGCAATACGCCCGGCTTGTCCGGAGCTGGATATTGGCGATCGGACTCGATCCGAATGGCTACGGGACACACTCCCTGCGGCGTACCAAGGCCGCGCTGATCTACCGAAAAACCGGCAATCTACGGGCGGTCCAGCTTCTACTCGGGCATAGCAAGGTCGACAGCACAGTCCGGTATCTTGGTGTTGAGCTGGAGGATGCGTTGAGCATCGCTGAAAGCGTCGACATCTGAGCATTGGGCGAACGGCTCCGGCCGTTCGCCTTCGGAAAACGGTCATACGCCGGGCACCTGTTCGACGACCGGATCGAGCCCTTTCCGGACACCTTATTGGTTCCTGCGCGCACTGGCTTGATTCCAAACCCGCGGCGACGGTCCGCACCCGCTCGAGAGCCGGCACGGCTCTCTCTACCGCGCGACGGCTCGATCCTTGGGCGCCGAGCGGTGGATTTCCGGAGGCAACCTGAGAAGACCTTGCGCCGAGACGGTCGGCGGTTTCCTAGTCTAGCATGCGGGACAAATTGGTGCATGATAACAAAGTGAACTCGGGGCTAGGTGACTCGATGCCAATCGATAGCAAGACCGCACCGAAGCCGGGACGCCTTGGCCGAGCATCGGACGTCTCCGGCAGTATCGCCGTGGCGTGGTGCAGCATCGCGGTCGGCGCGCTTACCGGGCTTCTGCTGAGCCTGTGGTCATTCCACGGCCCGTTTCCCGTCCCCCCGGCAATCGGTGAATACGACGACCTTTCACGACGGTTGCTGAGGCTCGGGCACATCGCGTTCTTCGGGCTCGGAATTCTCAACATCCTGCTGGCAAATCACCTATCGGGTGTCGAGTGCGATCCGCGCCGCAAGAAACTGGCGTTCCTGGCGATGAACCTCGGCAACCTGTTCCTTCCCCTGACGCTGATCGCGGCCGCGTTCGTGCATCCGTTGAAATACCTGGCCAGCCTTCCGGCAATGGCGGTGACGCTTGCCGTCATCATCGGGGCCCATGCCGCACTCGCGGCGCACTTGGGAGGCGGCCGACGATGAAGTTGAAGCAGCGCGAAACCTGGCTAAGGGCAACGATCACCCGGATCGCCGGAAAGCCTGCGGACGCTGTTTCGGCGGATGCGGATCTTCAGGAAGCCGTCGGCCTCGACAGCCTCGGTCGGCTGGAGGTCCTGTCCGAGATCGAAGATGAATTCGACTTCCTGATCGATGACCAGGAGATTTTCACCTCCGCGACGATCACCCGCATGCTCGAAGTCATCAGGCGGCATCTCGCGGAGGATACGAAGGACGAAGGCTGATGCGGATCGGGCTCATCGCGCTGAGTGGCGTTCGGGTGCGGACCCCGGAGTTGGCAGCGATGGGCGTGACTTTGCCGCAATTTGTGACCCGGGGGCAGGTCATCGCATCGCTACCGAGCCTCGGCCTGCTGACGGTTGCGGCACTGACACCGGAAGATGTGGAGGTCTGCTACCGGGAAATCGACGGCATGCCGCCGGAGGGAGACATAGAACCGTTCGACCTGGTCGGAATCTCGTCGCTCACCGCCCGGATCGACGCGGCCTATCGACTGGCCGACCGGTACCGCGCAGCGGGGATACCGGTGGTGCTGGGTGGATTACACGTGTCGCTGATTCCCGAGGAGGCCACGCGGCACGCCGACAGCATCGTCGTCGGCGGGGCCGAGGGCGCCTGGCCGGACCTCGTGGCGGATTTCCGGGCCGGCCACTTGAAACCGCGCTACGATGGCCTGCAACGCGACGTGTTCAAACCCGGCTCCTACGTGCGCCCCCGTTTCGACCTGCTCAAGGGGCGCGACTACAACCGGGTCACCGTGCAGACCTCCTGCGGCTGCCCGATCAATTGCGAATTCTGTGCCGCGAGTCTGCGGATCACTTCGAGTTTTCAACAGAAGCCGGTGGACTGCGTGATCGACGAACTGAAGGCGGTGACCGAAATCGTCGACACGCCGTTCGTCGAATTCGCCGACGACAACACCTTCGTGAACTGGAAGTGGGGCAAAGCGTTGATGCGGGGAATGGCGCCGCTGAACCTGCGCTGGTTCACCGAGACCGACATCTCCGTTGCCGACGACCTGGAACTTCTGGATCTGATGCGAGAGGCTGGCTGCCGGCAGATCCTGATCGGTCTCGAAAGCCCGTCGCCGGAGGGGCTTCAGGGGCTCGATCCGCACGATTGGAAAGCGCACCGGGCAGAGAACTACATGGAAGCCATCGAGCGCATCCAATCGCGTGGCATCAGCGTCAACGGGTGCTTCGTGCTGGGCCTCGACAGCCAGGATGCCTCGGTCTTCA
>DQCI01000002.1:0-1554 GCA_003545125.1 Paracoccaceae bacterium
TGCTCGGCCGTCACCGCGTCCGCAGCGGGCACGGCGCGGTCGCCCGGCCGCGGCATCGGCCGCATCTGGTCCGCCGCGGGCGCCAGCCCGGCATTCGACCGGCTGCCGTCCCGGGCGCAGCCCGAAAGGCCAAGGACGAGAATCACGGCCGGAATGAACAGGATCGAAGCGCTTTTCATGCGGGCAAGCCTAGGCGCAAAAGAAGCCGTGAACAACGCCCCGAGCGCTTGCACCGTCGCACCTGCGGCCCTAGGGTCGCGCCATGAACACACACGCCCTGATCGACCCGTTTCAACGCCCGATCACCTACCTGAGATTGTCGGTGACCGACCGCTGCGATTTCCGCTGCACCTATTGCATGGCGGAGGAGATGACCTTTCTGCCGAAGAAGGAGCTTCTGAGCCTCGAAGAGCTCGACCGGATGGCCAGCGCCTTCATCGGGCTCGGGGTGCGCAAGCTGCGCATCACCGGCGGCGAACCGCTGGTGCGGCGCGATATCCTCACCTTCTTCCGGGCCATGCGCCGCCATCTCGACAGCGGCGCGCTCGACGAATTGACCGTCACCACCAACGGCTCGCAGCTTCACCGTTTCGCGGCCGATCTGGTCGAGGCGGGTGTGGCCCGGGTCAACGTCTCGCTCGACACGCTGGATCCCGACAAGTTCCGCACGCTCACCCGGCGCGGCGACCTCGCCAAGGTGCTGGGCGGTATCGAGGCCGCCAAGGCCGCCGGCCTCCGGGTCAAGATCAACGCGGTGGCGCTCAAAGGGGTGAACGACGACGAGCTGTTCTCCATTGCCGAATGGGCTGCGGCGGGCGACATGGACCTCACCTGGATCGAGGTCATGCCGATGGGCGAAGAAGGCCATCCCGACCGGGTCGATCAATACTGGCCGCTCGACGACCTGCGCAGCACGCTCGAAGAGCGCTACACCCTCGCCCCCCTCAGCGAGCGCACCGGGGGCCCGGCCCGCTACGTGCGCGTCGAGGAGACCGGGCAGAAGATCGGTTTCATCACCCCGCTCAGCCATAATTTCTGCGAAAGCTGCAACCGGGTGCGCATGACCTGTACCGGCGAGCTCTACATGTGTCTCGGCCAGGAAGACCGCGCCGATCTGCGCAGGTCCCTGCGCGCGCACCCCAACGACGACACCGCGCTGGTTGCCGGCATCCGCGAGGCGATCACCCACAAGCCCAAGGGCCACGATTTCGACTACGCGCGCCAGCGCCCCGACGGCGTACCGGGCGGCCAGATGCGCCGCCACATGTCGCACACTGGCGGCTGAGCGCACAGCCATAAGGCGTTTGCGTAACATTATTAGCGCTACAATCCGTCACTCTTGCAATTTCCGCGGGATGGCCGTTGATTAACGCCGAATGACACCACCCAGGGGAAGCCCCATGCCCGCAAAGAAAGTGACCGACGAACAAATCCGTGAAGCCGCCTATCTGATGTGGAAAAAGGCTGGTGGAGATCACGGAAGCGACCAGGATTACTGGTACAAGGCCGAACAGGCGTTGAAGGGTGCGCCGGCCAAGAGACCGGCCAAAAAGC
>DQCI01000002.1:1612-5928 GCA_003545125.1 Paracoccaceae bacterium
GCGGCCCCCAAATCCAAGTGAACGGTCCGGCGCGCTGACCCCACGCCCCTGCCCGGCTCATATCATTGCTCCGGCGCGCTTGCGCGGCTCAAGAAAGTGCACAACTCCCGAGACCGGCGGCATTGCCGCTGCCCGTTCGCTTTTTTCGCCGCCTGCCCGTCAAAGGCCCGGGCCGAGGTCCATGCGGCTTCCGTCGCCGAACCGTGCAAACCGGAACCGGTGAAGATCGTGCCCCGGCGCGTTTCCCCGCACGAGGTCCGCAACGATACGACCAAACGCCGGGCCGATCCCGAAGCCGTGACCGCTCATGCCGGTGGCCAGTGTGAGCCCGGGGAGCGCATCCACGGCATCGACGACGGGCACATTGTCCGGCATCGTGTCGATCATCCCCGCCCAGCTCTGCACCGCCTCGACACGCCCAAGACCGGGGAAGGTTTCGGCGAAGTCGCGCAGGATCCGGTCTGCGCAAGCCCGATTTGGCGGCGGGTTCAGCACCCGCATCCGCTCGAACGGCGACACCGCGTCGTCCGCCCAGCGCCGGGGCGTGCCCCAGGCATCGGGATAAGCACGCGGCGCAGCGGGGCGCAGTACGGTGCCGAGCGGGTCCCGGGCGAACAGCGGCGCGAACCGCCGCAAGGCACGAAAGGCGTCGGGACCGATGAAGAAATCATGCGCGCCCTCGGGCGCCAACGAATAGCCGCCATCGGCGCGGCGGCGAAAGGCCAGCCGGTGATCGACGGCGCCACCGGCAAAAACCTCCCGCGCGGGCGCGGTGCGCACCACGGTCGCACGGACCGAAAGCTGCGGAATGCTGACGCCATGCCGGCGCAGCAACAGCGACGACCAGGTGCCGCCCGCAAGCACCACCGCGCCTGCCTTCACCCGCCCCCCTTCGGCGATCACGCCCGCAACCCGGCCCGCCTCGATGTCGAGCCCCCGCACCGCGCAGGCTTCGCGGATCACCGCACCGTCCCGCGCGGCGAGCCGCGCCAGCGCGGGCACCGTGACGAAAGGTTCGGCCCGCATGTCGGTGGGCGTCCACATCGCGCCGGCCCAACGCGGCGCCGCGTCGGGCAACAGCCGGGCAGCCCCCTCTGCGTCGAGCATCTGCGTTGACACCCTGAAAGGCGCGGCGGCGGTCCTCCAGGCCTCGAAATCCGCCATCTCGCGCGCGTCCTTCGCCAGATAGGCGACCCCGCCCTGCGTCAGGCCGATGTCGGTGTCGATCTGCGCCGCCAGCGCCGGCCAGAGCGCCTGCGCCTCCTGGGCAATCGGGATCTCGGCGGGGTCCCTGCCCTGCACCCGGATCCAGCCCCAGTTGCGCGACGATTGCTCCGCCGCAACCCGCCCCTTTTCAAGCAGCACGACCGAAACGCCCGCCCGGGCCAGGAACAACGCCGCGGTCACCCCGATCACCCCGCCGCCGATCACCACCACATCCGCCCGCTCGGGCAGCGGGCCGGAATGCTCTTGCGGGTTGGCATCTGAAAGCGGGAACGGACGCATCAGCCCTCGGCCAGATACGCGATCAGCTTGTCGGTAAAGGCTTCGCCCGCCTCGAGCTCGTTCACCGCGAGCCATTCGTTGGGCTGATGCGCTTGGGCGATGTTGCCGGGGCCGACGATCACCGCCGAGTAACCCGCCGCCTGGAACTGCCCGGCCTCGGTGGCATAGCTCACCACCTGGGTGGCATTGTCGCCGGTGAGCCTGCGGGCAAGCGCCTCGGCCGCCCCGTCCGTCTCCGGCACGAGGCCGGGCACGTCAAAGCGCATGTCGGTGTCGATCCGGCACCCGGGGTGAACGGCCTGCATCGCCGCCTCCACCCGCGCCACCTCTTCGAGATAGCGCGCCCGCCAGTCGGCGACGCTTTCCGACGGGATGCAGCGAAACGCCATGACGAAGCGGCAGTCGCGCGCGGTGATGTTGTCGGCGGTCCCGCCGGTGATCGTGCCGACATGCGCGGTCGTCCAGGGCGGGTCGAACAACGCGTCGATCGGCCCGGGCTGCGAGGCCCTGCCGGCGTCGTTCTGGCGGTTCGCCCAGTCGACGAGCTTGGCCGCCTCCATCACCGCGTTGACGCCGGTGTGCATGATCGAGCTGTGCACCTCAAACCCGCGCAGCCCGGTGGCAATGCCGATCCCGCCCTTGTGTCCGTTCACCACCTTCCAGTTCGAAGGTTCCCCGATCAGGGCGATGTCGGCCCTTGGCAGGGTTCGGCCCATGTCGGCGATCATCCGCGGCGCGCCGAGGCATCCCACCTCCTCGTCATAGGAGAGCGCGATCTGCAACGGGCGCCGCACGCCCGCCTTCAGCGCCTTCGGCACCGCCGCAAGCGCGATCGCGTCGAAGCCTTTCATGTCGCAGGTCCCGCGCCCGTAGAGGCGCCCGTCCTTCTGCGTCAGCGTGAACGGGTCGGTATCCCACGGCTGGCCCTCGACGGGCACAACGTCGGTATGGCCCGAAAGCACCACGCCGCCCTCCACCTCGGGGCCGACATTGGCGTAGAGCGCTGCCTTGGTGCCCTCGTCGTTGTAGATCCGGTGCGCGCGCACCCCGTGGGCGGCAAGATAGTCCTCCACCCAATCGACAAGGGCGAGGTTGGAGGTGTTGCTCACGGTCGGAAAGCTCACGAGCTTCGCGAGGATGTCGAGGGCGGTCAGGTTATGCATGCGGCGAGCCTGCCCCGCAGCCGCAGCCGGGTCAAGGAGACGCGTTTTCGAAAACGCGTCCGGAAGGCTTTTTCAAAAGCCTTGGACAAAACCCTTCGAAGGGTTTTCCCCCGCGCTACTTGTGAACGAGTTTCTTTCGCACCAACCGCCCCATCAACCAGACAACGAGCACCACCGGGATCACCAGCGCGGCCTTGGCCCAGAGCTTGTCGATGCCAAGCTTGTAGGCGAGGGGCTCGACCAGGTAGCCGAGCAGCGACACCGCGTAATAGCTGATCGCGACGACCGAAAGCCCTTCGACCGTCTCCTGCAACCTGAGCTGTAGGTCGGCACGCCGGTCCATGCTTTCGAGCAGTTTCTGGTTCTGCGCTGACCGTTCGACATCGACCCTGGTGCGCAGAAGCTCGGCGGCGCGCGCGGCGCGCTGCGCCATGTCGTCGATCTGGCGCTCGACCGATTTCACCGTGCGCATCGCCGGGTCGAAGCGGCGCATCATGAATTCAAGGAGCGTCTGCCGTCCGTTCCAGCGCTCCTCGCGCAGCACCCGGATCCGGTCGGCCACGATCGCCTCGTAGGCCCCGGTGGCGCCGAACCGGAACGAGGTCTCGGCGTTCAGGCTTTCAAGCTCGGCGGCAAGGTGCAGAAGTTCACCGAGCTGCGCCTCGTGCTGGTCGCGCGCAGCACCGAGGCCGCGCACCAGCGCCGAAAGCTCGTCCTCGATGTCGCCAAGCCGCGCCTGGATTCTGCGCGCCCGCGCGAGCCCCAGCATGGACATCGCCTTATAGGTCTCGATCTCGGCGATCCGTGTCACCACCCGGCCGACCCGGCGCTCGGAAATATCCGCGCCTGCGAAGACCGCAAACCGCATGTGCCCGCCCTCGTCGATACGAAAATCGCCCGCGACAACGGCCGCCTTGTCGAGCACGTCCGACGCCGCGACGCTTTCGGGCACGAACCATTTGTCGATCTTCGCGCGCATCTCCTCGGGGGCGGGCATCTGTTCGACCCGGATCAGCGCCGACGTCACCCGCACGCCGGGCGCCGCCGCGAGCCAGTCGGCGGGAAAGACGTCGAATACCTTCGGGTCGAACGGCCTGTCGGCATTGCCATCGCCGAAGATCGTGTAAGTAACGAACTCGGTGTGCTGCTCCCATTTCAGCCGGTACCTACCGATCACGCCGAAGTAATGGTTGGCCCCTTCGGGCGGGTGCGGCGCGCCGAACCGATCAAGCAGGCCGACGAGATGGGCGACATCCTCGGCCCGGTCGCGCCCCGCCGCGTCCGAGGGACGCTTGATCGCCACGAAGGCTGCGAAACAGGGCGCGGCGAGCGCGGGGAACGGGCGCGCATGCAACTCGTTGGCCAGCGCGTAGCGCAGCTCGTGGTCCTGGATCGTGGTCATCGGCGCCCCCGGGGTCGTCTCGCTGCCTTGCGCATACGGGATTTCCCCCGAGCGAGCCAGAGGGTGCGGCAAAAGGGCCGGGGCAACGCGCTTTCGAAAGCGCGCGCCCACGGCATTTCGAAATGCCGTCTGCCCCCGCCCGCGTCGAGAGCACCATCACATCGAGCGGCGGGAAGCTGCTGTACCTCACCGACGCATAGACCGAGGTTTTGCCGCTGAGCTGCCACGGGATCTTCTTCCGGCCG
>DQCI01000096.1:0-3358 GCA_003545125.1 Paracoccaceae bacterium
GTCGTGTGGTTGTCGTGTGGTTGTCGGGCCGGTGCGCGGCCCCCGGCCGCTCCGCCCCCGGGCGCGCCTGGACCTCGTCGCCTCACCTTGCCCCGGCCCGCCGCGATGCATAGGTTGCGCCCAAGCAATAACCAAAGGAGCGCCCGATGGCCGACTACAAGGATCCCGAGAACACCATATTGATCGAGCTGAAGGACGGCACCGTCGCGATCGAACTGCTGCCCGACGTGGCGCCCGAACACAGCACGCGGATGAAAGAGCTTGCCCGCGCCGGTCAATATGACGGTGTCGTCTTCCACCGGGTGATCGAGGGCTTCATGGCCCAGACCGGCGATGTCCAGCACGGCCGCGCGGGCGGCGATCTGCGCCGCGCGGGTACCGGCGGCTCCGAAATGCCGGACCTGCCGGCGGAGTTCTCCAAGCTGCCGCATGACCGGGGCACGCTCGGCGCGGCCCGCTCCCAGAACCCGAACTCGGCCAACGCGCAGTTCTTCATCAACTTCAGCGACAACCACTTCCTGAACGGCCAGTACACCGTCTACGGCCGGGTGGTTTCGGGGATGGATTTCGTCGACGCGGTCACCCGCGGCGAGCCGCCCGCGAACCCCGACCAGATGATCTCGGTCAAGGTCGCGGCGGATGTCTAGATCGACGCTGGTCGCCTGGCTCATCTTCGCAGCCGGTGTCGCGCTGATCGCGGTCTATTTTTTGATCACCGTGCCGGGCTCGACCCCGCAGGTGGTGACGGACCTTCCCGGCGAGACGGGCGGTCCGCAGATTGCGCTCACCATCGCGGGCGAGGCCGAGGGGGACGTGGTGATCGAGCTGTTCGACACTCTGGCCCCGCAACATGCCGAGCGCCTGATCACCCTCACCCGGGAAGGCGCCTATGACGGCGTCGTCTTCCACCGGGTGATCGAGGGCTTCATGGCCCAGACCGGCGATGTCGAGCATGGCAAGGACAGCGGAGACATGCGGCTTGCGGGCACCGGCGGGTCGTCCTACCCCGACCTTCCGGCGGAGTTCTCCGAGGAGAGTTTCGTTGCCGGCACCGTGGGCATGGCCCGGTCCGCCGACCCCGACAGCGCCAATTCGCAGTTCTTCATCATGTTCGAACCCGCGGCGCATCTCGACGGCGGCTATACGGTCGTCGGCCGGGTGATCGAGGGGCTCGATGTGGTGATGGCGATCAAGCGCGGCGAGGGTCCGAACGGGGCCGTCATCGGCGAACCCGACCGGATCGTTTCGGCCCGCGTGGTCGAGTAACGGCCAAGGGTAACGTGCTCTCAAGCCCCCGTGAGAGGGGGTGTGCAGATGAGCCTCTCTCTGGCAGCCTTGCCGGAGGGAGGCTTTATCATGCGTCTGTTCCTTGCCGCTTTCGTCATCGCCCTTGGGCTTTTGCTTCATCCCGCCGAGGCCGACCCGTCGTTCTGGAAAAACGAGTTTCCGCTGACGGATTTCGAGCAAACGACCGTCGCCGACTGGCGTGAAATCCGCGACGGCGGCCCCGGGCGCGACGGGATCCCGGCGCTGTCCGATGTGCGTTTCCTGCCTGTTGCGAAAGAAATCCGCCTGGCCCCGACCGAGCCGGTGATCGTGCTGGAGCTCGAGGGCGCCGAGCCGCGCGCCTATCCGCTGCGCTACCTGACGTGGCACGAGATCGTCAACGACAAGGTGGCGGGCGTGCCCGTTGCCGTCACCTTCTGCCCGCTGTGCAATTCGGCCCCCGTCTTCGATCGCCGGGTCGACGGTTCGGTTCTCACCTTCGGCGTTTCCGGCAAGCTCAGGAATTCCGACATGGTGATGTACGACGTTGAGACCGAAACCTGGTGGCAGCAGGCGCTGGGGCAGGGCATCGTCGGCGCCCACACCGGCGCCCAGCTCACCCAGCTTGTGAGCTGGATGGAAGGCTGGGCGGGATATGCCGCCCGCAACCCGCAAGGTCTGGTGATGGAAGAACCCGACTACGGTCGCGCCTACGGCACCAACCCCTATTCCGGCTACGACAGCCGCGCCGAACCTTACCCGTTCTACACCGGCGAGGCGCCGCCCCACGGCGTGCCCGCGCTTGCCCGGGTGGTGCGCGTCGGCGACAGGGCCTGGCCGCTCCCCCGTCTGGCCGAGGCGGGCGAGATCCGTGAGGCGGGTGTGGTGCTGAGCTGGGAGGCCGGACAGGCCTCGGCGCTGGATGCGCGCCGGATCGCCCGGGGCCGCGACGTGGGCAACATCCGCGTGCGTGATAAAGCGGGGCAGGACCTGCCGCATGACGTGATGTTCGCCTTCGCTTTCCATGCCTTCCTGCCGGACGGCAGCTGGATGCTGGGCGAGTAGCGCGTTTCGATCTCTCTGGACATCTGGCTTGCCGGAGGCCCGGAACCCGGTGCTACGGCGCCCTCACGCCCTGAAATGCGGGAGGTCGGGGCGGGCGCCGAGGTGCGCCACGCCGCGCCCGGGCGGTAGCAGCAACGGGCGGTAGCAGGAATCGCGGTCAGGCAACCTGTCGAAATGCTGCCGCAGCGGCGCTGGGACCGGCGCCGCCCGCTCGGTTTCAGCCGAGGACAGAGAACAGGCCGATCACGGAAAGGAAGGCGACGATTTCGAAGAGCGGCATCTGGATGCGGAAGTTCATTTGGTATCTCCTGTTTCGCGGTGGCGTTCTGGATAGGGCGGGTCCTTACTCTTGTCCTCTATTTGTTCCAATTAACGTTAACGCCGGGTAACCGACCGTGCGGGATGAACAGAAACAGAACGTTTCCGGGAAAATCCTCCCGTTCCCCGCCCCGAAACCCTTTGCAAACAAGAAAAACCCCGGGCGCGCGCACCCGGGGTTCCAATCTCAGCGGCTGCTGAAACTCTTCCAGTTTTCAGGCGAAGACGGGTCGTCCCGGTCGTCGCGCGGGGCTCACGCCTTGGCGAGGTTGCGCAGAACGTAGTGCAGCACGCCGCCGTTCTCGACGTATTCGATCTCCACCTCGGTATCGATCCGGCATTTCAGCGCGATTTCCTTCACCGTGCCGTCGCCGTAGGTAACCGTGCAGGGCACCTCCGAAAGCGGCTTCAGATCGCCCGCGAGCCCGGTGATCGAGATCACCTCGTCGCCGGTCAGCCCGAGCGACTTGCGGGTGTCGCCGCCGGTGAACTCGAACGGGATCACCCCCATGCCGACGAGGTTCGAGCGATGGATGCGCTCGTAGCTCTCCGCCACCACGGCCTTCACCCCGAGCAGCGCCGTGCCCTTCGCGGCCCAGTCGCGGCTGGAGCCCGCGCCGTATTGCTCACCGGCGAAGATGACCAGCGGTGTGCCGGCGTCCTGGTAGTCCATTGCGGCGTCGTAGATCGAGGTCTGCGCACCGTCCGG
>DQCI01000096.1:3377-5414 GCA_003545125.1 Paracoccaceae bacterium
GTTTTCATCGGCCAGCATCTCGTTCCTGATCCGGATGTTGGCGAAGGTGCCGCGCATCATCACCTGGTGATTGCCGCGACGGCTTCCGTACGAGTTGAACTCGCGCACCGGAACCTGGCGCTCGACGAGGTACTGGCCGGCCGGCGTCTCGGCCGTGAAGCTGCCCGCCGGGCTGATGTGGTCGGTGGTGATCATGTCGCCCAGAAGCGCCAGCACACGGGCGTTCTCGACATCGGAGATCACCCCGGCCTCGGCGCCCATGCCCTGGAAGTAGGGCGGGTTCTGGATGTAGGTCGAATGCGCCGGCCAGTCGTAGGTCTCGGCGTCGGTGGTCTCCACCGCCTGCCATTTCTCGTCGCCCTTGAACACGTCGGCGTATTTCTTGAGGAACGCTTCGCGGGTGACGGTCTTGTGCACCAGATCGGCAATCTCCTTGTTGGTCGGCCAGATGTCCTTGAGGAAGACGTCGTTGCCGTCCTTGTCCTGGCCGAGCGGCTCGGTGGTGAGATTGATATTCATGTCCCCGGCCAGCGCATAGGCGACGACCAGTGGCGGCGAGGCGAGGTAGTTGGCGCGCACATCCGGGCTGATCCGGCCTTCGAAGTTGCGATTGCCCGAGAGCACCGCGGTGGCCACGAGGTCGCCCTTGTTGATCGCCGTGGAAATCTCGGGTTGCAGCGGCCCCGAGTTGCCGATGCAGGTGGTGCAACCGTAGCCCACGAGGTTGAAGCCGACGGCGTCGAGATCCTCTTGCAGCCCGGCGGCCTCCAGATATTCGGTTACCACCTGCGAGCCCGGGGCGAGGGAGGTCTTGACCCAGGGCTTGCGGTCGAGCCCGAGCGCGCGCGCCTTGCGGGCCACGAGACCGGCGCCGATCATGACATAGGGGTTCGAGGTGTTGGTGCAGGAGGTGATCGAGGCGATCACGACCTTGCCCGAAGACATCGCGTAGTCCTCGCCCTCGACGGCCACATCCTTGCCCATCGGACGCTTGAAGGTCTCGGCCATCTCTTTCGCGAAGGCTTCCGTGGCGCCCGTCAACGGCAGGTAGTCCTGCGGGCGCTTCGGGCCGGAGATGGCGGGCACGATTTCCCCCATGTCGAGCTCCAGCGTGTCGGTGTAGACCGGCGCATAGTCGGCGCCGCGCCAAAAGCCGTTTTCCTTGGCATAGGCCGCGACGAGGGCAATCCGGTCCTCATCGCGTCCGGTCTGGCGCAGGTAGCGCAGGGTTTCGTCATCGATCGGGAAGAAGCCGCAGGTGGCCCCGTATTCCGGCGCCATGTTGGCGATGGTCGCGCGGTCGGCCAGCGGCAGGTGATCGAGGCCCTCGCCGTAGAACTCGACAAACTTGCCGACGACACCTTTGGCGCGCAACAGCTCGACGACCTTGAGCACGAGGTCGGTGCCGGTGGTGCCTTCCATCATCTCGCCGGTGAGCTTGAAGCCCACGACTTCCGGGATCAGCATCGAGATCGGCTGGCCGAGCATCGCGGCCTCGGCCTCGATCCCGCCCACGCCCCAGCCGAGCACGGCCAGGCCGTTGACCATGGTGGTGTGGCTGTCGGTGCCGACCAGGGTATCGGGGTAAGCGACCTCTTCACCGTTCTGGTCTTTGTCGGTCCAGACGGTCTGGGCGAGGTATTCGACGTTGACCTGGTGGCAGATGCCGGTCCCCGGCGGCACCACGCGGAAATTGTCGAATGCGTTCTGACCCCACTTGAGGAAGGTGTAGCGCTCGAGGTTGCGCTCGTATTCGCGGTCGACGTTTGTCTGGAAGGCGCGCGCGTTGCCGAACGCGTCGATCATCACCGAGTGGTCGATGACGAGGTCGACCGGCACCAGCGGGTTGATCTTCTGGGGATCGCCGCCGAGCCCTTTGATCCCGTCGCGCATCGCGGCCAGGTCGACCACGGCTGGCACGCCGGTGAAGTCCTGCATCAGCACGCGGGCCGGGCGATAGGCGATCTCGCGCGGGTTCTGCCCGCCGTTCGCGCCCCATTCGGCAAAGGCCTTGATGTCGTCCACGCTGACAGTGCG
>DQCI01000096.1:5428-7796 GCA_003545125.1 Paracoccaceae bacterium
GATCGAATAGTAGGCGATGCTGGCGCCACCGGAACTCAGTGTCTTGCGGGTGTTGGCGGTGTCCTTGCCGACGGTGATGGTCATGGTTGCCTCCTCGTAGCGGTCCGGAGATTGGACAGGCTATCTCGTTGATGTGCCAAGTTGCGCGGGCAGGCGCAAGGCTGCGAGGGCGATGTATACCATTGCACACCGTTTGGCAATCCGCAGATATCCCGTTCTCGTGATATTGCAGCGTCTCGCAAAACCTTGATTGGCCGGTGAGGCGCCGAATGTCCTATCAACTTGCAGACCCGAACCAGACAGCCGGACCTCATGCGCAAACCGATCTTCGCACTATTCCTCGTTCTCGCCAGCACTTTCGCTGCGCTGACCGCGCAGGCGGGGCCCGCGAAACCGGTCGTCCTCGTCGAGCTCTACACGTCGCAGGGCTGTTCGAGCTGTCCGCCTGCGGATGCGATGATCTCCGAGCTGGCGAAGCGCGAAGACGTGCTGCCGCTGGCCCTGCACGTGGACTACTGGGACTACATCGGCTGGGCCGACAGCTTCGCGCGCGCCCCGCACACCAAGCGGCAGAAGGCCTACGCGCGGATGGCGCACTCGGCGTCGATCTATACGCCGCAGATGGTGGTCGAAGGCATTGACCACGTCGTCGGGGTCAAACCGATGAAGCTTGCCGACCTCATCGCGGCGCATCGCGGCGACCTGACGCCGGTTGCGATCGAGGTCGAGACCGAAGGCGATGTCATCCGGCTGCGCTGCGCCCCGCGGGCCGACATGCAGCTTCCGGCGGAAATCAACGTCGATCTGGTCCACTTTGTCGAGGCGGCCACGGTCGAGATCCTGCACGGCGAGAACGCCGGCAAGACGATCACCTACGCCAATATCGTCACCGGCTGGGACCGCGTCGGCAGCTGGGACGGGGTGGGCGAATACATGTTTTCCGTGGAACTGCCGCAAGATGGCCCGCTTGCGCTGGTGATCCAGGCCAAAGGGCCGGGCCAGGTACTGGCCGCCTTCCGGCTGCGTTGATCCGGTCGACGTCGGTGCCGTTTGGCTGGCGTTTCGTTCGCAGGGCTGGCGGCTACGGAGGTCGCGGTGTTTCCCCCTTGATCGCCTCAGCGGCCTCGGTCCGCGCATCCTGCGTTTCGCGGTGCCAGACATAGATGCCGGCCAGCACGATGATCGCGCCGCCGATCATCGTCGGCACGTCGGGGAAGGTGCCGAAGAACAGCATCCCCCAGAGCGTCGCGAACAGGAGACCGACATAGGTGAACGGTGCGACGGCGCCGGCCTCGGCCAACATCAGTGCCCGGATCAGCAGGAACTGCGCGATCGCGGAGATGAAGCCGATACCGAGCATCAGGAGCAGCGCGGTCGTGTCGGGCCGGACCCAGACTGGCACGACCAGCACGCTCAGCACCACTGCGCCGAGCAAGGCGGTGTAGAACAGCGACGTCCAGATGTTTTCGCTCCGGCCGAGAAACCGTGTGGTGATCGCGAAGCTCGCGAAGCAGATGGCGGCGATGAGTGGCAGCAGCGCGTTCGGCGAGAACACCGCACTGCCGGGGCGGATGATGATCAGCGCGCCGATCAGCGCCGCGCCGATGCCGAGCGCCCGGCGCGGGCCGAATTTCTCGCCGAGGAACAGGGCTGCGCCGAGGGTGATCAGCACCGGGTTCACGTCGACGATCGCCGTCGCTTCGGCCAGGCCCATCCGGCTGAGCGCGAAGAAGAAGGCGGTGGTGGCCATGAGCAGGAACAGCGAGCGCAGGAAATGCAGACCCGGACGCCGGGTGCGCATGACGGTGCCGAGCCGCGGCAGCAGAAAAAGCGTCACCAGCGCCGTCTGCCCGGTATAGCGCGCCCAGATCACCTGCATCACCGGCACATGCGCCGACAGGAGCTTGGCGAACAGGTCCATCACGCTCATCGACATGATGGCGAGGAGGTAGAGCAGCATGCCGGTCGCGGTGGGGGAGAGGCGGCTCATCTGGGGCTCCGGGGGCGTGATTTTCCGCGACCCTAGGCCGGGGGATCGGAGGCGTCCATCCCGAAAGAGGCCGCGTCACGGGATGCGCCGGATCGAGCAGGGGGGCACGAGAACGGGGGACGGGCGAAGGGTGGGCGAACTCGGACAGGGGGTCAAGTGATTGATATTTATATAGATAGCGCTAACACAAGCTTCGCCCGTTCCGGGCGGGCGAGGGGTGGCGGGCTGGTTTGCGGGGGGAGCTTCGCCGCTTGGGGCAAGATTGCGCGATCCGCCACCCAGATCCTGGCGGACATCCTGCCATCAAGATGGCGAAGGGTGGAGGTCCTGCCCAGGCGCGTAGGGGCCTTGTGGCGGGTGATGGGGCGCAACGCCATC
>DQCI01000302.1:0-3765 GCA_003545125.1 Paracoccaceae bacterium
TGACCCCCCGTCCGAGTTCGCCCACCCACCGCGAAGTCCTCGCCCGCAAGCGCTTCCACAACGAAAAAGCCCGGATCGGTTTAACCGATCCGGGCCAACGTGGTCGCATTCGGGTGCGGGTCAGATCGACCCGTCCTTCAGAACGTCCGGGTCCAGCCGACCGAGGCGCTGAACTGTTTCATGTACGGCGAGACGGTGGCGCCGGTCGGACCCAAGGGCGTGGTTTCCGGCCCGCTGACACTGACTTCGGGGGCGAAGGTGAACGAGAAGTCGAGCGCGTCGCGGTCGTTCAGCTTGCGCGAGCCGCCCACCGAAAAGTGCCGCTCCACGATTCCGGGCGCGAGGATATTGAACGTCACGTCTTCCGCGCCGATCGGGTTGGTGTTCTGGGAATAACCAGCCCGCCAGGTCATCACCTCGCTTTGGCGCCACTCGACACCGAGCTTGACCGCGTCGACGTCGTCCCAGCCGAAGCCGGCACCGCCCGGTGCGCCGAGCGGCCCGGCATCGACGGCATTTCCGATCGCGCCGACATCCGAATAGAAGATCCGGCGCCAATCCGCCATCAGGGTCACCTGCGGCGACACGTCCAGGGCGACGCCCGCGGAAATCATCGCCGGGATATCGAAATCGCCGCCGTCCTCGAACAGACCCGCGTAGCTGTCGAGTTCCGACATGTACATCTTGGACTGGCCCGCCACGCCGATCCGCAGAACGGGCGAGACTTCGATTTCAAAGCCGCCGCGAATGCCGTAGCCCACCGACATGTCATAGCCGTTGTTCGTGAGTGCCGTGGGGTCGGTCGAGATACCGGCAAAGGCGCCCAGGCCGTCTGCCTTGAACCCCTGTATGGCCAGCGTGGGCGCGACGCCGACCGAAACGTTGCCGAATTTCTTCGCGTAGGTGGCCGAGGCGAAGAGCTGGATCAGGTCGACCCCCGCCGGACCGCCGCAGAACACCGACCCGCAGCCGCCGAGGCCGTCCGGGTAGGTCGTGTTCATCCCGCCATTGCCGTAGACGGAGAAGTTGAGCACGCTGCCGTTTTCGAGCGGCATGTTGTAGGCGAAGCTGGGCGCCAGGAAGATGTTTGAATCGCTGTCGACCGTCCCCGACGGCACGAAACCGGTCGCAACGCCCTCGTAGCCGCGCAGTGGCACGAAAACTTCCGCGCCGATCTGGAATTGCCGCCCGACTTCGGCGACGCCCGCAGGGTTGATCGTGGCGGACATGGCTTCCGACCCGCGCGCCACGCCGGCACCGGAAAGCGAGCGCTGCAGCGGGCTGTGGCCCAGTGTGAAATAGCCCTCGGTCGCATGAGCGGCATGGCCCGCCAGTCCTGCCACGACGGCGAGTGTCGTAACGCCCGCATTCCGGCGGTTCAATTTCGGATGTTTCACTGTTCCCTCCCAAGTGTCAGTGGCTCCGGATGTGACTTTGCCGGGCCCGGAGACGAGGGCACCGGACACAATCATATCTGAAGAATCTTTGTTATTCGCTTATCAAGAACTCTGAATATTTCACACCGGCGCGTCAAGTGGCCTGCTGGATTCTTGCGGGGTCTTGTTGCGCGAAATCTACCCGGGAGCGATTTGTGGGTGCGGCCATCCCGGGCCGCACCCGGTCGCCCGACACATTCCGCATGCCACCGGGTGCGGTTTGAAACCCATCCCTCAGATCGCCATCCCCAAAGGCCCCGCTCAAGCTTGGCGCCCGCCCTTCGCCCGCGCGACACCCAGTTAGCGCTATCTCATATAGATTCAACACCTTGACCCCCCGTCCGAGTTCGCCCACCCCTCGCCCGCCGCCTTCACGGCCACTGGACCTCCCGATCCGCACCCCCTACACCTCTCCCATGTCCGCCTTCCTAGATGTCGAAACCAGCCTCACCGGCCGCCGCTGGACCGGCCCCTCGGTCGAGCTTGCCCGGGCGGCCGAGGCGCTCGAACAGGCCACCGGCCTGCCCGCCCCGGTCGCCGCCGTTCTCGCCCGCCGGGGCGTGCCCCCCGAGGAGGCCCCCGCCTTCCTCGCGCCGACGCTGCGCGACACCCTGCCCGACCCGCAGCGCCTCAAGGACATGGGTGAAGCTGCCGCCCGGGTGCTGGCCGCCATGGAGGCCAAGGAAAAGGTCGCCGTCTTCGCCGATTACGACGTCGACGGCGCCACTTCCGCGGCCCTGCTGATCGACTGGTTCCGCTTCTTCGGCCAGGACCCCACCCTCTACATCCCCGACCGGATCGACGAGGGCTACGGCCCCAACGTGCCCGCGATGGAGGCCCTCGCCGAGACCCACAGCCTCATTGTCGTGGTCGATGCCGGCACGCTTTCTCACGAGCCCATCGCCGCCGCCACCGCCAAGGGCTCGCAGGTCGTCGTGCTCGACCATCACCTCGGCGGCGAGACCCTGCCCCCTGCCCTTGCCCTGGTAAACCCCAACCGCCAGGACGAAACCGGCGATCTCGGCTATCTCTGCGCGGCTGGCGTGGTCTTCCTGATGCTGGTCGAGATCGGCCGCCTGCTGCGGGCTCAGGGTCGCAAGGGTCCCGATCTCATGTCGCTGCTCGACCTCGTGGCGCTGGCCACCGTCGCCGACGTCGCCCCGCTGATCGGCGCCAACCGGGCGCTTGTCGTGCAAGGCCTCAAGGTCATGGCCCAACGCGGCCGCCCCGGCCTCGTCGCCCTCGCCGATGTCGCCCGGATGAACACGAGCCCCAGCCCCTACCACCTCGGTTTCCTGCTCGGCCCCCGGATCAACGCCGGCGGACGGATCGGCGCGGCCGATCTCGGCGCCCGGCTGCTCACCGCCACCGACCCCGCCGAGGCCCAGGCCCTCGCGCTCAGGCTGGATCAGCTCAACACCGAGCGGCGCGAGATCGAGGCCGAGGTGCTGGCCGCCGCCTTGAAGCAGGCCGAGGCGCGTGGGTTCGACGCCCCCCTGGTCTGGGCCGCGGGCGACGGTTGGCACCCGGGCGTGGTCGGCATCGTCGCCGCGCGGCTCAAGGAGGCCGCGAACCGCCCGGCGGTGGTGATCGGGATCGACGCGGCCGGGACAGGCAAGGGTTCGGGCCGCTCGGTCACCGGCATCGATCTCGGCGCCTCGGTCCAGAAGCTCGCGGCCGAGGGCCTCATCCAACGCGGCGGCGGCCACCGGATGGCCGCAGGGCTCACACTTGCCGGTGACCAGCTGGAGCCCGCGATGGCCCGGTTGGGCGAGTTGCTCGCGCGTCAGGGGGCGGGCACGATGGGCCCGCGCGACCTCCCGCTCGACGGGCTCCTGATGCCCGGTGCCGTGACGCCCGAACTCATTGCCCGGATCGAGGCCGCCGGCCCTTACGGCGCGGGGGCTCCCGCCCCGCGTTTCGCTTTTCCCGACATGGCCATCAGCTTCGCCCGCCCGGTTGGCCAGGCCCACCTCAAGCTCGCGATCACCGACGGCATGGGCGGCAAGCTCGAAGCGATCGCCTTCAACGCTTTTTCCGGCGAGCTGGGACCCGCCCTCGCAAACCACGCCGGCGCCAGGTTCCATTTTGCGGGCCAGCTGGACCTCAACCACTGGAACGGCCGGGTTACCCCCCAACTCCGCCTCAGTGACGCGGCACCAGTGTAGGCTGCGCCCAGTCCCGGCGACACGCCGGGGCAATGCCCGGGCCGCAGGCGCACGATACGTGGAGAAATTTCCACAATCCCCGAAAAAGCGCTTGCCCTCCCTGCGACGTTTTCCTAAACACCGCGCTACCGACAGCGCGGCCCGTTCGTCTATCGGTTAGG
>DQCI01000302.1:3791-5515 GCA_003545125.1 Paracoccaceae bacterium
ATTCCCCTACGGGCTGCCACTTCTTCTTCTATGTTTCTGATATATCTCAAGAAAAGCGCCGCGCGCCTTGGCGGTGTGCCAAACGATGTGCCAACTTCGAAAGCGCTTGGAGCGGGGCAACGTGGGCGGTTTCGTCGCACCCCGGCACCGTCGCTCCCGGCGTCGACGTGATCGCCGAAGGCCATGAACGGGTGTCATTTCACCCCGAGAGGCACCTTGCCCACCCGGCAACGGGAGCCTGCGACGTGCGTGGGCTTCTTCCCTTCGGTATCGACCATTGGAGAAAACGGGAAGACTGACCGCAAGAAATCCCAAGCTTGCAACGCCGCACGCCAAACTGGATGCGCCCCAGATCAGTCCCTTATATGCAGGGTCAGCAAGTAGTACTTCACGTTGTTCATGAAGTCGGTCCTGGTGTCCCCATCCAGTTGGCCGAAATTCGATATCGCACCATTGGCTTTGATCTCGACTAGCGCGAATTCGCCAAGAGGACCTTTCTCATACCGGTAGATACATAACGGCTGTTCTTTGACAGAAACCACAGCGGTTTTCGTTGCCGACATGAACCCGGGAACTCCCAACTTCTCACCCACCGAAGTCGCGTTCTCGTAGTAGGCTATCATGCCGTCCGAAAACTGAGAGATATCAATTGGCCTGCTTGCCGCCGGATCAGGGAGATTTGCCAGGAAAATCCTCGATACTTCCTCTTCCGGTGGAAAGCCTTCCTTTTGGGTTTCGGAGGTGTTCTTTTCGCTCTCCCACTCACCAACTTTTTCTGAGAAGCGTGCAACCAAATCCTTTGAAACCAGCCCTTTCGCCAGCCAGTCGCCTTGCACGCGAGCGATACTTGACTTCACGTCGGCGGCTCTAGGTTCCCCGGCTCTCATCATCCCGCCGTAAACGGTGTAGGAAACGAGCAACGCGGCCTCATATTCGGTGTAGTTTTGGCTCCACGCAATGTCCAAGGTGTCTAGCAGGGAAAACACCCCGAAATCGCTTTCCTGAATTCCGAGCGCGGGCAACAGCGCAGCCACTCTGCCGTTGTATTTCTTTCTGCGATTGAAGATCATTTTGTCCCGCTGCTTGGCCGGAGGTCTCGTGCTTTCAGGTTGTCACTTCGGCTCCCACTTTCAACAGTCCGCGGTTGATCACGCCAGGGTCGGCCTCTTCGGTTTCCTTTAGCTTGCGGCCCTCGGAAATGTCGCGCCGGTCGATGCCGAGCTCTGCGGTGGTCGCGGGCTTGTCAATGTCCTCGGCATGGACATTGGTTTTCCCCGAGACACCGCCGACCGCGGCCACCTCCCCTCGATCCTGTGCCGCCTTGTACTCTTCGGCGAGCCGGATGTCGGCCCTCGCGTGGATCGCGATCACGGCGTGACGTCGGCCAACACGGGGCCGATCAAAGTTCGTACTCGCTTTCCCGCAGGTAGTGGAGATAACCCTGCACCACGTCGGACACGTGCCATCGCCCGCGTTCCACTTTTCTGATGTAGCCCATTTTCTCTAGCTGCCGGATGCGCTCGGCCGAAATGCCCAAAAGCTCCCCGGCCTCCGGGGTGGAAATGATGCTGTCGGGCGACAGGTCTTGAAGGGTCAATGGTTCACTCCTTTTCCCAAACCAAACCACGGTTTTTCCTTGTCAAAAAACAGCGAGGTTTCCGGGGCGGCGGCGCGCGTGTCGTTGAGAACGCCCAGAGGGGACCCAAAGGGGGGCAGGAGTGGCG
>DQCI01000026.1:0-7012 GCA_003545125.1 Paracoccaceae bacterium
CCGGCTCTTGGTCAGGTCGATGACCTCGACGCACCGTCCGCGCTGGCGGCTTCGGAGACAATCACGGGCGCGGGCGCTGAGGGCGCGGGTGCCCCGGCCACCGACCGGGTGGCAGACGCCAGATCGAAGAGCCATTCGGCTTTGTCAGGGTAGATCCTGCGGGCGTCGCAGGTCGCGCACACGCGCTCGCGGGCAATGTGCCCACGCCTGCGGGCGTCGCCCGGGTGATCCAGCAGGTCGCGGATTTTGTCGGCGATGTCGATGGGGTCGGAAAGCTCGGCCAGGTGGGCGCAGTCGGCATCGGCGAACTCGCGCACCGGGGCGGTGTCCGAGAGCACCAGCGGCGTGCCCGTGGCCATCGCGTCCAGCATCGACCAGGACAGAACGAACGGCACCGTGGCGTAGACATGCGCGTCGCTGCGCCTGAGCAGCCAAAGGTAATCCTCGGGCGCGAGCATGCCGGTGAAGACTGTCCGACTTTCGTCGAGGTCGAGCCGGCGGAGCGCCTCCGCCTTCCAGTCGACCCGCCGCTCGGCGTTGCCGCCGTAGTGCACGCCGTTGTCGCCGGCGATCACCGCGACCGCCCGCGGGTTTCGGGCCTGGATCTCGGCGAAGGCCGCCATGATCTGGGGAAACCCGCGATGTGGCTCCATCCCGCGGGTCGCGTAGGTGACCACCGGTGTATCGTCCGCGAGCCCCGCGAGCAGCGGATGGCTTGTATGCCCGGGCGGCCCCGGCCGGAAGTGAGCACAATCGATGCCGTCATGCTGAACCCGGAGCATCCCCCGAAAGGCGGCGGGGAACTGCGCTGCCTGAAACTCGGTCGGGCAAAGCCCATGCCCGGCAGAGATCAGTTCCTGTGCGATCGGTTGGTTCCGGCACCGCTCAAGGATCGCCGCTTCGGGTGCGCGTGCCGGATGCTCTCGCTTGACTTCCGCGAGCCAGGCGGTGTCGACCCCGGGGGTGTTGTACCACCATTCGCAGTAGGCGACGTGGACTGCCTCGGGAAAGAGCTCGCTCAGGAACAGGCCCGCGCCCGGGCCGGCATGGCTGACGATCAGGTCGGGGGAAAGCCCGGCGTCGCGTGCCGCCAGGCATTGGCGCACGCAGGCCTGGCCCACCAGGGCCGCGCGGTCGAACGGCCGCGCGTAGGGATGGGTGGCCGCGGAGGGCGCCCTGTGCGGCACGTATCGCAAGACCCGCACCCCGTCCGGCGCGGATGGGCTGCGCCCTGTCGCCGCCCAGACGTCCCAACCGTCGGAGACGAGCCAGCGGGCGAACCCGCCGAACTGCCCCGGCCAGCTGTCATGCGCGAAGAGTATTTGCGGCTTGCGCTGTCCGATCAACGCGGGCGGGTCCAGGCGTGTCATCCGAAGACCGACCAGAGGCCCAGCACCAGCGCAAGGGCACTCATCGCGAGTGCGATACCCACGGCCGTCCGCAACCCCGGCCCGACCGCGGGATCGGCCGGTGTTTGCGTCACCGCGGCAGCCCCGTCGAGACGCGCCTGCACCACCTCGATCCGGTCGAGAACAGCAACGATCTCCTTGTGTTCCGGCGGGTCGCCGCCCGCTTCGACCGACCGGCGCAGCGTCGCGATATCGGCCTTGAGCACGGCCATCTCGTCGAAGGTCCGTTCCAGCAAGCGCAACAGCGGATCGTCGTTTGGCGTGGCCTCGCCGGTCGGCCGGAGCGGGCCCGACGTGCCATCGCCGGTCACCGCGCGCACGGTGAGGGTAAAGACCATCTCCGGCGCGACCGGTGGATCGAGATCGACGGAGAACCCGTACCGCCCGGTCCCGATCCCACCGCGTTCGAGGTCTGGACGAAAGCGGTCAGCGCGGGTCCGCTGCAGCAGAGCGCCTTCGCGGTATATCTCGACCTCGACGGCCGCATCGGGGTCGGCGCGGTCGATGGCCCAGCCGGCAATCCGGCTCGGCGATGGCAGATCGTAGACCCCGTTGATGCGGACGGCGGCCGGTGCGGCGCGGTCCGACCGAAGGTTTTTTGCAGGTGCTTGGGAGGTCATTCAATCGGCTTTCGTGAGGCGTCACGTGCCACCGCAGGCGGTTTGCCTGGTGAATTGGTGCGTGGCTTGGGGTAGGGTTTGCTGCGATGGCCAGACAGAGAATATTCCGCCACGTCGCGCGCCTGTGCGCAGCGTTTGCGCTCGCCGCCGCTGGCGCAGCTGCGGCCGACCCGGCCCTGCTCTTCGACTGGCAAACCGAGCGCTGCGATCGCTGGGACATCCCCGATGCGCCGGCCCGGTTCTGGCGCGACGCCTCCGGGCAGGTGCATATGCTCGCCGGCAATGAGGCGAACCGGGAAAGCGTCGGCCCCGACCTTCGCCACCTGGAGCACGTCTGCCGGTTGGTGCACGCGGGCGCAGAGGACCCCGATCCTGCGGCGCGCAACGACCGGGTCTGGATTGTGTCGGTTTTCACCCGGGACGGCGTTCGGATCGAGGCCCTCGGGCACGCGGAATACCATGGGCACCGGCACGGCCGGGCCTGCGCCGCGGACGACTACATGTCTTGCTGGCGCAATGCCATCGTGGCACTGGAAAGCGACGACGGCGGACGCAGCTTCACCCGCGTGCCAGGGCCGCCGGTCGCCGCCCTGCCCTATCGCTACGACCGGGACCAGTCGCGGCGCAGCGGCTACTTCAACCCGTCCAACATGATCGTGGCGGGCGACCACCTCTACTTCTATTTCTTCGCCGAAGCCTACGGCGTACAGCGGCGCGGGGTCTGCCTGGCCCGGCGCAAGCTTGACGGGGGCCCGGCCGACTGGCGCGGCTGGGACGGGCAGGATTTTTCCATCCGCTTCGCCGATCCCTATGCCCCGGGTCTGACGGAGCCCGAACGCCACGTCTGCACGCCCTTGCCGGGTTTGACGGCGCCGCTGAACTCGATTGTCCGGCAGCCAGCCACCGGGCGCTACCTCGCCGTCTCGCCGATGGTCGCAGAGATCGACGGAACCCGCACCGTCGGGTTCTGGGCCTTCACGTCCACAGACCTCATCCATTGGCGCGACCGCGTTCTGCTCGCACCGATGCCCCTGCTCTGGGCGCGGGACTGCGCGGACAGCTACGCACACGCCTATGCCTCGCTGGTCGATCCTGACAGCGGGTCGCGGACCTTCGAGACGGTGGGGACACGCTTCTGGCTCACATTGGTCCGCATGTCGCTCGACGCGAAATGCCGCGTGGGGCCTGAGCGCGATCTGATCCGCTTCGATGTCAGTTGGCCAGCGCAAGCGGACGCTCCTCCAACCGTGCGAGCGCCGCGGGCAGATCGGTAAGCTCCTCGTCCCTCAGGACCAGCCCCTCGAACGGCGCGAGCCTTCCGGAGGATACGTGGTCTTCGATCACGTCGAGCGCGCGGGTGATATCGTCCATCGGCGCGTCGAACAGGTCGTAGATCGAGTATTGCCACCATTGCACCCGCAAGAGACGCTCGACGACGGGCTCGGGGAAACGCAGGCGCAGCACCCGCCCCGGCGTGCCGACGACGATCGCGTAGGGCGGCACGTCCTTCACCACCGTCGCGCGCGCGCCGATGATGGCACCGGCGCCGATCGAGACGCCGGACTTGATAAAGGCGCCTTGGCCGATCCAGACATCGGGGCCCAGTGTGGTGATCGGACAACTCTCCGGGTAGTATGCCTTCCGGGAATGGATGGAGGGCGCCTCGGCCCCGGCGGCCAGCTTGTCCCAGCCGTACAGCTCCGGATAGTAGGCAGCGCGCGACGTGGTCAACCAGTCGGTCGGATGTTCGTGGGTGCCGGTCACCACGCCACTCGCGATGGAGGCATACCGCCCCACCACGATATTGTTGAGCGTTCCGCCGTTGAGGTTGCAAAAGGCGCCGACGCGCAGGTAGGCGCCGTTTACGATCCGGGCCTGGACCGCAGACGGCGCCTCGATCCAGGACCCTTTCGCAAGTCTCACGGTCTCCGACAATCCGCCCAGGATCAACCCGTGCGGGGGGAAGCCCCGCAGGGCCGCCGCTTTGCGCGCGCGTTTCGTGCTGTCCATGACCATCCTCTTCTCCGGTTCCAATCTCGTTCCTCAGGCGTGCCGCCGTGCCTTTGTCTCAAGTCGCGCCTGCGCCGCCGCGAGCGCCATCTGCGCGCCCTCATATGCCGGGTTGATTTCCAGCGCCGCCTTCTGGGCTCGGGCGGCGCCGACATCGTCGCCGGCCGCGGCGCGGGCGATGCCGAGAAAATGCTGGAACTCCCAGTTCGCCGGCGATCGGGCGCAGGCCGTCTCCGCAGCGGCAACCGCCGCCGGCGGCTGCTCCAGCCGCAACAGGTATTCGCCGAGCGTCCGGTACAATCCGGCGTGCTCGGGGAAGCGCGTGAGCGCGGCGCGGACAACACCCAGCGCCGACTGCGGATCGTCGCGCCAGGCGACGGCCGCCTCTCGAATGCAGATTTCGGCCTCCAGGGCGTCGATCCGGACAGCCGCCCCGTTCAAGATTTTCGCCGCGATGCCAACGATCTCTTCGGGTGCGGTCTCTCTTGAATCCGCGATTTCGGGATAGGCGGTGAAATCTTCCGAAAACAGCGGATCGCGCCCTGGAAAGTAGCGCTCTGCGACACGTTCGTTGGCAGCGCGAAACCTTTCGTAGAAGGCGCGCGCCTCGTCGCGCGCAGGCCGCACCCCGCGCCCCGCATAGGTTCGTTCGAGCGCCGTGACAACGATACCGCGCAACCGCGTGCCCGGCCGCCCGGCCTGCGCTGTCAGATGCGGGTTGATCTGGCGCAGGAACGCCTGCGCCGCCACCGAGATCGACCCGTTTTCGTTGGGCACGCTGTGGAAGTCGCCAATCTCGCCGATCCCCCAGCAGGTGAGGAAATCGTCGACCACGCTGCCGTTGGCGAGGAGCCCCGGCTCGAACAGCCGTACCGAGATCGCCTCCGCGCCGAACGCGTCTTCCCAAAGCGCGAGAAACCGGTCGTAATTGTAGTAGAGACGGTCGGCCGGCGCCTTCTCCAGGACCCGATCCGGCGCAAGGCCGCTCTTGAGCCTTGTGGAATAGAGCGAGAGCGCCACCCGATCCTGCCGGCGCAGATAGACCGAGATCTCGATCTCGTCGAAAAACTCCGACAGGAAGTCCCGGAGCCGCCGCACCTCATCCGGCGAGACCAGCCGGCTGTGACAATGCTCGCTGCAGAATATCGCCGTTCGTCCGCCGGTCAGTTCCGCCTCCGCCATCCGGTGCAGGCGCGCGCGCATCTGCGGCACGGCCTCGGGCGTCTCGCCGCCGAAGGCCGCCTTCAACTCGTCGGGTCGGTCGGCGTCCATCGCGTAAGCCGCCAGGCCGGTATGGTTCAACGCGCCGCAGAAACGCGGATAGAGATAGCCGCGCTCGGCCAGCCGGTCGCGGTTGGCGGCCAGGAAGGTCTGCAAACTGGTGGTGCCGGTCTTCTCGGTGCCGATCTGAAGGATCGCTTTGCGTGTCATCGTCTCTCCTCGCCTGTTCTTGCTCCGGCGCCTGCTACTCTTCGCGAAATGCCCGCCGGAAGTGGCGCAGGATCGGTTCGAGCAAATAATCTCCGGCGCGGCGTTCGCCGATGGTCAGGGACACTTCAACCGGCATCCCGGCCGTCAAAAGCACCCCGTCGAGCGCGGCGACGCTCTCGGGATCAAGGATCACGCGGCCTTCGAAATAGGCATCTCCGGTCTGGTCGTCTTCGAGCAGGTCAGCCGAGACGTAGGAGACCTCGCCCGTCACCTTCGGCGCCATCGAGCGCTTGTAGGCGGTCAGTTGCAGCCGCGCGGGCTGGCCGACATGCACCGTGTCGATGGCATCCGGCGGCAGTTTCACCAAAGCGACCAGCCGGTCGTCGCGGGGCAGGATCTCCATCAGCGGTTGGCCCGATCCAAGCACCGCGCCCGGGGTCACGGTCGTGATCTCCACCACCCGCCCGGCCTGGGGTGCGCGCAGCAGGTGGCGTTCCATCACGTCCTGAACTGCGCGGATCTGCGACGACAACATGGTCAGACGCGCGCGCGCCTCTGCATCGCTCTGCGCGATCTCGACGCGGCGCGCCTGCTCAAGCGCTTCAATCTCGGCCTCCGCGCGGGCAATGCCCTGACGGGCCGCCTCGATCAGACCGGCATACTCATCGCGGTCGCCTTCGAGCGCCGCGATGGTCCGGTCGAAGTCGAGAAGATCGCGGCGCGGCGTGACACCGCGCTCGACGAGGTCGGCCACCAGCTTGCGCTCGTCGCGCCAGAGGGTCAGCTGCGATTGCGCGCCCGCCTGCCCGCCTTCGTTCGCGGATATCTCGCCGCGAAGCTGCGCGATCTGGCGCTCGAGCGATACGACCTGCGCCAGGTGATTGCTGCGACGGGCCTCGAAAAGCCTGAGCACTTCGGCGACCAGCGCAGCACGGTCGCCCGACACGCTCAACGGAGCCGTCTCCGGGGCGAGCGCGGCCCCCGCCTCCTCGGCCTCCAGCCGCCACAGGGCGAGACGCGCGACGTCGGCCTCGACGTCGAGCTGCGCCAGGCCTTCGCGCGCCTGCGTCGCATCGAGCCGGGCCACGACCTGCCCGGCCTCGACCATCTCGCCGGGCCGCACCAGAAGCTCGGACAGGATGCCGCCCTCGAGATGCTCGACGGTCTTGCGCTCGCTTTCGGCATGCAAAACGCCGTGGCTGACGATCGCCGCGTCGAGCCGCCCCAAAAGACCCCATCCCAGGAGCGCCAGCGAAAACGCGAGCGCGACCAGAAGGGCGGAAACAAGGACCGGCCGGTAGCTCGGCAGCGGCTCGTCATCGGCATGCATCGCCATCACGCTCATTGGCTTGCCTCCTGTGCCACGCGCGGCTGCGGCTGCGACAGCCGCTGCGGCGTCAGAGCCTGGAGCACCTCCTCGCGCGGCCCGAACTGCACCATGCCGCCGTCCTGGAGCCTGAGCAGCCGGTCGGCGCGGCTGAGGATCGACATCCGCTGCGCCACAACGACGACGGTCGCCCCCGCCTGCCGCGCCGCTTCGAT
>DQCI01000026.1:7025-7909 GCA_003545125.1 Paracoccaceae bacterium
AGTTGCGGCCCGCCGAACAACGCCCGGGCGAGGGCCACCCGCTGGCGCTGGCCGCCGCTCAGCTGGTAGCCGCCGCTCCCCAGCCGGGTCGCGTAGCCCTGCGGCAGGGCGCCGATCATATCGTGCACACCCGCCGCCCGCGCGGCGCGCACCACGTCCTCCATCCGGCCATCGCCGAACCGTGCGATGTTGTCGCGCACGCTGCCGGTAAGAAGCGTGGGCTCCTGGGGCAGGTAGCCGACGGCGCGCCCGAAGCTGCCGCGCTCATGGGCGTATGTGCTCTGTCCGTCGAGATACATGCCCCCCATGCTGGGCCGGGCGATGCCCATGATCAGGCGCGAAAGCGTCGTCTTGCCGGCCCCCGACGGGCCAATGACACCCATCATGCTGCCGCTCTCGAGGCTGAAGTTGATATTCTGCAGCACCGGCCGCGACGCCCCTGGCAGCACGCATCCCAGCCGCTCCGCGACCAGTCGCCCGCTCTCGATCTCCACCGGGATCGAGGAGCGTGGGGTCACGCCCGAGCTGGTGACATCGCGCAACCGGCGCAGGATTTCGCGCGCTTCGAGCCATTGCTTCCAGCCGGTCGCGGTCTGCTCGAACGGCAAGAGCAGCCGCCCGGTGAGAACCGAGGCGGCGATGATCGTGCCCGCGCTTACGTTTCCGCTGATCACCAGCATCCCGCCGGACGCGATGATGCCGATCTGCAGGACCACGCGCAGGCTCCGGGTCAGGGTGGAGAACGTCCGCGCCAGCCGCGCGCCTTGCTCGGAGAGCGCGATCGCCTCCGCCTGCGCGCTGCGCCACCGCCCTGCCAGAGAGGGCAGCATGCCGAGCCCGGTGATGACCTCCGCATGACGGATCGCCTCGGCCGTCTCGGCGTT
>DQCI01000026.1:8014-12981 GCA_003545125.1 Paracoccaceae bacterium
GCGAACAGGACGACCAGGAAGATCGGCGAAAACGCCAGGTCGAGCGGCAAGGAGACAGCGCCCCCGGCCAGGAAGGCCCGCAGCTCGGACACGTCCTGCAGGGCAGTGCTCGCCGCCTGCGGGCCTTTTGTGAGGCTGGTTTCCACCGCAGCCTCGAAGACCGGCCGCCCGAGCCGGATCATCGCTCGGTTGGCGAGGATCACGAGGATCCGTTGCCGCAACACTTCGAGCAGGGTCTGGAAGGCGAGAATGGTGACGGCGAGCACGATCAGCGCGGCAAGCGTTTCGCTGCTGCCGCTGGACAGCACCCGGTCATAGACCTGGATCGTGAACAGCGGAAGCCCGAGATGCAGCACGTTGACGAACAGACCGACCACACCGGCCGCCAGGGCGCCCCGCATCAGGTCGCGCAGCATCTCTGCGTATCGCGCCGTGGGATCGGACATGCCGGTCACTCCGCCGCGATGGTTGGGCCGCGGCGCGCCGATCGCCGCGCCAGGAGTTTCTCGAACAGCTCGGCGTGCATCGCACCGGTGTCCTGTGCCGTCCTCGGCGCCCGGATCCCGGCGTGAAGCTGGTCCCAAAGGCGCGGGCTGGTGATCGCCTGGGTCATGGTTTCGGCAAGGCTGTCGGCGTTCGAAACCCGGAAATGAAGGCCGTCCACACCGTGGCGCACCTTTTCGGCCATGCCGCCGATGTCGCTCGCGATGATCGGACGGCCGTGGAAGAAGGCCTCCTGGATCACCACCGGTGAGTTTTCCCACCAGGTCGAGGGGATGACCATCCAGTCGATGTCGCGCATCAGCGCCGGCAGGTCGTGGCTCTTGTAGGCGCCGCGGTATCGTACCCGTCGTCCGGCAAGGCGGAACAGATCCTTGACGGCGATCTGGAAGTCCTCCGGCTGCTGCTCGAGGTTGCCGCCATAGACATTGAGGATGCTGTCGCCCCAGATGTCGGCCGGAACCCGCGTTACGGCATCAACCAGCACCCGGATACCCTTGAACGGGTTGAGCTGGCCAAAGAAGCCGAACCTGTTGCGGCGGCCCCCCTGCCCCAGCGCGCGGACAGGCGCCGCGATACCGCCATCCAGACCGTTCTCGATCATCACGAGTTTCTCGCGCGGCAAGCCCCACTCGGCATAACGCGACAGCAGGAAATGCGACGGGCTGACAAAGGCGTCGACCTGACCCAGGAAGCTCTTGATGAAGGTCTCGCGCCTCAGAAGGTTCGCGGCCCCGGTCTCGGGAAAGCACATGCCACAATCAGACGGCGTGGCACGCTGGCAGAGCGCATGCGTCCTCGGCTTGATCATCTGCCCGTGGTTGGCGCAGATCGGGAGATACTCATGCAGCGTGTAGACGATCGGCACATCGCCGAGCGCGCGGCGGATCGAGCGGATCGCCTGCACGCCGAACCCCATCACATGATGCATGTTGACGACGTCGGGCTGCAGTTCCACCAGGAAGCGCTCGAAATGCGCCATCAGCGCGCCGACATCCGTCGAGCCGAGGTGGAACCAGTCGAACTCCTTTGACCAGAAAAGGGATTCGTCCTCCGCCCGGTCGAGCGCCATCAGCGGCGTGTCGCGATGCGGCGTCACCGGATCACCGATGCCTGCCAGGTAATGCGAGGTCCATCCCGGTTGCTGGCGCACGCCCAGGTGCAGGTTGTGCGACGCCACCTGCGCCCCGCCGATGGAGAAGTCGGGATGTGCGTGGGAGATGATGAGCACCTTCATCAGCGGATGCCTCCGGTTTCCAGTGCGAGCTTGCCCGGCAGCGCTGTGGATGCAGCTGCCACGCGTTGCGAGATCAGCGCCGCGTCGAGCCGGTCGATCATGCTGCGGGCGCCGGAATTGCCGCCAGGCGGGGAGGCATCGAGCATCCAGAACTCCGCCTCGGGGATGCACCAGGCCTCGGCGCCGACCCGTTTCAGGCGCTGGCTGAGGTCTTGCCCGACGAACCGCTCGCCGAACAATCCGCCCCGCAAACCGCCCGCCGCGGACAGGAGCTTGCTCTTCACAAGCAGGATCTCCGCCGGTAACGCCTGCGCCGCCCTCGGTCCGGTGTTGTCCAGGCGGTGGCGCTCGAAGCCGACGAGCGGGCATGGCGCGCCGGTCGGCGCCGCGCCGGAGCGGCCGCCGCCGAAATAGACCGACCCGTCCTCGTAGCTCAGCAGCGGCGCCACCACGGCGTCGTCTCCAAGTATGGCGGATGCGTTGCGCAGCGCCGCCAGCCAGCCCGGCGCCTTGGGCAGGACCGCGGGTTGCCAGACGAGGATCTCCGGCGCGCGCGCAACTCGCGCGCCAGCGTCGAGCCGGCGCCCGAGCGTCTCGTGGCCGGGCACCAGGACCAGCGTCCCGCGCAGTCCAAAGAACCGAAACTGGTGATCGAGTTCTTCGCAAAGCGTCGCCGCGCCCTCCCGGTTCGCGACCAGGACGAGGTCGAGGCCCGCGGCCTCCCGGGTGTCGGCAAGGCTCGCCATGACCGGCAGCAGGTGGGACATGTTCGCAAGCGGCATCACGGCGGCCGTCTCGCCCCCCGCGGGGCCATCGGCCAACGTCTGCACCGTCATCCGCGAAAGGTTGAGCGCACGCTCCGGGACGGTGGCCAGAAACGGCGCTGCGTGATTTGCGATCAGCGCCTTGAGCGCCGGGTCGTCCGGCTGCAGGGTTTCCAGGACCGGATGCACGCCGCCGTCGCTATCGCACGGCGTGATCGCGCAAGGCAGAAAGAGGCAGCTCTCCTCTTTCAGAACGACTTCGAGATAGAGCTCCGCCCCGTCGAGCGCCTCTGGCTCCGCGAGGACGGTGCAGGTGAAGCCGTGCAGGCGCTCGCGCGGATCGATGAGACCGGCGAAGCGCGGATCGGTGCCGAACGCCTTGTTCAGGTCGGGACGGTCGGCACGGTGCCAGCGGTCCTGGAGCGGGACGTGAAGGCCCCGGGTGCTCATCAGAACCACCTGCGCGACATGGTCGAGCGGGTCGAGCAGCCAGCCGGAGACGAAGAGCCCGCCGGAGGGCGTTCCCAGGATCCGGTCGATCGCGGCCGTGACAGCGCCGGTGTAACCTTCCAGCGTGTTAAGGCCGAGGTATGACGCCCGGGTGATCCTCTTGAAGGCGTCGAGCGACCGCGTCGGCGCCGACAGGCGCGGCAGGATCGCGCGGACGTGCTCCGTCGCCGCGCCACCGCTGATCGGTTCCGAGGCCGCCAACAGATCGAGGCGCAACAGACGCTGATCATGGTCGACGAAGAAGGTGCCGGTCTCTCCCAATTGGCCGCGCCAGTCCCCGGCGAAAATGCAAAAGCCCGCCGCGGGAGCCTGGACATCGTCGCGCTCGAACGTGGCCGCAAACGCCCCGACGCCCGCGCCGTGGCCATGCAGGTTCAGCGGGCCGCTCAGGCGGCTTTGGGTCCAGCCCTGCAGGAACAAACCGCCACTTTCGGGTCTGACCACCACCTCGACATAGCCGTCGGCAACCGAGGTCTGAAGCAGCAAATCGGCGAGGAACCGCTGCGCACCCTCCAGCGCGCCCACCCGTGACAACGCCTCACCGAGGAAATGCAGGAGTTCCGACGCAGGCGCTCCTGTCGCCAGCAGGTGCGCCGCGAGATCCGCGGCCTCTGCCGAGACGGCGTCGCTTGTACCGATGCGGTGCACGGTCTCGCCTGCCGGATCGTGGGCGCGAAAGTTGCCCATCGCAGAGGCGCCGACCACCGCCAGTCCGTCGTAGCCGGTCGGGCTGGCCCAGGACCGCGCGCGCCAGCTGTCGGCCTTCGTGTCCGACAGGCGCGCCGTCTCCGGAAGCGGTCGTTCGAGATTGCTGAAGCAGAAAACCGAACAGCTCCCGCCGGGCAGGATGACGATCGTTGGAACGAGACCGACCGGAACGTCGGGCGCGGCGGTGTCGAGAAGTGATTTCATGCGGGAACGCTTTTTCTTGTCAGGGCGTAGTGGTCGAGGTGTTGGCGGGCGAATTCCTCCGGGTCGGGGGGCTGGCGCGCGTTCCCCGCAAGGTGCTCCCAGCGTCCGCGATCCTCCGCCAGCTCGGCCATGGTCTCGGCGAGTGCAGCCGGGTCGCCGCGCGGGACCAACACACCGTCGATGCCGTCGCGGACCAACTCCCGCATTCCGCCGAGCCCCGTGCAGATCACCGGGCGCCTTGCCCTGCGGGCCTCAAGAAGGACGAGAGGGGCGTTTTCGAACCAGAGCGAGGGCAGAACGATCCAGTCGTTTCCGGCCATCAGATTGCATACTTCGGACCGGTCGTAGGGGCCGACCAACTGCGCGACGGGGGCCGCCGACGACAGCGCTTCGGTGAAGGTTTGTTCGGTTTCCCTGCTCGGATGATGGAGCCGCCCATAAAGGCTGACCCGATAGTCGCCCCCGGTCCGGGCCAGCCGTTCGGCTGCTTTCAACAGGACCTGCACACCCTTGTGCTCGGCGAAGCTGCCGAAATAGGCGAAACGGTTCGGCCGCTGGCGTGCCTCGGTCGGCGGCGGCGCCATTTCCGGGACGGCGTTGCGGACCACCGCGATCCGCGCGCCCGGCAGCCCCCAGGACATGAAGCGGCTGCGCACATCCTCGCTGGGCGCGATGAAAAGGTCGATCTGGTCCAGCAGGGCCAGCAGCCGCGCCTTGCGCAAGGCATGCGCGCCCGTCGCGATGTCGGGCAGACATTGGTGGCAGGCGTCCGGCGCAGCCCGCGTGCAGAGCCCGCCGTCGCGCCGCAGCAGAAGGCCGCGGTCGGGGCAGATGAGCTGGAAGTCGTGCAGCGTCAGCACCAGCCCCGCCGACGGACGCAAGCGCCGCAGAAGCGGCACGATCTCCGCGCCCAGACGGTCCAGCCCGTGCAGATGCACAATGTCCGGGCTGGTTGCCGCCAGCGCTTTCGCGACCGCCTCGGTCCAGGCCAGACCGTCCTGGCGCCGCATGGAGAAGAGATCGTAGCGGCCGGTCCGCAGCAA
>DQCI01000273.1:0-1153 GCA_003545125.1 Paracoccaceae bacterium
GCTGCACGAGCCCCATCTCGCCGAGCTACTTGTTGACCTTGGGGCCGTGCCCGAGGGAAAGTCAAAACGAAATGGGCCGAAGGACGCTTCCTGGACTCGCGGTGGGGCTAGTTGAGGTGGGCGTTTGCCATATCAATCGTATGACAGGCGCCCTTTTCGTTCCGTGTTCGTGGGAAGACCCGTCACGTGACCGAACAGGACCGAAATCCCCGAGGGTCGCGTACGACAATCCCGATATTCAGGGATCCCAGGATATCTATTCTCAGTGGAAAAGCAGTGAATTAATCGCCGCGCCGGATCTGGAAATCACCGGTTTTCAACGCTTTTCTCACCCCGGCAAAAGACGCCACTCGTGCGCAATGCTCCCGACGGATCAGACGCCCGGCCCATCCTTGAGCTGCGCGACCACCGCGTCGCCGGTTGGCAGCGGGCGGGACAGGATTTCCGCCACGCCGCTTTCCAGCGCGGCGTCCAGCATCCGGTGATACTCGGCCCGTGGCACCTCGACCGCGCCGAGGCTGACCAGGTGCTCGGTGGTGAACTGGGTGTCGAACAATTCGAAACCGGTCTGGCGCAGATGCGCGATCAGGGTCGCGAGCGCGATCTTCGAGGCATCTGTCGCGCGTGAGAACATGCTCTCCCCGAAGAAGGCCCGGCCCAGCGCCACCCCGTAGACACCCCCCACCAGGTCGTCACGCTCCCAGACCTCGACCGAATGCGCATAGCCCAGCCGGTGCAGCGCGAAATACCCGCGGAAGATGTTGTCGTTGATCCAGGTCTCTTCGCGCGCCGCGCAGCCCCGCACCACCTCGTCGAAGGCCATGTCGAGCGTCACGTGGAACCGCGTCTTGAGGATGGTTTTCCGCAAACTGCGCGACAGGTGAAACCCGTCCAGCGGCAGGATGCCCCGCCGTTCGGGATCGACCCAGAACACGCGCGGGTCGTCCTGCGCCTCCGACATCGGAAACACCCCGGCGGCATAGGCCCGCAGAAGCAGTTCCGGCGTGATGCGCCCGGCCTGCAAGCGTCAGCTCATGTTTTCGTCGAGCCAGCGCTCCAACCAGTGGATGTTGTAGGTGCCGGACTGCACATCCGGCTCCTGCAACAGCGCGTGGAACAGCGGCACGGTGGTGTCCACCCCGTCGACGATCAA
>DQCI01000273.1:1250-5942 GCA_003545125.1 Paracoccaceae bacterium
GGCAGACGTTCGGCGTTGATCCGGATCTCGATCGCGGCCCCGTTCACCACCAGATCGTCTTGTGCGAACGACAGCGGCAACCCTTCGGCCACACGGATTTGCTCGCGCACCAGGTCGACCCCGAAGATCGCCTCGGTGACGGGATGTTCGACCTGCAGGCGCGTGTTCATTTCGATGAAGTAGAACTCGCCGTCCTCGAAAAGAAACTCGATGGTTCCAGCGCCCGAATACCCCATCTCGGCGACCGCATTCGCGCAGATCCCGCCAATGCGCGCGCGATCCTCTGCGCTGATCGTGGGGCCGGGAGCCTCCTCGAACACCTTCTGGTGACGCCGCTGCAGGGAACAATCACGCTCGGCGAGGTGGACGCCGCCGCCCTTTCCGTCTCCGAAGACCTGCACCTCGATGTGGCGGGGCTTCTGGAGATACTTCTCCATGTAGCATTCGTCATTGCCGAACGCGGCCTTGGCTTCCGAGCGGGCGGTGCCCCAGGCGTTCTTGAGGTCCGCGGCGGTCTTGGCCACTTTCATGCCGCGCCCGCCGCCACCCGCCGTGGCCTTGATGATCACCGGGTAGCCCATCTCATCGGCGACGGTGCGGGCGGTCTCGAGATCGGGCACGCCACCGTCGGAACCGGGCACGACCGGGATGCCGAGCCGCTTCGCGGTGTCCTTGGCGGTGATCTTGTCGCCCATCATCCGGATGTGCTCGGCCGAGGGGCCGATGAAGGTCAGCCCGTGGTCTTCGACGATCTGCACAAATCTCGCGTTCTCGGAGAGGAAGCCGTAGCCCGGATGGATCGCCTGCGCGCCGGTGATCTCGCAAGCGGCGATGATCGCCGGCACCGACAGATAGCTGTCCATCGCCGGCGGCGGGCCGATGCAGACCGCTTCATCGGCCATGCGCACGTGCATCGCGTCGGAATCGGCGGTCGAATGCACCGCGACGGTCTTGATCCCCATCTCGCGGGCGGCCCGGATCACCCTCAGGGCAATCTCGCCGCGGTTGGCGATCAGGATCTTGTCGAACATGGCTGGATCCCCGCTCACTCGATGATCATCAGGGGCGCGCCGAACTCCACCGGCGCCGAATCCTCGACGAGGATCCGCTTGACCGTGCCGGCCCTGGGCGCCGGGATCTGGTTCATGGTCTTCATCGCTTCGATGATAAGGAGCGTGTCGCCTTCCGACACGCTGTCACCCACCTTGACGAAGGCCGGCATGCCGGGTTCCGACTGTAGATAGACCGTGCCGACCATCGGCGAGGTGACGGCGCCGGGAAGGGCGGCGGGGTCGTAGCTGGCGTCAGCGGCCGGGGCAGGCGCCGCTGCGGGTGCGGCGGCTGCGGGCTGCGCCGGAGCGGCGGCCATCGGCGCCGGGGCCACCATCTGGGTCACCGCCGGTGCGGTGGCGCGGCTGACGCGCACTTTCAGCTGGTCGGCTTCGCCATATTCGCGCTTCACCTCCACCTCGGTGAGGTCGTTCTCGTGCAGAAGCTCGGCCAGGGCCTTGATGAAGGCCACGTCATTGTCGCGGGTTGTCTGGGTCATGCCTTCCTCGACGGTCTGCCAGCCCCGACGTGCCGGGGCGGTACGGTTTTTCCGCTTATAGGCGGACCGGCGGGGGTTTTAAAGCGTCACTTTTCAAAGCGGAACCCGAACGCTTCGGAGAGGGGCGAGGAAAGCAAGCATATGTGCAGGGCGCGGGCGTTGTCTCGGCTGGCGCGCTGGCTTGGCGTGGTGGGGGGAGGGGAGCCGGGCCCCCGTTTGTTACCGGGGACGCGGCTTCATGCCGGGGCCGCAGCGGGCCCCGGGGGATCGCCGTGAGCGGCAGGGGCCGCCGTGGGCCGCCTTGGGTCAGGCCGTGCGCCGCGTGCGCCGCGGCACGAAGCCGGACCCGTCCGGTGCGTGGCAGCCAGACCGGTCCCGCGCACGCAAGCGGCCATGCGAGGATTGCCCGCGCCGGGTGCCCCGCCGCGGACGGCTGTCGCCCGGTCCTGTTGCGTCAGACCTGCGCGTCGAGCGTCGGTGGTCTGTCGGCGGCGGCCGGCGCCGCGGCCGATCCCGGGGCCNNGGGGCCTGCATCGGGGCCTGCATCGGGGCCTCGGCCTGTGCCGGCCCTCGAACCGCGGCCGTCTCGGCCTCGGCCAGACGCGACATCTCGGCCTCGGCCAGGCGCTCCTCGGTCTCAGCCTCGATCTTGAGCGCATCGGCCTCGCGCGCCTGGGAACGCGCGGCTTCGACCCGGGCGATCACCTGTTGGATGTCGGCTTCGATTTCCAGCTGGCTCACCTCGAACGAGGGCGGTGGCCCGGCCGGCAGATCGCGCCGCTCCATCTCGCGCCGAAGCGTGCTGATGTCGCGGGCGGCCGAGGCCTCGGTCCCGTTGTCTCGTTCACGCCCGGTGTCGGGCGCCGTGCCCCCTGACCGGGTGCCCGGTTCGACCTGTTTGACGTCGTTTATCTTGCGCAACGGCATTTCCGCCGCGAGAGTTGCGAACGGCCCCACCGGGGCAGGTCCTGCAAATTCCATAACCTTGCTCCGACCTACGGAGCCCCCACCCGGACTTTGCTTACAGCATACTAAGCCCACAACACCTTGCGAATCCACAGATTTCCGGGAATCTGGTTAATGGCTCCCGTCGGGACGCAGCAACCCGGAATACATGCCGCGCAGGAACACCCGTGCATCGTCGAAATGCTCGTTGTCCTCCGGTTGCAGGATCGCCCGCACCTGGGTGTCGAAGTCGGCGTAGTGCTGGGTCGTGGCCCAGATTGCGAAGATCAGATGATAGGGGTCCACCCGCGCGATCCGCCCGGCCTCGACCCAGCCGCGGATCAGCGCCGCCTTTTCGTCGACCAACGTTTTCAACGGCCCCGTGACGAAGGCGCCGAAGCGCGGCGCGCCCTGCAGGACCTCGCCCGCGAACAGACGGCTTTCGCGCGGCATGTCGCGCGACATCTCGAGCTTGCGTTCGACGTAATCGAGCAGCTCCCCGACCGGGTCGCCATTGTCGTCGAGCGCCCGGAGCGGTTCGAGCCAGGTATCCATCAGACCGGCCAGCAGCTCGCCGTGGATCGCTTCTTTCGACGCGAAATAGTAGAGCACGTTCGGCTTCGAAAGCCCGGCCGCCTTGGCGATCTGGTCAAGCGTCGCGCCGCGAAACCCGTGCTGCGAGAACACGTCCAGCGCCGCCTCCAGGATCATGGCGCGATTCTTTTCCTGGATCCGGGTCCGCGGTCTTTGTTCCGTCATCCAGCGCGCCTCCTATTCAGCCTCGACAGAGTGCCCCGAACCCGGGCGCCGTTCAACCATCCGGTCAGTTTTGGCCCGGCGCCGTGGTGATAATTCTGTGGCGAGATTTCTGCGGCACGCCGCGCGCCGATGGCGTAAACTCGCGCCAGATCGAAACGGGAGACAGACATGACAGACCTCAGCGGGCGCACGGCGCTGGTAACCGGGTCGGTGAGCGGGATCGGCCTGGCCGTGGCGCGCGCGCTGGCCGAGGCGGGCGCACGGATCGCATTGCACGGGCTTGCCGGCGATATGGAGATACGCGAGGCCCGCGAAGCGCTGCTGGCCGCGGGCGCGCCGCAGGTGGAGTTCTTCGGCGGCGACCTCAGGCACCCCGCGCAGATCGAAGGGCTGATCGATGCCGTCGAGGCCTGGGGAGGCGACGACGCTGACCGGGGCGGGCTCGGCATCCTGGTCAACAACGCCGGCGTCCAGCACACCGCATCCCTCGCCGAGATGCCCGCCGAAACCTGGGACGCGATCCTCGCCGTCAACTTGTCTGCGGCCTTCCACACCATGCGCCGCGCGCTGCCGGCGATGGCGCGGCGCGGTTACGGCCGGGTGGTCAACATCGCCTCCGTCCACGGCCTCGTCGCCTCGGTCGACAAGGCGCCCTACGTGGCCGCCAAGCACGGGCTGGTCGGGCTGTCCAAGGTGGCGGCGCTCGAATACGCCGCCGTCGGCGAACCCGCGAAAGGCGGCGTCACGGTCAACTGCATCGCACCGGGCTGGACCGAGACCGGGCTCATCCAGCCACAGGTCGACGCCGCCGCCAAGGCCGCGGGCGGCGACCGCGATGCCGGGATCGCCGCGCTCCTGTCGGCGAAACAGCCCAGCCGGCGGATGTCGGACCCGTCCGAGATCGGCGCGCTGGCGTGCTGGCTCTGCGCGCCGCTCGCCCACAACGTGACCGGCACCACGATCCCCATCGACGGCGGCTGGACCGCGCAATAGCGCGCGGCCCGGGCGATCCCCGCACATATCCGTTTCCCCTGGAAATCAAGGGGAAACGGAGACCTGCCGGTGAATGCCCCCCGCGTCGCCGCATCAAAGGCGTGTCCGCATTGAACCGATCCGGACCCCGCCGGCACTATCTACCGTAACCGACGGACAGGCGCATGCGGCAGAAGGAACGGGCATTCGAAAACTACCTCGTGGCGGCGGCGCGCACCGGCGACGCCCGGGCGCTCACGCGGCTGGCGGAGTTTCGGGGCCCGCGCCTCGTCGCTCATGCCGCATGGCTCCTGGGCGACCGCGAGGTGGCGCGCGACATGGTACAGGAGGCCTGGATCGAGATCATCCGCGGCCTGCCGTCCCTGCGCGACGCCGCCGCCTTTCTGCCCTGGGCGCTGCGGATCGTCAGCCGCCGGGTGTCGCGCGAAATCGCGCGGCGCCAGCGC
>DQCI01000273.1:6013-6624 GCA_003545125.1 Paracoccaceae bacterium
CGCGCCGCCATTGCCAGCCTGCCGCCGGCGCAGGGCGCGACGGTCGCGCTCTTTTACCTCGAAGACCTCGGCGTCACCGAGGTCGCCACCGCGCTCGACGTGCCGTAGGCACAGTGAAAACGCGGCTCATGCATGCGCGCGCGAAACTGCGCGCCCTTTTGGGAGACGACAATGGACAAGCTTGACCGGATGATCGAAACGGCGCTGGCCGAAGAGGACCGTGCCATTGTGGAAGAAACGCAGGAGCTCGGGTTCTTCACTCAGTTCACGCGCCAGCTTGCCGGGCCCAACGCCTGGGTGAGCTGGGTGAGCACCGGGGCGATCTTCATCTACGTCGGGCTCGCGCTCTGGTGTGGCTACGAGTTCTTCACCGCCAGCGAACCGCTCGCCGCGATCAAGTGGGGCCTTGGTGCTGCGGTCAGCGTCGTTGTGATCGGCCTGTTCAAGCTCTTCATGTTCGGCGAGATGCAGGCCGACCGGATCATCCGGGAACTGAAGCGCGTCGAGCTGATATTGGCGGCCCGCGAGCGCTAGTCCAGCCCGACACGGCCACGCGCAGATCCAGCGCGCCGCGATTTGGCGGCTCGTTTCCCTGAACGTTCTGAAATCAA
>DQCI01000273.1:6661-13608 GCA_003545125.1 Paracoccaceae bacterium
CCCTGACCGGCGTCGCCCTTGCCGCCTCCGTCCTGCTCTGCGCCGCAGGCGCGCAGGCGGCACAGCCCGACGAGACCCTGGCCGCGTGATGGCCGACATCGAACGGGTCTGGACGCCCGAGGAAATCCTCGCCGAAGTCGAAAGGCTCCCGCCCCAAACCATGCCGGGCAGCGTCCACGCCTACGCCAATACCGATTCCATCCTCCTGGGCCGGATCGTCGAGGCGGTCACGGCCGCGCTCATCCGCCCGTCTGGCCCCGACACCGGCTATGGCCGGGGGGTAGAGGCATTCGAAACCGCCCTTGCCCCGGCCTACGGCCACCAGGGGTCCATCCCGGGTTACGCGGCGCTTGTCCTGCATTCCCCCAACGCAATCTCTCACTGGTCGTGACCACCAATGACGAGCCCGGCGAGCGCGGCGAGCCTGGCCTCGCCGGGCTCGCCCGGGACCGGGCCGCCGCGGATTGCGCGGGCCTCGGCGGTTAGCAGGGCCGCAGACCAGCCCGTGTCGCCTGAAAGGCGCGCGCCCGGGTGGATGAAGGTGGGGGCACGACAGGGCGGCCGCTGTGCGTGAAGGGCGCGCGCCGATCCCTCAGGACGCGGGATCGGATTGTGCAGCGCGCGGGCCGCGCCTTGCGGACCGGTGATCTTGTTGCCCCGCTACCCCCCGGTTTCACCTTCGCAGGCCGAGCGCCGCTCCGGTCCCCGCGCAAAACTCGCTCTGGCCTTTCCAATCACTGGGCATACCGGCTCGGAGGGAAGCCTCCTCCTCCCACCTCCCTCCGGGCCGCACAGCAAACACCGGCGCGCCGCCGCCCCAGGAAAGGAAAGACCATGACCCGCAATCGCGAACCGCGCCCCGCCACCGAGAAGAAAACCTACACCTTGCCGCAGCCCGGCCCGAAGCAACCCGCGCAGTACCAGTTTACCGATTGGGCGATGATCTGAACGGAAAGGAGATTTCAAAAAGGCGATTTCAGATGTCACGAGTTCGGGCGGAATTACCCGCCCAGGGGTGGAGCGGCCGGGATTATCCCCGGCCGTTTTCCGTACGGCGCCTGCAGGCAGGTCCGCCCTCGCCATAATGAAAACGGCCGGGGTTGCCCCCGGCCGCTCTCCTCCCGTAACCCCGAGGGGCGCGCCCTCAAGGGATCACGTTTCCGGGCGGTTCTCGATCAGCTCGTCGACCACACCGGGATCTGCCAGTGTCGAGGTGTCGCCAAGGGCGCCGTAGTCGTCCTCGGCGATCTTGCGCAGGATGCGGCGCATGATCTTGCCCGAGCGGGTCTTCGGCAGGCCCGGGGCCCACTGGATGACGTCCGGTTTGGCGATCGGGCCGATTTCCTTGCGCACCCAGGCCACCAGGTCGTCGCGCAGACTTTCGGAATACTCGTAGCCTTCGATCAGGGTCACATAGCAATAGATACCCTGACCCTTCAGCGCGTGCGGGAAGCCGACCACGGCGGCTTCGGCCACCATGGTGTGTGCGACCAGCGCGCTCTCGACTTCCGCCGTGCCCATCCGGTGACCCGAGACGTTGATCACGTCGTCGACCCGGCCGGTGATCCAGTAATCGCCGTCTTCGTCGCGCCGGCAGCCGTCGCCGGAGAAGTAGTAGCCCTTGAAGTCCGAGAAATAAGTCTTCACGAAGCGCTCGTGGTTGCGGAACACCGAGCGCAGCACACCGGGCCAGGCGTCCTTGATGCACAACACGCCTTCGCCGGGCCCTTCGATGATCTCGGCCGTCGTCGGATCGAGAATCACCGGCTGGACACCGAAGAACGGCTTGCAGGCAGCCCCCGGCTTGCCCGGGTGGGCGCCGGGCAGGGTAGTCAGCATGTGGCCGCCGGTCTCGGTCTGCCACCAGGTGTCGACGATCGGGCATTTGCCCTTGCCGACGACCTCGTTGTACCAGTTCCAGGCTTCCGGGTTGATCGGTTCGCCGACCGAGCCCAGCAGCTTGAGCGACGACAGATCGAAGCGTTCGACCGGCTCCGCGCCGTGGCGCATCAGCGCGCGGATCGCGGTGGGGGCGGTGTAGAACTGGTTGACCTTGTGCTTCTCGACCACCTGCCAGAACCGGCCGACGTCGGGGTAGGTCGGCACGCCTTCGAACATCAGCGTGGTCGCGCCGTTGGCCAGCGGCCCGTAGACGATGTAGCTGTGGCCGGTGACCCAGCCGACGTCCGCGGTGCACCAGAAGACATCGCCGTCATGGTAGTCGAAGACGTATTCATGCGTCATCGCGGCGTAGAGCAGGTAGCCGCCGGTGGTGTGCAGCACGCCCTTCGGGGTGCCGGTGGAGCCGGAGGTGTAGAGGATGAACAGCGGGTCTTCGGCGTTCATCACCTCGTAATCGCAGTCCTCGGAGGCCTCTTCGAACAGGGCTTTGTAGCCGTGGTCGAGACCGTCCTTCATCGGGATGTCGCCGCCGGTGCGTTCGACGACCAGCGCCGGCACGTCGCCGCAAACCTTGCGGGCCTTGTCGACATTGGTCTTGAGCGGCGTGTTGCGGCCGCCGCGCGGCGCTTCGTCGGCGGTGACGATCAGCGCGGCGTCGGCGTTTTCGACGCGCGAGGCCAGCGCCTCGGGCGAGAAGCCGGCGAACACGATCGAGTGGATGAGGCCGAGCCGGGCCGAGGCGAGCATCGCATAGGCGGCTTCCGGGATCATCGGCAGGTAGAGCACAACCCGGTCGCCCTTCTTGAGCCCGAGTTTCTTGTAGATGTTGGCGAACTTGTTCACGTTCACCGAAAGCTCTTTGTAGGTGATCTTCTTGTCGACGTTCGGGTCGTCCGATTCCCAGATGATCGCCACCTGGTCGCCGCGGGTGGCGAGATGCCGGTCGACGCAGTTGTAGGCGACGTTGAGCTCGCCGTCTTCGAACCACTTGATCGAGACATCGGGGTATTCGAAGGTGGTGTTCTTGATGATGGTGGGTTTCTTCACCCAGTCGAGCCGTTCGGCGGCTTCACCCCAGAACCCGTCCGGATCGTTGATCGAGCGGGCGTACATCTCGTCGTACTGCGCTGCGTTGATCTTTGCGTTCTTGACGAATTCGGCTGAGGGCGGGTGAATTTTGACGTCGGGCATGAGTGTTCCTCCAGAGCGATTATTCGGGCCGCACCGGGCCGGGCCTCTGACCCGGCCGGTTCGGGGAGACGGCTACACAGATTCCTGCAGTGCGGCGATGATCTAGATCAGACGATTCCTCAGATCGCGAGGTATTCGTGACGCAGCTGCTCGTTCTCGAGCACTTCCTGGGCCAAGCCGTCGAACACCACGGTGCCGGTGTCGAGGATCACCGCGCGGTCGGCGAGCGCCAGCGCCCGCAGCGCGTTCTGCTCGACCAGGATGGTGGTGATGCCCTGCGCCTTGATGATGTTGAGCGTCTTCTCGATCTCGTCGACGATGACCGGCGCGAGGCCTTCATAGGGCTCGTCGAGCAGCAGGAGCTTGATGTTGCGCACCAGGGCCCGGCCAATGGCGAGCATCTGCTGTTCGCCGCCCGAGAGCGTGGTGCCCTCCTGCTTGCGCCGCTCGCCGAGCCGCGGGAACAGCTCGTAGACCCGCTCGATCTCCCAGCCGGGGCTGGGGGCGATGCGGGCGAGTTCGAGGTTCTCCTCGACGGTGAGCCCCTGGATGATCCGGCGGTCTTCGGGCACCAGCGAGAGCCCGTTCTGCGCCGCCTCGTAGCTTTTCATCCGGTGCAACGGCTGGCGGTCGAGCCAGATTTCGCCGTGTGTCACCGCCGGGCTGCCGATCCGCGCAAGCGCCCGCAGCGTCGAGGTCTTGCCGGCGCCGTTGCGGCCCAGGAGCGCGAGGATCTCGCCCTCGTGGATGGTGAAGCTCACGCCCTGCACGATGTAGCTCTCGCCGTAATAGGCGTGAATGTCATGAACCGAGAAGAAGGCCGGCGCGGTCGCGGCGTGGTTGGCGTTTTTCGAGTGGTCCTGCGGCTCGAAGCCTTTCACGTCGCCCAGAAGGGAAGTGTCTGCCATGTCGTCGTCTCCTTACGCGCTCTCGCCCAGATAGGCTTCTTTCACCTTCGGGTGGCCCTTGATGTTTTCGGGCGTGTCCTCGACCAGGGGCGTGCCCTGGGCAAGCACCGTGATCCGCTCGGCGAGCGAGAACACGACGTGCATGTCGTGCTCGATGATCGCGATGGTGATGTCGCGATTTTCCTTGATCTCCTTGAGAAGATCGATGGTGTTGTTGGTGTCGGCCCGGGCCATGCCGGCGGTGGGCTCGTCAAGCAGGAGCAGCTTGGGCTCCTGCACCAGGCACATCGCCATTTCCAACCTGCGCTTGTCGCCGCGCGACATCGAGGCCGCGTGCATCTCGCGCTTGTCGATCATGTTGACGTCTTCGAGAATGTGCTCGGCCATCTCGATGATGTCGGTCTCATGCGCCACCGTCTCGAACGGGTGCAGCCGGAACGAACCGTCACGGTGGGCGAAACACGAGATCATCACGTTTTCGAGCACGCTCAGCTCGGTGAAGATCTCGGGCGTCTGGAACACCCTCGAGATTCCCATCTGGTTGATCTCGTGCGGCTTGCGCCCCAGCACCGACTGGCCGTCGAACATCACCGATCCCTCGTCCGGGATCAGCTTGCCGACGAAGCAGTTGAGCAGGGTCGACTTGCCGGCGCCGTTCGGGCCGATGATGGCGTGCACGGTGTTCTCTTCGACCGAGAGGGTCACGTCGGAGAGCGCCTGGAGGCCGCCGAAGCGTTTGCCTACACCTTTGACTTCAAGGATACCCATGGGTCTTTCTCCTTATTCGGCCACGTCATTCAGCAACGTGCGGCGCTTCTTTGGGGTGATGTTCGGCGTCCTTGTCCGCAGGCGGTTTCTTCTTGAACAGCGCGCTGATTCGTTTGCCGCCTTCGACCAGGCCACCGGGCAGGAAGATCACGACCAGCATGAACAACAAGCCCGAGGTCAGGTGCCAGGATTTGCCGACAAAGAAGTGGCTGATGCCGATGATGAAGTTCTCGAGCCCGTCCGGCAGGGCGGCGAACCAGCCATGCAGCACGGTGTCGTTGATTTTCGAGAAGATGTTCTCGAGATACTTGATGAAGCCGGCGCCGAGCACCGGGCCCATGAGCGTACCGGCACCGCCGAGGATCACCATCAGCACGACCTCACCGGAGGCGGTCCACTGCATGCGTTCGGCGCCCGCCAGCGGGTCCATCGCCGCCATCAACCCGCCGGCGAGCCCGGCGTACATGCCCGAGATCACGAAAGCCGCGAGCGTGTAGGGGCGGGTGTTGATGCCGGTGTAGTTGAGCCGGGTCTGGTTGGTCTTGATCGCTTTCAGCATCAGCCCGAAGGGCGAGCGGAAGATCCTGAGGCTGAGGTAGAAGACCAGGATGGCGATGATGGCAATGAAGTAGTAGCCGTTGTTGAAGGTGAATTCCCAGCCACCGATGTTGGGCTGCCAGAAGTTCTCGCGCATCACGATGCCGAAGAAATGAGGGCTGTCGGGCTCGTTGGCGCCAAGCAGAACCTGGGCATCCGAGGTGTAGACCTGCAAGCCGGTCTCGCCGTTGGTGATCGGGGTGAGAACCGAATAGGCAAGGTTGTAGGCCATCTGTGCGAACGCCAGCGTCAGGATCGAGAAGTAGATGCCCGAGCGGCGCAGCGAGATGTAGCCGATGACCAGCGCGAACAGTCCCGAGATGACGACCGCGAGCGGCAGGCCCCAGATCACGTTGTAATCCAGCAGCTTGTACATCCAGACGACCGAGTAGGAGCCGATGCCGAGGAAGGCGGCGTGACCGAAGGAGAGATACCCGGTCAGGCCGAACAGGATGTTGAACCCGATCGCGAAGATACCGAAGATGGCGATCCGCTGCATCAGGTCGGGGTAGCCGGCGTTGAAGGTCGCGAGGCCCGAGCCCTCGGGGAAGGGTTGCAGAAGGACCGGCGTGAACATGGTCAAGAGAATCACGATGATCAGAAAGCGGGTGTCTTTTGCAGACAGGCCGAAGAGTTTCATGGGCCTTATTCCTCCATCACGCCGGCACGGCCCAACAGGCCCCGCGGACGGGTCAGCAGAATGATGATCGCGACCAGGTAGATGATGATCTGGTCAATGCCGGGGATGAGGTTCTTGACTTCGTTCATCGAGGCAAAGCTCTGCAGGACGCCGAGCAGGAACCCCGCGGCGACGGCGCCGGGCAGGCTGCCCATGCCGCCGACCACGACGACGACGAAGCTGAGCACCAGGAAGTCCATCCCCATGTTATAGTTCGGACTGAGGATTGGCCCGTACATCACCCCCGCGATCCCTGCGACGGCGGCGGCGAGGCCGAACATGATGGTGAAGCGCTTGTCGATGTTGATGCCGAGCAGCCCGACGGTTTCACGGTCGGCCATCCCGGCCCGCACGACCATGCCGAAGGTGGTGAATTGCAGGAAGGCAAACACCCCGCCGATCACCACGGTCGCAAACAGGAAGTAGACGAACCGCCAGTAGGGGTAGGTGATCGCGCCGGGATCGAACCCGAAGATCGTGCCGAAATCGATCGACCCGAAGAACTGCGGCGGGGGCGGGGTCGGGATCGGGTTGGCACCGAAGAAATGCTTGATGAGCTCCTGGAGCACGATGGCGAGGCCGAAGGTCACCAGGATCTGGTCGGCGTGCGGACGCTTGTAGAAGTGCTTGATCAACCCGCGCTCCATGGCTACGCCGACGAAGATCATCACCGGGATCGCGAGGAAGATCGCCAGCGGTACCGACCACTGGATCAGCGACTGGCCGATCTCCGGGCCGAACCAGCTCTCGACGTAAGGCACCTTGACCTTCAAGGGATTGCCGAGGAAGTCGGTCTTGTCCGGATCAACCTGTTCGAACGACAGCCCGAGAATGCGTTGCAGAGTGACGGCAACGAACGCGCCGATCATGAACAGCGCGCCGTGGGCAAAGTTGACCACGCC
>DQCI01000273.1:13696-16239 GCA_003545125.1 Paracoccaceae bacterium
GGCACCGCCCGGGTATGGGGGCAGGGCGGGGGGATCCCGCCCTGCCGAATGTCAGGAAGTGCGAAGGTTCACACGCCGTTGTTGCACGAACCCAGCGAAGCCTCGGCGCCGCCGAACATCGGGTGATCGGGGGCATAGGTGACCTGCTCGACCGGGGTGACTTCCACGATTTCGAGCGTGTCGTACTCGGAGGTCGGGTTGTCGGCGCCCTTCATGACCAGCACGTCCTTGAAGCACTGGTGGTCTTCGGCGCGGTAGAGCGTCGGGCCGTTGCCGAGCCCGTCGAACTCGAAGCCTTCGAGGGCTTCCGCGACGGCGCAGGGCGCGAAGGACCCGGCGCGGGTGACCGCATCAGCGTAGAGGATGGTCTGCACGTAGCAGGTGTGCGCCGAGTTGGACGGCGGCTTGCCGAACTTTTCGCCGAACGACTTGACGAAGGCTGCGGTGCCCTCATCCGAGAGCTGCCAGTTCCAGTTCATCGACCCGTAGACGCCCTTGATGTTGTCGCCGGCGCCGGCGGCCATCAGCTCCGAGTAGAGCGGAACGATGATCTCGAAGTTCTTGCCGTTGGCCTGCTTGTTGCGCAGGTCGAACTGCTGCACCGCCTGGGTCAGCGAGTTGATCATGTCGCCACCGTAGTGGTTCAGGATCAGCACGTCCGCGCCCGAATTGGCGACCTGGTTGAGGTAGGCCGAGAAGTCGCCAGCACCAACCGGGGTCAGCACGTTGTTGATGGTTTTCCAGCCGATCGCTTCGGTCGAGGCCTGGATCGATTCCTGCTGGGTCCAGCCCCAGGTGTAGTCGGCGGTCAGGTGGTAGGCGGCACGCTCTTCGCCGTAGGCCCCCTTCAGCACCGGGCCGAGGGCGGCGCCGGACATGTAGCCGTTGAAGAAGTGCCTAAAGCCGTTGGCCTTGCGGTCCTTGCCGGTGGTGTCGTTCGAGTGGGTCAGACCGGCCATGAAGATGATGCCGGCTTCCTGGCAGAGGCCCTGAACCGCGACCGCAACGCCTGAGGACGAGCCGCCGTTGATCATCGTCACGCCGTCTTTTTCGATCATCGACTTGGCGCTGGCGCGGGCGGCGTCAGACTTGGTCTGGGTGTCGCCGGTCACGAAAGCGACCTTCTTGCCGAGGATGCCGGTGCCGTCGAGCACCTGGCTCGAGAAGGTGTTGAGCATGCCGCCGTCGCCGATGCCGTTGAGGTGCTCGACCGCGAGCTCCTGGGCGCGCAACTCGTCGAGGCCTTCGTCGGCGTAGGGGCCGGTCTGCGGCACATTGAAGCCGAGCGTCACCGTGTCGCCGGTCGGCTCGTTGGTGATAGCGTGGGCCGACGAGGTGAAAATCGTCGGCAGAGCGATGCCGGCGCCGGTCGCGGCGCCAGTGCGCAACAGGCCGCGACGGGTGAAGTTCGAATTGGACATGTAATCCTCCCGATTGGTGATCGTGGCACCGCCTCCTCGCGGTGCCTTGGCCCTTTACAGAGCGCGTTCAATATGGGGCAGGGACAGAAAAATGCGCAACAAATGCTTTCTCGGTAACAATTTTTTTGTAAAATGAGTAACAGGTTTCCGGCGGGGTCTGTAAAAGAATTTTCTCGCGCTTGCAGAAGAACGTTCAAATCACGAGGGTTTTCCCGATGTCCCAACCCCGCCTCACCGGCTCGCGCATCCGCGAACGCCGCCTCGCGCTCGGCCATCGCCAGACGGATCTGGCCCGCGAGGTCGGAATCTCGCCCGCCTACCTCAACCTGATCGAGCACAACCGGCGCAGAATCGGCGGCAAGCTGGTCGTCGATCTCGCCCGCGCGCTCGGCTGCGAGCCGGCCCAGCTCACCGAAGGCGCCGAGGACGCGCTGGTCACCGCGCTGCGCGAAGCTGACGCGCGCGGGGGGGCGGCCGTGTCGTCCCCGCAGGCGGACCCGGCGCCCGGCGGCGGGGTGGCAGCGGGAGCGGCGCAAAAGCCGGTTGCCGAGCGCGAACCGGCGGAGGATTTCGCCGGGCGCTTTCCGGGATGGGCCGCGCTTGCCGTCGACCAGGCCCGCAAGATCTCCGCGCTCGAGCACCTGGTCGAGACCCTGTCCGACCGTCTCGCGCACGACCCCCACCTCGCAGCCTCCCTGCACGAGGTGCTCTCTTCGGTCACCGCCATCCGCTCGGCGGCGGCGATCCTGTCCGACCCCAATATCGCCCCCGACTGGCAGGCGCGGTTCCTGCGCAATGTGCGCGAGGAAAGCCGTCGGCTCAGCGAGAGTGCGCAGGGGTTGGTCACCTGGCTGGACACCGGGGCCGACTTTGCAAGCACGCCGCTCTCGCCGGTCGACGAGCTCGGCGCTTTCGTGGCCCAGACCGGCTATCATTTTCCCGCGCTCGAAGCCCCGGGCGCCGGACCCCGCGAGATCGAGGCGGTGGTCGCCTCCGACCCGGCCATCGCCGATGCCGGTGCCGAGGATCTTGCCCGGGCGATGCTGGAGCGCTACCTCGCCGACGCCCGCGTCCTGCCCGAAGGCGCGTTCCTGGCCTCGCGCGCCTCTGGCGCGACCCCCA
>DQCI01000273.1:16277-17609 GCA_003545125.1 Paracoccaceae bacterium
CCACCTCGCGCGCCGCCGGCGACGACCCGGCCCGGATCGCCGCCGCCTTCGGGGAAGGGGTCGATGCCGTGCTCCGGCGCATGGCCGCGCTCGGCGGCAAGAGCGCAGGGTTGGTCACCTGCGACAGTGCCGGCGCGCTCCTGCTGCGCAAGCCCGTCGAGGGCTTCGCGCCACCGCGCTTCGGCGCCGGATGCACCCTCTGGCCGCTCTACCGCGCGTTGTCGCGCCCCGCCCAGCCGGTCGAGGCGTTGATCGAGATGCCGGGCCGCATCCCGCACCTGTTCCGGGCCCGCGCCGTGGCCCTGCCGGTGCCCGGCACCGGGTTCGCCACCCCGGCGGCGCTGGAGGCGACGATGCTGGTCGAGCGGGTCGAAGACGCTCCGACCCCGCCGCTGCCTGTCGGCACCGCCTGCCGGGTCTGCCCGCGCGATGCCTGCCTGGTCCGGCGCGAACCCTCGATCCTGGGAATGGACGCAGGCTAGAGCGCGCCGGTTCGCCCGCGAAACGTAGTTACCGCTAACGTTAATAAAAACAGTAAGTTGACCCCCTGTCCGAGTTCGCCCACCCTTCGCCCACCCCGCCATCCTCGCAGAATTGCCCGCGCAAGAACCGGGGCGCGGCCGGCGTGTCCCGCCCTTGCCGCCCCCGAAACGCCTTTGACAGCGCAGGCTCCAAGAGAGATAGTCGCAAGGCACAGCGGTCCGTGGGGAGCGGGCCGGAGGGGAGCCGATGCGTAGACGCATTGTCCTCGTCGAGGACGAACCGAACATCATCGAGGCGATTTCCTTCATTCTCAGCCGCGCCGGCTGGGACGTGACCGCGCATGCCAACGGCGAGACCGCGTTGGACGCGATCCGCCGGGTCGGCCCCGACGCGCTGCTGCTCGACGTGATGCTGCCGGGCCGGTCGGGCTACGATATCCTGCGCGATCTGCGGGCCGATCCGGCGCTCGCGCCCCTGCCGGTGCTGATGCTGACCGCCCGCGGTCAAAAGAAGGACCGTGAGCTTGCCGGCACGCTTGGCGTCACCCGGTTCATGACCAAGCCATTCTCGAATTCCGAGCTGCTCGCAGCGCTCGACGAGATCGCCGACGGTATCACCGGGCAAACCCCGGCAGGCGAGGCCTGAGGCCCGCGCGATGCTGCCGCCGCGCGCCCCCGTTTTCCTGGCCCGCGACACCTATCGCCGCCGTCGCCTGATCGATGCGCTGCGCCTCTTGCCGGTGATCGGGCTGCTCCTGTTTCTCTCACCGCTCGTCGGCGGGGCACGCTATCTGCGCTCGACGGCCGAAAGCGGGGTGTTCATCTTCGCGGTCTGGTTCGGGCTGATCGT
>DQCI01000273.1:17705-28759 GCA_003545125.1 Paracoccaceae bacterium
CGGCCCAGAATCCGGCCCAGAATCTGGCCGAGACACCGCCGGTGCCGCCCGCCACATGACCTCGAACCTGCTCATCTTCGTCAGCCTGCTCTACGTGGCCTTCCTGTTCTCGGTCGCCTTCGTCGCCGAACGGCAGGCCCGGCTGGGCGGCGGCGGCTGGTTGCGCTCGCCGCTGGTCTACACCCTGTCGCTGTCGATCTACTGCACCGCCTGGACCTTCTACGGCGCCGTCGGCTATGCCGCCCGGTCCGGGCTGGAATTCGTCACCATCTATCTCGGCCCCACCCTCGTCCTGGTCGGCTGGTGGTGGGTTCTGCGCAAGCTGGTCCGGATCGGCCGCGCCCAGCGGATCACCTCGGTGGCCGACCTGATCTCGTCGCGCTACGGCAAGTCGACCCTGCTCGGCGTGATCGTGACCCTGCTCGCGGTGATCGGCACCACCCCTTACATCGCGCTCCAGCTCCAGTCGGTGACCCTGTCGCTTGCGGTTTTCACCGACGATCCCGGCGGCGCGCCGGCCACCGCGCTCTGGGTCGCCGCCGGCCTCGCCGCGTTCACGGTGATCTTCGGCACCCGCAGCCTCGACGTGAACGAACGCCACCACGGTGTCGTCACCGCCATCGCGGTCGAGGCGGTGGTCAAGCTCGTGGCCCTGCTGGCGGTGGGGATCTTCGTTGTCTGGGGCGTTGCCGGCGGCCCCGGCGAGGTGGCCCGCGTGATCGAGGCATCACCCATCGCCGACTGGCGCATCGACAGCGGGCGCTGGGCGACGCTCACCTTCCTCTCGGCCGCCGCCTTCCTGACCTTGCCGCGCATGTTCCAGGTGCTGGTGGTCGAAAACGTCGAGGAAAACCAGCTCGTCACCGCCTCCTGGGCCTTCCCGCTGTATCTGTTCCTGATGAGCCTGTTCGTGGTCCCGATCGCCGCCGTCGGCCTGACCCTCTCGCCGCAAGGCGCCAACCCCGACCTTTTCGTGCTCACCGTGCCGCTCGCCGAGGGCCGCGACGGGCTCGCGATGCTCGCCTTCCTCGGCGGCTTCTCCTCGGCCACCTCGATGGTCATCGTCGCCGCCATCGCGCTCTCGACCATGGTCTCCAACCACATCGTTATGCCGGTCTGGCTCTCCTTGCGCGTCGGCGGCGCCAGCGTTTCAGGCGATGTCCGCAACGTCGTGCTGATGGCGCGGCGGGTCTCGATCGGGGTTGTGCTGGCGCTTGGCTATTTCTATTACCGCCTGTCGGGCGGGGGCACCGCGCTCGCCGCCATCGGTCTCATCTCTTTCGCCGGTATCGCCCAGGTCCTGCCGGCGATGCTGGGCGGGCTGTTCTGGCGCGGAGCGACCCGGGTCGGCGCTGCGTCGGGCCTGGTTGTGGGCTTCGCAATCTGGGCCTACGCGCTCTTCCTCCCCTCTTTCGGCCCGGCCCTGTTCAGCCCCACATTGATGGCGGAGGGCCCATTCGGGATCGGCTGGCTGCGCCCGCAGGCCTTCTTCGGAATCGACGGGCTCGATCCGGTGGTCCATGCCTTCCTCTGGTCGATGGGGTTCAACGCCCTGTTCTTCTTCACCTTTTCGATCGCCTCCTTTCCGACCCCGCTGGAACGGTTGCAGGGCGCGCAATTCGTCAACGTCTTCCAACACTCGCGGCACGCGCGCGGCTGGGCCCGCGGCACCGCCGAAGCAGAAGACCTGCTCATCATGGCGCAGCGGATCATGGGCGGCGCCGAGGCCCAGGCGCTGTTTCGCGACCAGGCGACGGCCCAGGGCAAGTCGGGATATCTGCCCGACACCACGCCCGATTTCCTCCAACGGCTGGAACGCGAGCTCTCAGGCTCGGTGGGCGCGGCGACAGCGCACGCGATGGTCGGCCAACTCGTCGGCGGCGCCGCGGTTTCTGTCGATGACCTGATGGCGGTGGCCGACGAGGCACAGCAGATCCTTGAGTATTCGTCCCAGCTAGAGGCGAAGTCGGTAGAGCTCACAAGAACGGCCCGTAAGCTTCAGGAAGCCAACGAAAAACTCACCCAACTATCGATCCAGAAAGACGCCTTCCTGAGCCAGATCAGCCACGAATTGCGCACGCCGATGACCTCGATCCGCGCGTTCTCCGAAATCCTGCGCGATGGCGGGCTCGGGCCGCCGGACCAGGCCAGATACGCCGGTATCATCAAGGATGAGGCGATCCGGCTCACCCGGTTGTTGGACGATTTGCTCGATCTCAGCGTGTTGGAGGCCGGCCAGGTCTCGCTCAATATCCAGCCCGCCAGCCTCGCCGACGTGATCGACAGCGCCGTGGCGGCAGCCTCGAGCGCCGGGGTGGCCAAGCGGCTCGAGATCCGCCGGGATCCGGCCCGTGAGGCGCTGATCGTCGAGAGCGACCCGGACCGGTTGGCCCAGGTCTTCATCAACCTGATCGCCAATGCGGCCAAGTATTGCGACGCCGACACACCGCGCCTGACCATCTGGGTGAGCCGCCGGGACGATCTGCTCATGGTCGATTTCGTCGACAACGGATCCGGGATTCCGGAAGAAAGCCAGGCCGTGATCTTCGAGAAATTCTCGCGGCTCAGCGACCAGCAGAAGGCGGGCGGCGCCGGGCTCGGGCTCGCGATCTGCCGTGAGGTCATGGCCAAGCTCGGCGGCGGGGTCACCTATCTGCCCGGACAGGGCGGCACCGCGTTTCGGGTGACCCTGCCCGCGGACGAAAAGACCGTTGCACAAAGCCCGTGAAGCGGGTCGGGAATTCGGCCGGCATTAACCAATTCTGAAGGTTGAGATGCGAGCCTCACGGCAAGGAGAACCCCGGGTGCTGAACGAATGACCACAGAGGCGCAGCCCAGTGCAATGCGGCGCAAAGCCGGCGTCGGCCGGCCACCGCCCGAAATCGGACGGCTCACCGCCGCCAAGGCGGTGCGCGCGGCCGTCGTTCAGGCGGCCGACGAGGTCGCGGGCCTCGCGGCCACCGCCGGTCTCGTCGACGAAAGCCGCACCACGTTGGCGCCATTCATCGAGGCGCTGCCGGACCCGGCGCTGCTGGCGCTGGTCGAGGGGCCGGGCATGCGCTTCGGCCTGGTGGTTCTCGATGCCCAGGCCGTGGCAGCGCTGATCGAGATGCAGACCACCGGGCGCGTTGTGGCCCGACCGGCCGAGCCCCGCCCCCCGACCCGAACCGACGCGATCATGTGCGCCGACTTTATCGACCGGTGGCTCGAACTGGTCGAGCAACGCGCGGCCGAGGTCGAGCTGGAGGTGGCGCCGGCGATGTCGGGGTTCCGCTACGGCCTCGCCCTGGCCGAGACGCGGGCGATTGTGATGACGCTCGAAGACATCCCCTACCGCGCGTTCCGCTTCGAAATCGATCTCGGCCGCGGCGCCAAGTCGGGGGCGATGCAGATCCTGCTGCCGTTCGACCCGCCGGGGACAATCCGCGCCGGGGCCGCCGAAACCGCGGCCTTCGCCGACGCGATGCGCGCTCAGGTTCTCGAAACGCAGGCGGTCCTGACGGCGACGCTCTTCAAGCGGCGGATGACGCTGGCCGAAGTCGCCCGCTTCGATGTCGGCACGCGCCTCGTCCTGCCGCGCGCGGCGCTCACCAGTATCGGCGTCGAGGCGCTGGACGGGACGGTGGTCGCCGAGGGTCGGCTCGGGCAGGTGAACGGACACCGTGCGGTTCGCCTGACCGTGCCGGGTGCCACAGGCGCTCCCGTTGCGGACTTGGGCGCGGCGCCATTGGCCGCGCTGCAAGCCCGGCCACCCGCTCTGGACCTTCCGGCCCCTCATCTGCCAAACGCGGATCTTCCCGCCCCCGATCCGTCCGCCCCCGATCAGAAGGGGCTGAGCGGTCTCGGCCCGGACAATCCCGGCGCGACGTCCTTGCGACCCGACGATCTCGGGGATCTTGGCGATCTGGGCAGCCTCGGCGCGTGAGGCCCCCGAGATGACCGGGGCCGACCGGCGGCCCGCGGCGCGCGTCCACCGCGCATGCACGCAAGCGACAGGTCTCCATTGCAGGCGTCGATCCGCCCGGGCGTTGGCGCCCGCGGTCCGCGGCGACCCTGTCGCGCCCTCGCTTGACATGGGTCAAAGCACAGGTTCTGCAAGCAAGGGCAGGATGTCATGGGTTCAAGGAGATTGATGGCAGATGGTCGACACCGCAAAATACCGCGAGGTGCTCGAAGCGCGCCTGACGGAATTGCAGGCACGCCTGCAGGAGATCGACGAGGCGCTCGATAGCCATCAGTCGAAGGATTGGGAAGAGCTCGCGACCGAACGCGAAGGCGATGAGGTGCTCGAGCAGATGGGATCGAGCGGCAGGGTCGAGATCACAAAGATCAAGGCCGCGCTCGATCGGGTGGACGAAGGCGAATTCGGCTATTGCGTGAGCTGCGGCGACGAGATCTCAGCCGAACGGCTCGACGTGGTGCCGCACACGCCGTTCTGCCGGAACTGCGCCGACAAGCGCGGCTGACCGGCCCGACCGGGAAAGGAGAGAAGAATGGCGCATGAACAGCTTCTGGCGGCTGTCGCGGCCCTGCTTGACGATCTGGCGGCGCGCCCCGAAGATCGTGTCCTGCTGCGAGAGCAACTACGCCGGAAGATCGGCGAGATGCGCGCGCAGGGCCTGCCGGTGCCGGCCGAACTCCTGCAATACGAGGACGACCCCTCGGCCGAGACCGACGACTTCTTCGACAACATGCCGATCTGATCCCGAAAACGCCCGTGCAACACCCCGTGGAGTGACCGCGGGGCGATGTTGCAGATCGGCTTTGGGATTGTCTTATTCACCCAATACCTTAAGGTTGTGCCATCGAATTCGGGCGAAAGGGCTGTCGAGGCTGAGATGAGCGAAACCGTGCGCTACGAGACGCGCGAAGGTGTCGCGCTGATCACCGTTGCCAATCCCCCGGTCAATGCGCTGGTGCAGCCGGTGCGGGCGGGGCTCGATGCCGCGCTGTCCCGGGCGATCGAAGACCCTGACATTGGCGCCATCGTGATTCGGGCGCAGGGGCGGACCTTCCCCGCCGGAACCGATGTGCGCGATTTCCACCGCGAGGCCGACCGGCCGCGGCTCGGCGAGGTTTGCGCGCGGATCGAGGTCGCGCCGAAACCCGTGATCGCCGCGATCCATGGCACAGCGCTCGGCGGCGGGCTCGAACTGGCGCTGGCCTGCCACTACCGGCTGGCGCTCGCCGGCACCCAGTTCGGCTTGCCGGACGTGATGTTGGGCGTGGTGCCCACCGCTGGCGGCACCCAGCGGTTGCCCCGGCTTGTCGGCCCCGCGCGGGCGCTCGAGATGCTGTTGAGCGGCCGTCCGGTCATGGCCAAGCAGGCAGAGCGCGCCGGGCTCATCGACAAGATGATCCGCAAGAACCTCGACCGCGCCGCCTTCGGCACGGCCCGCAACATGGCCCGCGAAGGTCAGCCGCCGCGCCCGACCCGCGCCTGGACCGCGGGCCTGCGCGATCCCGGGGCCTATCTTGCCGTCGTGGCCGGGCGCCGCTCGGCGCTTTTGGACGCCCCCGAGGCGGCCCCGGCGAAGGTCGTGCACCTGGTCGAGGCGGCGCTGCTCTTGCCGTTCGACTCCGGGCTCGCGATGGAGCGCGCGGTCTACGAGAGCCTTGTCGACAGCCCCGAGGCCCGCGGGTTGCGCCATGCTTTTCTAGCGGAGCGGCGCTGCGCGCGTGACCAGGGCCGGGCGGATGCGCCGCCCCGCAAGGTCGAGCTTGTCGCGGTGTTGGGGCAGGGGGCTGACGCCGCGCGGGTGGCGCGTGCCTGCCTCGCGGGCGGGCTGCCGGTTCTGCTCGCCGAACCCGACGGGCCGGTGCGGCTGGCGCTGCGCGCCCGGATCGTCGCCGACTATTCCGAGGATGTGCGAACGGGGCGGGTCGCGAGCGAGGACCGCGACGCGGAGCTTAAACGTCTCCGCACAGCCGGCACCCTGGACGACCTCGGCGAAGCCGGGATGGTGATTGCGACCGAACGCAACCCGGAGGTTCAGAGCGCCGAACTCGCCCGTGCAGGGGCCGAGGCGCCGCCGGGCACGCTGCTGGCGCTGGGGGCGGGGGCGGATCTGGCCGAGATGGACCGGATTTCGGGCCGCCCGGGCGATGTGCTCGGCCTGCACATGCCGCCGCCGGCACACCGCACCCGGCTCCTCGAACTGGCGATGCCGGACGGGGCGGCCGGGGACCTTGTGCCCAGCGGGATCGCGTTTGCCCGGCGGATCGGCAAGGTGCCCGTGGTTCTGGCCAGTGGCACGGCGGGGCAGCTGACCGGGGCGCTCGAGGGCGCGCTGTTCGCGGCGGCTGAAGTCCTGGCGCTCACGGGCACCGATCCGGCCGCCATCGATGCCGCGATGCGCGGTGTCGGCTTGCCGCTGGGGCCGTTCGAGAAAGCTGATCGTGGCTGGCTGCATCCGGTGGATGCCCCCGGCGGCGACAGCCGGCTGCGCGCGCGGATGCAGGGCGCCGGCTGGACCGGACGCGCCGCCGGGCAGGGCTTCTATCGCTACGGTACCGACGGCGCTCTGCAGGGCGTGGCCCCCGAAGCCCGCCGGCTGATCGGGGCATTGCGCGAGGCGTCGCGGGTGCCGGCCGCCGTTACGTCGCCGGGTGAGGACGAGATCCGGCGCCGCTGCCTTTTGGCGATGGCCAATGCCGGCGCGCGGCTGGTGATGGCCGGCGTGGTCGCACGCCCGTCCGACGTGGACGTCGCGGCGATCCACGGTCTGGGTCTTGCGCGCTGGCTCGGGGGGCCGATGGAGGCCGCCGACCAGATCGGCCTCTTGCACGCGCGCAACCTGATGCGCGGCTGGTCCGGGGCGGGCGATCTGTCGATGGCGGTCTGGACCCCTGCGCCGCTGCTCGACGAGTTGATCCGGTCCGGCGGGGATTTCGACAGCCTCAACGGCTGACGGCGCCAGACGCGGGGTGGGCGAAGAGTGGGCGAGGGGTGGGCGAACTCGGACACAGGGTCAGGGGATTGAAAACATTACAGGTAGCGCTAACTGCTTTTTGGCGGGCGAAGTGGCGAACGAAGCAGCGGGCGAGGGTTTTGCCGGTGGCGATCCGGGCCGGACGCCTGCGCCCCTGCGAGCCGGCCTTGGGCAACCGGCGGGCCTGATGCCGGACGGGCTCAGGCCAGGATCACGCCGACCACGACCATCATCAACCCGAGCGCCGACAGCGCGAACGCGCCCATGTTCAGCACCATGGCGCGGCGCACCGCGTCTTTCAGCGCGTCGTCGTCGAGCCCCGCACGGCGGGCGCGCAGAACCCGCACGGCCGAAACGACCAGCCCGGCGAGCCCGACAAGCGCGACCAGGGTTCCGATGATGATGAGCCAGTCCATGTTTCTCTCCGCGTCTCTCTCCGCCTGCATGCCCGCGTCAGCCGGAGAGGAAGTAGCGCAGGATGCCCCAGACATAAAGCCCCGAGAAGACGATGTTGATGTATTTCAGCTGCGGCTCGGTGTTGAGCCAGGCGACGTAGATCCAGATCAGGCAAAAGGGCAGGCTGAGCAACATCGGCCAGGGATGCATTTCCAGCACAAGCGCAAGGGTCGAGGCCAGGCCGAGGGCGAAAGCGAACCATTTCAACTCTTGCAGATGACGTGACATCGGCGGGCGGACTCCGGTCAAGGCCCCGGCGCGACCGGCGCTGTACCGGTATCCGCGCAAAGGCCAAGGTCCCTCGGAAGGGACCGTGGATGGATATGATCGTTTGCGAATGCCCATTTCACGGCGTGCCGTGCAGTACGGGCCAAAGGTGCGGCGGGAACCGGGGCGATCCAGGTGGCCGCCGCAGGAAGAATGTGCCCGATTTCGGGTCGTCGGACAAGGGGGGTGGCGGCTGCGGGAGGCGAGAAAGATGCGGGGCTTGAAGGCGCGCGCCCGGCGCGGTAGCTAAGGGTCCCGACCCTGAAGACATCCCCCCGAAAACGGCCCCCCGAAGACAGCCCCGAAGACAGCCCCGGAGACCCCCCATGGACCTGACCGCAGACAGCCAGAAACCCGACAGCTACCGCGTGACCGCCGACGAACTGCGCCAGTTCATCGAACGCTTCGAACGGCTCGAGGCCGAAAAGAAGGATCTCGCCGAGCAGCAGAAGGAAGTGATGGCGGAGGCCAAGGCGCGGGGCTACGACACCAAGGTCATGCGCAAGGTGGTTGCACTGCGCAAGCGCGACAAGGACGATATTGCCGAGGAAGAGGCGGTGCTGGAGATGTACAAGGAAGCGCTCGGAATGTGAGCGGGGGAAGGCGTTTCGAAACGCCTTCGTAACGCGGTTTCAACCCGCGTTCATGCCGCTTCGAAGCGGCATCGCGCCTGGTGTGGTCGGCGTGGCCGCGTGGCCGCGGGAGCTCAGGCGGTGATGACCCGCACCCCGTCAATGCGCGAGATCTCGACCATGTCGTCGTCGTAGACCGCGGTCAGGTGGTCGATGAGCTCCGGCGTCCAGCCCGGCAGGTCGAGCTCTTCTTCGACCTCGTCCTCGAGCGCGTATTTGTCGAGAAAGGCCGCGAGCACCCGGCGGCGCTGTTCCTCGTTGGCCGGGGGGTGGGCCGCGAGATAGCTGCGGATCCGCTTGATGCCTTCCTTGGCGATGATCCGGCTGAGGATGTCGAACCCGCCCATCAACTGCACGTCGGCTGCCAGCCCGGTCACGCTATGCATCACCTCCGGCCAGATCAACGGCGTATCCTCGTTGCACCAGATGGTGATCGGCGCCTCCGGGTTGGCGGCGCGGATGTCGCGGACCATGTCGGACCAGACCAGCGAGTCGGGGTCGATTCTGGCGGTGTATTCGGCGAAGGGCGCCTTTTGCAGCCGCATGTGCAGCGCCGGCACGAAGGTGGCGGGGTTGCGGACCGCGAAAAAGAACTCGACCTCGTTGTCCGGGAACAGGTTGGCCAGCGCGCGCGTTGCCGCGCCCGACCGCGGGTAGAGCCGCCCGGCCCGCAGCGCCCCTGGGTGGTTCGACAGGAAATAGGGGCTCGAGAGCACCAGCCGCTCGGTGTCGTCGGCTTCGAGGATCTGTTCGAGCAACACGTCCTGGGTGTCCGGGCTCGCCCGCTCGCCCTTGAGTTTCTCCAGCACCTGGTTGACGATCGGCCGATACCGTCCCGGCCCCGGCACGGCGACGTTCTCGGCCAGCAGAACCTTGGAGTTTTTCAGGAGCGAGCGGACGAGCTGGTCGTCGTCGGTCTCATGCACGCCGAGGTGGAACGAAATACGCATGTTGTGCATAGAGCCGCACGAATGAGTGGGATTCGAGGCAATATATCGGCATTTCTGGACAGTTAAACGGGTTTCGCGTAAGGGAAATCGCGATGGTTGACCAAAACGCTCAAGTTTCCCGGTCCGGGGCCCGCGGCCGCCTGCCGACCCTCTGGTCGGTCGGAGCGGTGGTGATCGGCGTCGCGGTCGTGGCGCCGATCTTCGCGATCCTGTGGATGGCGTTTGCGCCGTCCGAAAATGTCTGGCCGCACTTGATGGCGACGGTGTTGCCACGCTACCTCTCCAACACTGCGATCATCGCAGGCAGTGTGGCGCTGATCGCCGCGATGGTGGGGACGGGCAGCGCCTGGTACGTGGCGATGTACCGGTTCCCGGGCGCGCGCTGGCTCGAATGGATGTTGTTGTTCCCGCTCGCCATTCCGGCCTATGTGGGCGCCTATGCGCTGGTCGATTTCCTCGAGTTCTCGGGCCCGGTGCAGACCGGGCTGCGCGGGCTGTTCGGCTGGGACAGCGCGCGCGACTACTGGTTCCCCGAGATCCGGTCGCGCGGGGCTGCGGTCGTGGTCCTGGCCGCGGCACTCAACCCCTATGTCTACCTGATGGCGCGCACCGCCTTCCGTGAGCAATCAGGGGGGATCTACGAGGTCGCCCGGGCGCTGGGCTCCGGCCCCATCGCCCGGTTCTGGCGGGTGGGCCTGCCGCTCGCGCGGCCCGCCATCGCCGCCGGGACGGCGATCGTGATGATGGAGACGGTGTCGGATTTCGGCGTCGTCGAGTTCTTCGCGGTCCAGACCCTCACCACCGGTATTTTCACCACCTGGCTCGAGATGGGAAACGCCGGTGGTGCGGCGCAGTTGTCGCTGGTGATCCTCGGTCTCGTGCTGCTGCTTGTCGGGCTCGAAAAGGCGAGCCGGTCAAAGAGCCGCTTCTACCAGGGCGCGCGCCACCAGCGGCCGATCGAGACGATCCGGCTCACCGGCTGGCACGGCTGGCTCGCGACGGCGCTGTGCACTGTGCCCTTCGTGGTGGGGTTCGTGCTGCCGGTGGGGGTGATCGGCTGGCATTCGGTGGTCAACGCGGAGGGCTGGATGGCGCCGGGCCTGGCGCTGGCGCTACGCAACACGCTGGTGGTCGGCGGGGCGGCGGCCGTTGTCACGGTGACGGCGGCGCTGTTTCTGACCTACGGGATCAAGCTGACCGCCTCGCGTCTGCCGCGCAGGATCACGCCCATCACCACCATCGGCTATGCCGCCCCTGGTGCGGTGCTGGGCGTGGGCATCCTGATCCCGCTCGCGGCCGCCGACAACGCCATTGCCGACACGATCTACAATCTGACCGGATGGGACCCGGGGCTGTTCATGACCGGCACCGCCTTCGCCGTTGTCTATGCCTATTCGGTGCGCTTCTTCGCCATCGCCCAGGGCGCGGCCGAAAGCGCGATGGACCGGGTCTCGCCGTCGCTGCCGATGGCGGCCCGCTCGCTCGGGCGCACCGCCGGCGGCGCGCTGCGCGAGATTTACGTGCCGCTGATCCGCGGCTCCGTCGGCACGGCGCTGCTCTTGGTGTTTGTCGACAGCGTGAAGGAACTGCCCGCGACCTTGCTGCTGCGGCCGTTCAACTACAACACCCTGTCGACCCGCGTCTACGAGAAGGCCTCGCTCGAGCAGATCGGCCAGGCGGCGCCGGCGGCGATGCTGGTGATCGCGGTTGGCCTCGCCGCGGTGGCGCTGGCCGCCCGCGCCAGCAAGTGACGCTTGAACGACGCGCGCCAAATGCCTACACGTACCCCCGCATGCCCCTATAGCTCAGCTGGTAGA
>DQCI01000087.1 GCA_003545125.1 Paracoccaceae bacterium
CACCTCTTCGCCGCCCGCCGGGCGCGGTTGGAAACCCTCGCCGCGCGCCTTCGCCAGCGCGGCGCGTTAGCCGAGATCGCAATCGACACCGGCACGATGTTCATTGAAGCGATCCGCCGGGTGCTGCAACACGGGCATGATCTCATGGTCAAATCCGAGCGCGGCGCGGCCTCGGCCCCGTTGCTGCCCAGCGACGACATGCATCTCTTGCGCAAGTGCCCCTGTCCGGTCTGGGTGTTGAACACCCGGCTCGAGGCGCGGTCGCGGCGCATCATGGCCGCCGTCGACCCGGATCCGGACGACCCCATGCGCGACAGGCTCAACCAACCGATCCTGCAGCTTGCACCTCGCTCGCCCAGCAGGATGACGCTTGGCTCGATGTCGTGAATGTCTGGTCGCTGCCCGAGGAATCGACCCTGCGTCACAGCGGTTTTGCGCGGGCTTCCGAGGCCGAAGTCGATCTGTTGGTGGCGCGTGAAGAAGCGCGCAGCGCCGCGCGCTTTCGGACTTTGACCGACGCCTACGCCGCGCACGCCGACCCGATGCGCCGGCTTCACCTCAAAGGCCGCGCGTCGGAGATCTTGCCTGAACACGCCGAAAACGAAGCGATCGGCACGCTCGTGATGGGCACGGTCGCGCGCACGGGGATTGCCGGGCTGTTCATCGGCAACACCGCCGAGACGGTGCTCGCCCAGGTGAAATGCTCGACCCTGACCGTGAAGCCCGAGGGCTTCGTCTCGCCGGTCTCCGCCCAATGAGCGCGGGCGAGCACAACACACCCCAGCGCGGCAACGGGATTTGGGGCGTTGTGCCGATCCTGCTGGCCGTGGGCCTGTTTGCCAGGTTCGCCAGCCTCGTCCCGTCCATCGCCGCCGGAGAAGCCCTGACCGTGGTGCGGCCCTGGGTGCCGAGCTTGGGCATTTCGCTCGCCGTTCTCGTCGACGGGTTGTCGCTGACCTTCGCGCCGTTGATCGGCGGCATCGGCGCGCTGGTGCTGCTCTATTCCAACAGCTATCTCGCCGGGCATCGACACTTCGCCCGCTCCGCGCTCCACCTCACCGCCTTCATGCTCTCGATGCTGGGGCTGGTGCTGGCCGACGACCTCATGCTGCGGTTCGTGTTCTGGGAGCTCACCACCTTCACCTCCTATCTGCTGATCGGCTTCTCGCATACCGCCGAGAAGAGCCGGCGCAACGCGCTCCAGGCGCTGTTCGTGACCGGGCAGGCGGGCCCGCCCTCCTCGCCGGGCTGATCCTGCTCGGGCTGGCTACGGGCACGCCGCGGATCTCCGAGATCCTCGCCAAGGGCACCGCCCTGTCGGCGCATGCGCTCTACCTGCCGATCCTTGCCCTGCTGCTCCTCGGCTCTTTCACCAAATCCGCTCAGGTCCCGTTCCATTTCTGGCTGCCGAACGCGATGGCCGCGCTCACGCCGGTCTCGGCCTTCCTGCATTCGGCAACGATGGTCAAAGCTGGCGTCTACCTGCTGGCGCGGATGCACCCCGCCATGGCCGGCAGCGACGTCTGGTTCTACACGCTCACCAGTTTCGGCGCCGTCACCGCCGTCTTCGCCAGCGTGTTCGCCCTGCGCTGCGCCAGACCGATCTGAAACAGGCGCTCGCCTACACCACGTTGATGGCGCTCGGCACCTTGATGCTGTTTCTCGGTCAGGAATCGGGCTACGCGATGACCGCTTTCGCGACCTTCCTGATCGTGCATTCGCTCTACAAGGCGGCGCTGTTTCTTGTCGTCGGCGCCATCGACAAGGCGACCGGCACCCGCGAGGTCGCTTCTCTTCTCTCGGCGGGCTCGGCCGCATGATGCCGGTCACGGCGGTCGCAGCGGCGGTCGCGGCGATGTCGATGGCGGGCTTTCCGCCCTTTCTCGGCTTCATCGGCAAGGAGCTCAAATACGCCGGGGCCCTGGCCGTCGGGTCGGAACCGGCGCCGGTCGCAGGCGCGGTGCTGCTCGCCAACGCGCTGATGTTCGCGGTCGCGGGCATCGTCGCCTTCCGCCCCTTCTGGCGCGCCGCCACCACCACCGCGCGCCCGGTGCGTGAGGTGCCCTGGCCGATGCGCGCCGGTCCGGTGATCCTTGCAGCCCTGGGTGCGCTGTTCGGGCTCTACCCGGATCTCTTGCAACGCACCCTCGTGACCCCGACCGTGCTGTCGCTCACCGGTCAAGCCGGGGAGGCGCGCGACCTCACCCTCTGGGCGGGTGACCCTGCCGCTGATCCTCAGCATCGCCACCTTCGCGCTTGGGCTCGCGATCTACGCCATCGCCTGCGGCACTGCCGACGCGCGCCGCGCCTTGCGCCTCGCCCCCGAGACACTGGCCGAGACCGGCCTCGGCGTGGCGCTCATCGCCGGGCTCTCCGCCGCTCTGTTCGGGGATGCGTTCTTCACCGGCCAGTGGCTGTTTCTGGGTGCCACCACCGTCGACAAGGGCCTGCCGCTGCCGACCGTTCTGGTCTTCGACGTCGGCGTCTTTCTGGCCGTTTTCGGCGCGATCCGGGCGCTGGTCTTCAGCATGGAAGAGCAAGTCTGATGGAAACCCTTCTGGCGATCACCATCGGCGCCTGGTCGCCGCCGCGGTCTAATTGATGCTGTCGGGGCACATGCTGCGCTTCATCTTCAGGCTGGTCCTGATCTCGAACGCGGCGAACCTGGTGATCTTCACCGCCGGGCGGATGACCGAAGGCGCGCCGCCGCTGACCCCTGAGGGGGCCGACGTCCCCACGGCCCTTGCCGCCAATGCGCTGCCGCAGGCGCTGGTGCTCACCGCGATCGTGATCGGCTTCGGCCTCTTCGCCTTCGTGCTCACCCTGGTCTGGCGCGCCTGGACCACACCCGGCACGTTGGACGCCGACGAGATGCGCGT
>DQCI01000064.1:0-1592 GCA_003545125.1 Paracoccaceae bacterium
CCCTCCGGCTTGCCCGGCCTCCTCCCCCTGCGCCGGGGTCGACAACCCGGGGAGAGAGGATGCCGTCCGAAGCCGAGTAGTCGACAGGCTGCCTTGGGGGGATAGACGCGCCAATCCCTTCCCCTGGTCGGCCGCGGGGCGGGGCACACGGGCATTTTGACGGCGGCAGGTGGCCGCAGATGGCCGGTCGCGCCGGGCTGTCGGGGGCCCCTGCGGCAAGCTTTTCACGATTGAGCGTCGCGCCATCCGTCCGGACCCGTGCCCGGCTCGCCGGACGGCCGGACGCGGCGATTGCCGCCCCAGCATCGCCGGGCTTCGGCACGCCTGCCGCGGTGTCGATTCCGCGATAGACCGATGCTATGCCCACAGTCGATCCGGCGCCGCCGAGGCCTGAAGCGCCCGTCAGGATAGAGGACTGGATCTCGAACGTCAGCGGCATCACTCTCGCGACCTTCCCGGGTTGATCGGCCCCGCCAATCGCCCGGCCACTCCGCGCCGCACCCGTTGTCGAAAACAAGGCGGTATGCATGGAACTGGCAACCTGTCTTCTCCTCGAAGGTATCAGTTGCCGGGGCAATGACGGCGAGGCCTGTTTCGCCTTGCGTCACTTCTTGGTTCATGATGTTGCCGTGTTGCGAATGCAGCGTTCGCTGCCTCCCCGGCCCCGCCCGCAACAACGATGCCCCGGCCTGCAGCGCGTTGAGGCCAGCCGAACACGCGTGGCCTGCGCCGGGCCGGCCTGGACGCCCAGATCGAGCCCCTTATTGATCGCCTCGAGCTTCGCGATCCGTTGTTGCACCGCAAAAATGTCGACAGCCCCCCTCTCGCGACAGTGCTTCGCAATGGCCTGCCGGACAGTGGATGGTCGAGATCTTCCCCGATTTCACGCCGTGTGCGCCCGCCCATCAGTGCCAACCGCGCCGCCTCCCGCCAGCACTCTGGCGTCGGGCGTTTCCCTTGTGGCAGGTCAGCGTCGATACGCCCGGGGGCCGCGTTCATCCTGCTCTCGCGTGCTGACGTGGTCGATTTCGACGCGCTACTCGACGCGGTGGAACGCGGCCATATTCGCGCCGCCACCGATGTCTGGCCGGAGGAACCCATGCCTGCCGAACACCGCGCCCGCAAGCTCTCCGGGCTGATCCGCTCGGCGCATCGCGCCGGCGCAATGGATGTCGCGTTCAGACAGATGGGCGACATGGTTCTCGATGACATGGCGCTGATGGACAAGGGCCTGCCGCCGATGCGCTGTAAACGCGCCGAGCGCGAGACGGCGGGGCGGATGAGGTCGTAACCCGTCGACAAGAACTGAGACGCTGGCCAGGGTTTTCATGAGCCGGTCGGACGACGCATGACCGGCGTTGCCCGGCGCCCTCACCTGACGGACACGCGGTATGCGAACGGCAGGGCGGATTGGGCGAGCCCTCCGCCCGGTGCCGCTGTTCTTCGTCCGCACCGGCGCCGAATTGCCGGAACACTCATGTGGATGCAAGGCTATCCAGGGCCGCATGGTTGCTCGCAGTCAACGTCCCGAGGCGCGCCGCATCGTCGTGAACACCGTCGCCGCGATCGGAGCGGCTCAGCCGACTTGAGCC
>DQCI01000064.1:1667-4546 GCA_003545125.1 Paracoccaceae bacterium
TGCGGCAGGTTGAGGTACTGATGGGGCAAAGGTTCCCCGCATCGACGCGATCCGGCAGATCGGCGTCACGGAACAAACCAATTATCGCTGGAACAAGAAGTATGGCGGAATGGGCACGGCACAGCTCAAGGAACTGAAGCGGCTCCAAAAAGCAGAATGAACGGCTCCGGCGAGCTGTGTCGGACCTTACGCTGGACAGATTGATCCTGTCGGAGGCAGCAAGGGGAACCTTTTGAGCCCTTCCCGTCGTCGGGCCTGCATCGGTCACGTGCGCAGCCAGATGAAGGTTTGCGAACGTCGGCTTTGTCGCGGTCCGGGGCGGCATCGGTCGACCCAGCGACGACCGCCGCAGGGGCGCGCTGACGAGGAACGCCTGGTTGCCGACATGATCGAGCTGACACGCCAGTTCGGTCGATATGGCTATCGCCGGATTGCTGCGTTGCTGCGTTGCTGCGAGACGCTGGATGGCCCCTCTCGGCGGTGTAAACACCGTCTACATCGAGCCAGGGTCACCATGGGAGAACGGATCGGGCGGAAGCTTCAACGGGCGAATGCGAGATGAAGTGCTGAATGGCGAGATCTTCTATTCGCTGCGCGAAGCCCAGATCCTCATTGAAGGAGGGAGGAAACACGACAACACGAGACGTCCCCACAATGCCTTAGGCTACCGACCACCAGCGCCCGAAACCATCGTTCCGATGGACCCAAGGCCAACAATGCACCAACTTTCAAACTGGACCATTCAAGTGGGGCTGCTCATGACCAATTGACAAGCAACCCCGCTGAAAGACGCCGCGACCTGCGCTCCCATGGCCCAAATCACCGACAAAGCACGACGTTCTGCCGCTTGTCGGCCCTACGTGTCGGCGAACCCGCCGGCTACAGGAAGCTGGGCAACCAGAGGGCCAGTTCCGGGAACAGGAACAGCACGAACAGAACCAGGAGTTCGAGGCAGATGAACGGTATCGCCGCCCGGTAGATCGCCAGCATTGATATCGACTCCGGCGCCACGCCGCGCATCACGAACAGCAGGAGGCCGAATGGCGGTGTCAACAGACTGACCTCCATCACCACCAGGAACAGGACGCCAAGCCAGAGCATGTTGACGTCTTGCGCCAGCGCAATCGGCAGGAAGAAGGGAAGAGTGACCAAAAGCATGCTGACCTGATCCATGAAAGCGCCCAGGAAGATCAACACAAGCAGCATCATCAACACCGCACCAAAGGCCGTCAGGTTCATCCCTTCCACGAAACCCAGCATCCCCTGGATCGCCCCCGAAAGGGAGAGGAGTTGAGAGAAGGTGGTAGAACCGGCCACGATGAGCAGGATCATTGAGGCGACCTTGGCGGTCTCGGAGAGCGCAATCCCCAGGACTTCGAAGGTCAGTGACCGGTATGCGATCGCTGCGATCACCGCGGCCATGCAGCCGATTGCGGCCGCCTCGGTCGGCGATGCGATGCCCCCGAAGATGCTGCCCACCACGGCAACGAAGATCAACATCAGGGGCAGCACGTAGACCAGAAACGGGCGCCATCTCTCGCCGAGCGTCAGATCGTCTACGGTGGCCTGAACCGGAGCCAGTTCGGGGTTGATTGTGCACCGGATCAGGACATAGCTCAAAAACAGCACTGCCATCAGAATACCGGGCACGAGCCCCGCCACAAGGAGCGACGAAATCGGAATATAGGCGAGACTGCCCAGCAGGACCGCCAGCGCCGAGGGCGGGATCAGCATGGCAATCCCCCCTGTCGCCATGATCGGCCCCATGGCGATGCTCGGGTGATAGCCCCGCTTGAGCATATCGGGCAACAGAACACCGCCCATCAGCGCCGTGTTGGCAATGGTCGAGCCGGTGAGCGATGAAAAAATGGTTCCCCCGGCGATCGCCACCACCGACATGCGGCCGGGAACGCGCGAGATCAGAACATCGACCGCGTTGATCGCCCGGAAGGCGACCTTGGACTGGAACAGGATCTCTCCCATCAGCAGAAACAGAACGACGGGCAGGAAGGAAAACTTGGCCACCGATTCGAACATTTCACCGGACAGGAATTCCAGCGACGCGGTGCCCCCCATGAACAGCGTCATGCCGATCAGGTTCGCCCCGATGAAGGAAAAGGCGACCGGTAGGCCGATGGCCATGCCGAAGCCGATGATGGCAAGCATCAGCAAGAGCGCGAGATACCACTCCATGGTCAGAACCCTCCCGAGATTGACGTCGTCTCGGCGTCATCCGATTTATTGGCCAGGATGCGCAGCAGAAACTCGATACCGAGAAGCAGGAAAGAGGCAGGTATGACCGCAAGCAGGGGCCATTCCGGGATCACCAAGCTCTTGTAGATGCTGCTGCCGTGTTCGAACGAGTTGTAGGCGGCACCCGCGCTGAAGTAGGCGATGAACAGACAGATCGCGAGACCGACAGAATCGGCGACCAGGTCGAGCGCACGAGCGCCCGCACGGGGCAGGGTCTTGGAGAGGATGTCGATCCTGACATGGAGTCCAAGGCGGAGGACCCAGGGCGCGGCCGCGAATGCCCCCACATAGATCGAGTATTCCGCCACCTCTCCGACCCACTCAACCGTGGGCACGCCAAACAGGCGCAGGAAGATGTTCATCGAGACCGTGACGGCGATGAATCCCACCGCAGCGCCGAAGAGCAGCACAAACCCCTTGAGCGCACTTTCGTACACCGCGCGAACATGTCGCAACATTCCAGACACCTCCCTATTCCCAGCAAAGTTACATGGGACATGCACGTGGCCGCAACGGCGCGGCCACGTGCGGCGACTCACGGCCGGGTAATGAACGCTCGCACTTCGTCGGCGACCGTTGCATTGATCTTCCGGGCTTCTTCCCAGCCGACACGACGTGCCGTCTCA
>DQCI01000155.1 GCA_003545125.1 Paracoccaceae bacterium
CCGGAAGAATTCCGCGCCGCCGCCGAAGCCTTCGGTCTGGCCGGTCTGCCCTGGTGCGGCACGATGAGCTTTGACACCGCCGGGCGCACGATGATGGGGATGACCTCAAGCGACATGGTAAAGATGATCGACGAGCTGGACAATCCGCCGCTGGCGTTTGGGGCCAATTGCGGCACCGGTGCCTCGGACATCCTGCGCACGGTTCAGGGGTTTGTGGCGCAGGGCACCGAATGCCCGTTGATTTCCAAGGGCAACGCCGGCATCCCGAAATACGTCGACGGGCATATCCATTACGATGGCACGCCCGAGTTGATGGCCGATTACGCGGTGATGGCGCGCGACAGCGGCGCGCGGATCATCGGCGGTTGCTGTGGCACCATGCCCGAGCACCTGACCCGGATGCGCGATGCGCTGGACAGCCGCCCGCGCGCAGAGCGGCCGACACTGGAACAGATCACCGAAGCCCTGGGCGGTTTCAGCTCCGCCTCGGATGGCACCGGCGACGCGCCGGCCCCCGAACGGCGCAGCCGCGGGCGTCGTCGGCGCGGCTGAGCCTATAGCCTTTCGACTTAATTTTGAGCCAGAATTTCCGCCGAACCCGTTTGGAAAGCAAACGCTGCCTCGACGGCAATTCTGATGCGCTTTTTTTAACGATAGGTCGAAAGGCTTTTAGCGGTCGGTGCGATGCCCGTGGATATGTTTACGCAGCTTTGACGGCCCGGCCTTCTTGCGCCCCTTATAGGGGTTTTTGTCCGACTGCGAGCGCAGGAACAGACGAATCGGCGTGCCCGGCATGTCGAAATCCGTGCGCAACCCGTTGACCAGATAGCGCGAATAGCTGGCCGGCATCTTGTCGGGATGGCTGCACATCACCACAAACCCCGGCGGGCGTGATTTGGCCTGGGTCATATAGCGCAGCTTGATCCGCTTGCCCTGCGGTGCCGGCGGCGGGTGCTGCTCGAGCATGCCAATCAGCCAGCGGTTCAGCGCCGCCGTGGGTATCCGGCGGTTCCACACCTCATAGGCGTGCATGATCGCATCCTGCAACCGGTCCAGCCCCCGGCCCGTCTTGGCCGACACAGTCACCAGAGGCGCGCCGCGCAACTGCGGCAAAAGCCGCTCAAAGCTCTCGCGCAGATCGCGCAGTTTCTGTTGCTTCTCTGGCTCGATGTCCCATTTGTTGACCGCGACAACGACGGCGCGCCCCTCGCGTTCGGCCAGATCGGCAATGCGCAGATCCTGTTGTTCAAACGGGATCGCCGCGTCCAGCAGGACCACCACCACCTCGGCGAACTTGACCGCCCTCAGCCCGTCGCCGACCGACAGTTTTTCCAGCTTTTCCTGCACCTTGGCCTTGCGACGCATACCAGCGGTGTCAAATATCCGCATCGGCACAGGCACGCCATCCGACCCCGCCCAGGAGGTGCGCAGCGAGATCGCGTCGCGCGTGATACCGGCCTCGGGACCGGTCAACAGCCGGTCTTCACCCAGTATCTGGTTGATAAGCGTGGATTTTCCGGCATTGGGCCGGCCTACAACGGCAACCTGTAGCGGTTTGGCCTCGGTTGGGGCGGCGTAGGCTTCGTCCCCGTCTGTTTCCTCGGACAGCGCTATGTCGGTCTCGGGCGCGTCCTCGTCGGTGCGTGAGGCGAACTCATCGGCCAGCGGCATCAGCTGCGCATACAGGTCGTTCAGACCTTCGCCATGTTCCGCCGACATGCGGATCGGCTCACCCAGACCCAGCGAATAGGCCTCGATCATTCCGGCATCGGCGGCCGATCCTTCGCCCTTGTTGCCCGCCAGAATGACATGCGCCGAACGCTTGCGCAGGATTTCGGCGAAAACCTGATCAGTGGGCGTCACACCGGCGCGCGCGTCGATCATGAACAGGCAGATGTCGGCCATATCAACCGCCCGTTCGGTCAAACGGCGCATGCGGCCCTGAAGGCTGTCGTCCGTGACCTCTTCCAGACCCGCCGTGTCGATCACGGTGAATCGCAAATCGCCCAGCCGCGCCGCGCCTTCGCGCAGATCACGCGTCACGCCGGGCTGGTCGTCGACCAGGGCCAGGCGCTTGCCGACAAGGCGGTTGAACAGGGTGGATTTGCCCACATTCGGGCGGCCCACAATGGCAAGGGTAAAGGACATCGGGTTAACTTTCGAGAACGTGAACCGCCCCCTTAAACCATCTTGGCCCTATCGGAAAGCGTGCAATTTGCCATCCGCGCCGACAACGTAAAGCGTGCTGCCCGCCACCACCGGCCCGGTCGAGGCCCCGCCGGGTACCGCAACCGATGCCGTCAGGCGGCCATCCTCGGGGGCAAAGAAGCGGATAACCCCGTCGCCGGAGGGCACGATCACCCGCCCGCCCGCCAGAACCGGCCCGTATTGCGCGTAGGATTTCCCGCGTTTGCGCGGCTTGTCCCTGACGTTGCCAGGCAGGTCCACCGCCCAGATCGTGCGCCCGTCCGAGGCGTTCAGACGTACCAGATGGCCAGAGTCCGAGACCAGAAACAAGTTGCCGCCAACCGGCCAGACCGGACCAAGCGCGCCCTCGTCCGTGGTCCACAGCCGTCCTCCCAGGTCCGTGGCAAGGGCCACGGTGCGGCCCGAATGATTGCCTACATAAACCGTGCCGCCAACCACCACCGGGCTGCCGGTGATGTCACCGATCCGCGAGCGGGCCACGCCTTTGCGCAGCCCCGCGACACTGGCCGACCAGCGGCGTAAACCGCCGCGCCGGAACGTAGCAACCAGATCGCCCGAGCCAAAGGCAAACACCACCAGATCGCCGGCAATCGCCGGGGCCGGCGCGCCCAGTACGTTGGACACCGACGGGGTGGCCTCGATCTGCCAGGCGATGCGCCCGGTCTTGGTCTCGATCGCCCAGCCGGTTTCATCGCCGGCCACCAGATAGATCAGCCCATCCTGCACCAGAGGTTGGCCGCTGCCGGTCGCCTCAAGCCGTTGCTGCCAGCGGATCGCGCCGGTCTTGGCGTCCAGCGCGCTGAGCAGGCCAAAGCCGCTCGAAACATAAAGCGTGCCCTTGTCATAGGCCATGCCACCGCCGGTTGCCTGCCCCTCGGCATCGCCGGCCGGGACCAGATCAGTGCTCCAGGCCAGAGTGCCCGACGGGGTGACACCCGAGGCACGCGCACCGCTGTCCAGCGTATAAATCAACCCGCCGGCAACCACCGGATCGGCGGTGATCCGGGCCCGGCGCTCATCGCCCGTACCAATCGACACCGACCAGATCAGCTGAGGTGTGGCGCGCAGGGCCGGATGGGCAACCCGGTGACCGGGCGAGCCAAAGGATTGTGTCCAGTCGCGATTGGCGCTTTGGGCCGGCAGGCGGATCGGGCTTGAGGTGTTTTCAACAACGCCCACATCTTCGCCCGGCGCGCGAATGTCTTCACGCTCGCCCGGCAGGATGACTTCTTTCTCGGCGCAGGCGACCAGCGCCGGAAGCGCGCGGCCACACAGCAGGGAAACCCCCGCACGAAAAGGGGAAAACGATCTGTTCATCTGCCTCTGCCTGCCTTCCTCATTGGTCCC
>DQCI01000202.1:0-306 GCA_003545125.1 Paracoccaceae bacterium
CTCGCCGAGTTCATCCTGCCCGCGCTGATCCTGGTTGGTCTCCTGACCCGGCTCGCAGCCCTTGGCATGATCGGCTTCGTCGTGTTGCAATCGCTCACCGACATTGTCGGGCACGCGGCCGACCCCGGCACAATCGGCGCCTGGTTCGACCGGCTCCCAGACAGCGTCATCCTCGACCAACGGCTGCTTTGGGTGTTCGTGCTGCTCACGCTCGTGCTGAAAGGCGCAGGTCCCCTGTCACTCGACCGGCTCATCGACCGCCGGCTCGCGCAATGAACCCGGGGCTCAGAAATGTGATTTCGGCTC
>DQCI01000202.1:393-1503 GCA_003545125.1 Paracoccaceae bacterium
CCGCCCCAAAGGGCGCGGTACCGGGCCATCGCGCCGCCGGCGATCGCCAGCACCGGCCCCGCGATCGAGACGAAGCGCACGAACCCGGGGCTCTGGAAGTTGAACAAAGCCTCGCCCACCTCCGGGTTGTCGGCCACGAGCGAGGTCCAGCCGTAGCCGAACAGCCCGACGAACATTCCGATGACCCCAGCGATGATGCCGAGCACGGCGGCGGCGTTGCGCATGTCTTCCCTCCAAAGCTTCCCGCGTCAGGTAAGGCCCCTGTCAGCGCTTGCCAAGCCACATTGCTTCGGTTTCCGCCGTCCAGCCGATCGTCCGCAGGTCGCCTGCCTCAATTACCGGCCGTTTCAGCAGGGTCGGATGAGCGGAAACCAGCCGCACCGGGTCCAACCCGCGCGCCGCGTCGTCGAGCCCGCGCCAGGTCGCCGAGCGCCGGTTCAGCATCTGCGCACCGAACGCCTCCAAAAATCGTCTGAAATCAGCCTCTTCCAGCGGTGTAGCACGAATGTCGACAAGCTCGGGCGCGTGCCCGGCCGCCGTAAGCGCCCGCATTGCCTTCTTCACCGTGTCGCAATTGCGAATCCCGTAAACCTTCATGGCCCGCCCCGATTTCACAAATCTTTCACTTGCGTTTCGCGCGTTGTGCCTCAATCTATTGGCGCGTGACAACAGAACTTCGGACGACCGCTCCCTCTTTTGGGGCAGCTTAAGACTTGAAGACTGGCTGCACCACCCCGGCGCAATGACGTGGCCGGGTTCTAAGTAAGGAGAGAACGGATGGCCACTGGCACCGTGAAATGGTTCAACGCCACCAAAGGTTTCGGTTTCATCGCCCCCGATGACGGCGGCAAGGATGTCTTCGTCCACATCTCGGCCGTCGAGCGCGCCGGGCTGACGGGGCTCGAAGAGAACCAGAAGATCGAATACGAGATGGTTTCGGGCCGCGACGGCCGCGAATCCGCGGGCGACCTCAAGCCCCTCTAGGGCCTGGCCGACGCACCCTCGACATTCCGGACCCCGTGGGCAGCCGCCTGCGGGGTCTTTTCGTTCGGCCGTCTGCCTGGCGTGTTTCGGCACTTTTTGTGTGTCCCGACCCGCCTCAGCCGTCAA
>DQCI01000202.1:1599-3342 GCA_003545125.1 Paracoccaceae bacterium
CAGGGGCGGTGAACACCCCGGGTGCCGACCTGCGCGCCCGGGCCTCTTGAAACAGGTGTCCGAACAATGATCCACGCAAAATCCTTCCCCGCAGCCCTCCTCGCGGCCCTTCTTCTGACGGCACCAGCGCCCGGAACCGCCCAGACGCTCATCGACGCCACCCAGATCGAGACCATCGCCGCCATCGCGTCGGACTACGGCGAGGCGATTGTCGAACAGGACAGCGCCGGCGACCCGATGATCTCCGGCCAGATCGCCCGCACCAATTACGCCGTCCTGTTCTTCGGCTGCACCGACGGGGCCGATTGCACGAGAATCCTGTTCCTGTCGAGCTACAGCAACACGACCGGGGTCGATATGGAGACCCTCAACGCCTGGAACCGTGACGGCAGCTTCGGCAAGGCCTATCTCGACGCCGACGGCGACCCGGCGATCGAGATGAACGTGAACCTCTGGTCCGGTGTGCATCAGAACAACCTCAACGACACCTTCGACTGGTGGCGCGTGGTGCTCGAAACCTTCGAGGAGCACATCGGCTTCGAACACGCCGACGAAACGGTCGCACCGGCCGCCGACGCGCCCGCGGTGCGCGAAGCCGAGACCGATGCCCCTGCGGCGTCCACGGGCAACCCCACAGCGCTGGGCATGGGCTCGAGTTCCGTGCAGGGCGGGTCGAAGGTGAAGATCAATCGGTGAGGGCGGCGCGAGTTCGCAGGCCGCCGGAGAAAAAGCCCCCCAAAGAGTACTCCACCCAAGCGCCACGGAACAACCCTTCCACACTGCAGTCGTCGCCATTTCTTGGTTTTCAGCAATCTACCGCACCCTAAGCCGGGCAGCGATCTACCGCGGGTGGGCTAGAAGCGCCCGCCGTCACGCCGAAGGCGTGCCTCCAGCACGACGCGTGCGGTCAGGTGCGGCCGGGCGGGGTGGAAGGCTGGAATTGACGGTTCAAGCCTTCGCTTGTTTGCTTGAAATATCAGCGATACGGTCACGCCAGCACGAATAGATGCGAGGTCGCTACAATGAACCCGAGAGTGGCAAGCCAGTTTCATCTTGACGAGATTCGACGGCTCCTATCCGACGATGAACACATCAACGCCGCAACTTCTGCGTCTGTTCTGAGCGCAACAGAAGCCATGGAGAAAGGGATGTCTAGTCGGCTTTTTCCAACGAGGTCGGCACTGCGTGTTTTTCAGATGGCCGGCGCGGACCGCCAAAAAGAACTGAAGCACAGCAACCGATGGGTCACCGCTTGTTTGGTTGAAAGTCTCGCATCGATTCGGCTTCTTTCGATCAAGCACCCGGAAATGGGTTTGGATTATTCAGGGATTCGCGACCAGGTATTCTCGGGGATTGAGCAAGCCAAAAGGAGAAAAAGAAATAGGAAGATGAATACATCGAAACGAGAAATGCCCGAAGGGCCTTGGTCCGTTCCAAAAACGATTCAACTCGGGGATGGCACATATTTTTCGAGCATCGATCCTCGCAAGGGAATGACCCCGGAGCAAATTGCACAATGGATTCGGAACGATCCCAACAGAAAGTGAGCTAAGCGCAGAGTATTCTGGGCAGATTCAGGAGGGCCAACACCCTGTCTACTACCCCCTCAAAACCCCCTCAAACTCCCGCCATTCCCCCTTCGACATCCCCGATGTCTCCTGAGTGACCGTCTCCCCCTTCACCATCCGCCGCACGCAATCCAACGCCGTCGCCGACAGCGACGCACCCCCCATGCGGTAGTCC
>DQCI01000103.1 GCA_003545125.1 Paracoccaceae bacterium
TTGAGGTTACACGGCCCGTAGCTGGTCAGGCCTCAAGGCAACCCGGTTGCGTCCGCCCATTAAGTCCAGCAGGACCCAGACGCGCCGGTCCGGCGCGATCTTCTCGATCTCGGCAACGAAATCGGCGAAAGGGCCCCTGGTGACCCGAACCTGGTCTCCTGGTTTCAGCACCTTCGGCGGCAACAGCTTGCCGGAGGTCCCGCACCGCAGCATGAGCTGCGAGACGAGATCAAGCGGTACCGGCGCGGGCTTCTTGCCGAAACTGACCAGCCGGGTAATGCCAGACGTCGAATTGGCGGCGCGCCACAGCCCCTTTGTCACGTCAAAGCTCAAGAAAATGTAGCCCGGAAAAAGGGGACGCACCGCAGTGACGAATTTTCCGCCGCGCTGTTTGGTTTCCTCTTCCAGCGGCAAAAAGGTCTCGAAACCCTGCCGCCTGAGGTTTCTCTCGGCGATGCTTGCGGCATTTGGTTTGAGCTGCGCCAGAAACCAGGTCGCGCCGGGGTTGTGAACTGTCATTGAGCTACGTCCTTCCTCGGACCACCTTTGCCTGTCGGCCGCGTGGTTTCAAGCAAGTGCCGGTCGGCAGGGTGTGGGTTGCTTGAAATGGACGATCGGATGTTGACCCCACGGCGCCGGTGGCTTGACGATTGCCGTTGGAAACCGACAACGCTGCAATCTGGCGTAATCTCCCCGAGCAACGCGTGCCCGCTTCGGACACGGTTGTGCGGCGTCACCCGGGGTGCGGTCATCCGCCGCCGGTGAAAGGTGGTGTTGACTGTCCGAGCATAGCCCACGCGGCGCGACAGAGAGAGGATCAGCCAATCCCCAGAGCGGTTCCACAAGAAGCGGGCGGACGGGCGGAAGCCTCGCCAGAGCGCCAAATACAGAGAGGTCGAAGCTCGATATACTTCTTTGATTTCAATGGGCAACCCCCAAGTCTTAACTTGAAGTACAGCGCGCCTCACGCCTAAGTCCGACCGACCCGGCGGGACTTGGTTAACGCCGTGTGCTCGTCGACCAGCACGGCACAGTCAAAGGCGAATTGAACCCCGCAAAGCACAAGTCGGCGCCAACAGACCGTGTCATCCTGATGCCGGACCCGGACGAGGAAGTGGCTTGGGTCCACACAAAGTCCCGGCCGCGCACCGGGAAGGCGCGCGCAACAGCCGGCACCACAGTTGGAGCAACCTGCTCGCGACTGCGGTCTGGCCGGCGCTGGATGATGAGACCCGCGCGCGGTATGCGGCCGAACTGGAGGGGTTCGCAGTCGCGCATGCGCTCAACACCGATCGCAACGCCGAACTCAGGGCCCAGCTGGAGCGCGTCGTGGTCCGGTTCAACGCCGCCGGGATCGAGCCCATCGTCCTGAAAGGCGCAGCCCACGTCGCCACGGATCTCTGGCCCACGCCGGGCTCGCGCCTGATCTCGGATATCGACCTTCTCATCGATGCCGACGAGATCGATCACGCGTTTTCGGTTCTCGAAGACTACGCGGGCGCCGGCACTCAGGACCGCGGGCACCCCGAGATCATCGCCCTGCACAAACACATGCTGCCCGTGATCGGCGCCGGCGGCCCGGCCGTGGTCGAGCTTCACCATACCGTCTTGGCGGGCGCCGCGGCACGGCTTGCGCCCTTCGACGTCTTGCGCGGTCGCGCACATTCCATTGGGCTTGGGCACGGGCATGCCTGGATCCTGTCGCCGACCGACCGTGTCCTGACCGCGATGTTGCACGGTCTCGCGGGCAGCGGGTCCTATCTCGTGCCCACGCTGCATATGCGCGATATGCTCGACATCCACTTCCTCGATGCCACCTATGGCACCGACATCGAATGGCGGGGACTCCAGGACCACATGACCTCCAACGGATGGGCGGTCGCTCTCGAAATCACCAACACCTGCCTGGCCCGGTTCACCGGCATGACACCGCCGTTCCGCAGATCCGGGGCGCGCGCGCCCGCCTCGACACCGCACGTTGGATCTGGCAGATGGAACGCCCCAACCCGGTCACGCGACGAGCGGGAACGGCGGCAAATCACGTCGTCTTCAACATCCGGAGCCTGAGGGCGGGCGGCGAGCCGCGGCGACAGACCCTCGTCAAACTCGCGCAGCCCGAAACCTATCGCATGTTCTGGCGCCGCTACCTGCTGGGCCAGGAGGAATGACAGCCCGCGCAACACAGGTGCGCGCCAGCCCGGGAGCCCAAAAAACCGCCTGCGGCGAGGGGCAAACGCGGATGTAGCGGGACCCAAGTCCGCGCAACACTGCCGCCGCTCAACGTTCGACCTTCGCAATCCGTCCGCAGAAACTGCGGCTGGTGTGACCGGAAAAGGCTGCCAAGTTAGCACCGTTTGCCCAAACCGGCGAGTATTCGAAACGTGAACTGATGCGGTGTGAGCTCCCTCCGCTTGGTTCTCATGAAACCGTTCTGGCACATTCGATGCCGTCATGCGGGGGCATCCACCGCATCAATTCGAAGAATTTTGGCGTTACGCTGTGAGGAGCACGGTGAAGAGCGAACGAATGGTTTGGGCATGAGGCCCGGAAACGTACCACTTTGCGATCACCTGGGGTGTTTCGAGACAGCTCTCGCCCGCCTACGCCTAACGGGTGATCCGCGACCCACTCAGCGCTCTGTTTCTGGCGGGTACGCCTACTCGTCCCAGACGTGGGTTTCCCGACGGTAGGCAACCGCAACGGCTCGAACAACACCGCGCTTTCCCGTCGCAGGACCGGAGAGGCTTCCGCGGGGAGTGGCAAAGGAAAGGATACGATGAGGCGAAACAGAGCCTGCTTCGTCGTCGCCACACCAGATCACATCGTCGCCGAACCACTGCCGCTCGTGGATTTCCGAGGTCGTGGCCATTGTGGTGGCGCCGCCGGCCAAATGGCCACGGCAAACCCCGACAGGTGCGCGCACCAGTGGGTCGTCGCCGTGGCGCCAGTTCAGCGCTTCGATCTCGCGGTTTCCCCGGATCTGGTGGATACACTTCGGGATATGGCTCGGCAGATCAGAGTACGTTTCATCGAATCCCCCGATAGCGCTCGCATTTGCCGATGCCGCTCAAACGCGCGTTCACCCCTTGGTGTCTGCTATCGCTGTCGCCATGGCGCCCATCAAGAGATTGAAGTCGTTTCCCGGTGTTACGAGGTCGAACCCCTCGCTCAAGCGCCGCTTTGCGAGATTGCCGTCACCGCAGAAAACCCCGGTTGGAACCCCTGCCGCCTCGGCGCGCGTCAGACTGTGGCTGATTGCCTCTGCGGTTGCGCTCTCGTTCGGTTCGGCCCCGGGTCTCTCGCAAAACCCAGCGCCGGATCATTTGGCCCGACGTAGATCATGTCCACGCCCAAGACCTCCAGAAACTCATCAATGTTGTCCAATGCTTGCGCTGTTTCGATCATCGGGGTAGCGAGAATTTCACCGATCGCGGCGTCAGAGCAGTCCGGACCGCCAAAAAGCTTTCCGCGCGCGGGCCCGAACGATCTGGCCTCGGGAAAAAGGCTCATGGAGTGCAGAACGATGACGTCGACCTGCGGCTCGCCGCCGTCCGGCGCCGCTATCATCTCCTCGAATCCGGGACCACTTGCGTTCGCCTCTGACCCTGTATCCGCGAACTTGGCTACCACCCGCCAGCCTACGAACGCGCAGAAGCTCTCCCGCTGAAGAACCTGGTCCCGGATCGACACCGAGCCAGCCATCTGATTGTTGGTCGCAACCCGGGAATACAGGGCTGCGTGTGTGGATTTAACATTGGTCATGATGTCATCCTTTGCCTTTGCTCTGTTGGTCGCTGTGTTTGGTGACTATTTCTCACCGTCCAGGAAATAGATTTTTGAGAGTCCCGGCGAAGAACGTCTCAAAGAACCAGCGCTCTTCCTCAGAGATCGGCAGTGCGCCGACATCGTCCGCGAATTTCTACCTCACCTGCCCAAGCTTCGTAGATCGGGGCAGGTCGAGTTGATCGGATCAGTATTCAGATTTTTAGTGCCTAGGGTCAGGATTCATTGATTTGAG
>DQCI01000179.1:0-2784 GCA_003545125.1 Paracoccaceae bacterium
GCCTGCCGGTCCAGGGTCGCAAGCCGTTCGAAAGCAAAAGCGCGGTCGCGCCCGGGGACGAGGCCCGCGGCGATCTCGGCCGCTTCGATGACGAAGGTCCCGGAGCCGCACATCGGGTCGACCACCGGCTCGGTGCCCGTGTAGCCACAGGCGCGCAGCATCAGCGCCGCCATGTTTTCGCGCATCGGCGCCTTGCCGGTGAACAGCTTGTGGCCACGCTTGTGCAGGCTCTCGCCGGAGGTGTCGACGCTGATGGTGACCAGGTTGTCGTCGATCCGCACCTTGAGCTGCACGGCGGCATCGGCGGCGACCTTGGCGCCCAGTTCTTCGGTGATCGCGCGCTCGATCCGCTGGGCCGCGGCCTTGGCATGGTAGATCTTCGACTTCTTCGTGCTCACCTCGACCCGCACCGGCTCGTCGGGCCGCAGCACCGCGCCCCAGTCGACCTTGCGCGCGCGCTTGTCGAGCTGGGCGAGGTGGAAGGCGCGAAACTCGGCGATCCGGGCGAGCACCCGCGCAGCCCCCCGCAGAGCGATATTGGCGCGCCAGACCTCCGGCCAGCCGCCGGTCACGGTCACTCCGCCGGGGATGGTGCCCTTCACGGAGAACCCGAGCGCCGCCGCTTCCTCGGCCAGAACGGCTTCCAGCCCGGGTGCGGTCACGAGGAATATGTCAAACGCCATGCCCCGCGCTCTAGCCCGAAACACCGCCAGGCAAAAGGCCTTTGCCGTCCTCGGGGCTTGCTCCCACCCCGGCAGCGGCTATCCTGCGGGCCCATGAAGACCCGCATCCTGTTCGTCTGTCTTGGAAATATCTGCCGGTCGCCCACCGCGGAGGGGGTTGTGCGCGCGCGCGCAGACCGCGCCGGGCTCGAGCTCGTGCTCGACAGCGCCGGCACCGGCAGCTGGCATATCAATGCGCCGCCGTGCCCCGGCATGGTCCGGGCCGCGGCGGACCGGGGCTACGACATCGCCGGGCTCCGTGCCCGCCTGATCACCCCGCGCGACTTCGACGCCTTCGACCTGATCGTCGCGATGGACAGCGACAACCTCGACGACATCGCCGATGTCCGGCCCCAAACCGCCAGGGCCGACGTCCGGCTGTTCACCGATTACGCCCCCGAGGCCGGGGTGCGCGACGTGCCGGACGCCTATTTCACCAAGGATTACGAGGGCGCGCTGACGTTGATCGAAACCTGCGCCACCGGCCTCGTCGCCGCGCTCGCGCGCCCCTGACAGGCGCTTACTGGCAGTGTTTCGCGGCGGAGGCGCCGAACACCCGCCATTTCTCCCAGAACGCCGCGTGTGCCGCGTTCGCGCGGTTCGCGGAGGCGCGGATTTCCTGGCTCTTGTGCGGTTCAAGAAAGATCTGCGCGCCGAGGACCTGTTCGGCGGGCGAGAGCACGCTGTCGGCCACGTTCTGGATGCAGCTGCACAGCGAAGGCGCCGCGGCGCCGCGCGCCGACGACATGCAGGCGCTGGCAATCGCGCTGCCGGCGGTCGCAGGGGTCGCAAAGGCGGGAAGGCTGAGCGCCCCGAGAATAAGGGCGTAGGCGATCTTCTTCATCTGTTCGGGCTCCGTTTGTGACTCTTGGCAGCACAATTCGAACCCCCCGACCCCTCTTTAGCAGGGCCGGGTCGAGGCATCAACAACTCACGTACAGATCAGATCCGCTCAAGGACCGCGTCGGCCACCAGGTCTTGGACCTGATCCCTGTCGCACAGCTCCGTGCCTTCGGTCGTCACTGCCGAGGCCGCCGCCGCCACGCCATACCGCAGGGCCTCTTCCCAGTTCGACCCATTCGCCAGCGACCAGGTGAAGGCACCGACGAAGCTGTCGCCCGCGCCGACCTTGGAGACCGGCGTCACCGGCCGGGTCTTCGACCACCAGCGGTTCTCGCCCTCGACCAGGATCGAGCCCTCGCCGCCCATGGCGAAGACGACCACTTCGGCGACGTTGCGCGCGATCAGCTCCTGCGCGAAGTCCGCGACCTCTTTGACATTGGCAAACTTGCGGCCCGCCAGTTCCTCGCTTTCGGTGCCGTCAAGGCGCAGCACGTGCTGGCGCGCGGCCCCGGCCCTCAGAACCGCCTTCATCGGCTCGCCGGAGGTGTCGAGTACGAGCTTGGCCGCACGATCCTTCATCTGCCCGGCGAGCCGCGAGGGGAAATCGACCGGCACGCCCGGCGGCTGGCTGCCCGAGAGCACCACCCAGCCCTTCTGCGGCGAACAGCGGTGGAGCGCCGAGATCACGTCCTTGTTTTCCTCTTCCGTCCAGGTCGGCCCCGGGGTGACGAAGCGGAACTGCTCGCCGCTGGTGCGGTCGGTCACCGCGAAGCTCTGGCGGGTCTCGCCGTGGGTGTGAAACACCTCCGGTACCAGCGGTTCGGTGCGCAGGCGTTCGAGGTAGCGCTGCCCCTGGAAGCCCGAGATGGCCACGAAGGCCCGCGCCGCGCCGCCCATGTTGCCGATGGCGCGCGCGACATTGATGCCGCCGCCACCGGCCTCCGTCACCGGGGTCTCACAACGCAACTTCTCCTCCGGCACCACATGCTCGGTGCTGGTCGAGCGGTCGAGCGCGGGGTTGAGGGTGATGGTGAGGATGTCAGACATGGCGGGAATCCGGGCGTTGGGAAGAATCCGTTAGCGCGAACACGATTACAGGGGAATGGGGGCGGCGACAAGACGGAGCGGGAGCAAGGCGGGTATGCGGGGACCGTCCGCCGGTGCCGGCCCCGTAGGGTGGGTGCCAACCCACCATCCCACGCACCATCCGCCCGCCATC
>DQCI01000179.1:2848-3818 GCA_003545125.1 Paracoccaceae bacterium
TACGGCGACAACCTCGACGTGTTGCGAGAGTCCATCGCCGACGAAAGCGTCGATCTGATCTATCTCGACCCGCCGTTCAACTCCAACGCCTCCTACAACGTGCTGTTCAAAGGGCCCAAGGGCAACGACTCCGCCGCCCAGATCGAGGCCTTCGACGACACCTGGCATTGGGGCGAGGAGAGCGAGAGCGCCTTCGCCGATGTGCTGCACTCCGGCAATGGCGCGGCGGCGGAGATGCTGCGCGCGATGCGCTCGTTTCTCGGCGAGAACGACATGATGGCTTATCTGGCGATGATGGCGGTGCGGTTGTTGGAGTTGCATAGGGTGCTGAAGCCCGCCGGCTCGCTCTATCTGCACTGCGACCCGACGGCGAGCCATTATCTGAAGATCTTGTTGGATGCCGTGTTCGGGGCCAAACGCTTCGGTGCGGAGATCATATGGAAGAGAACGTCGGCGCACAGTGATGCTGGCCAAGGTCGCCGCCTATTGGGCTATCAGCACGATGTGATATTCCAGTACATGAAAACTGAAGATTATTCTTGGAACACACAGTATCACGCCTACGACGAGGAGTACGTCAGAAAGCACTACCGTCACATCGAACCTGAGACCGGGCGCCGATTCGGCTCCTTCGACATCACTGCTCCGGGCGGCGGCGATCCAAAGAAGCACAATCCTCACTACGAGTTTTTGGGGGTCACACGATGGTGGCGGTTCAAAAAGGAACGTATGGAAGAGCTATACGGGGAGGGCAGAATTTTCCAGTCGAAACCGGGGGCAGTGCCGCGCCAGAAGCGATACCTCGACGAGATGCCGGGAACGCCGCTGCAAGACATTTGGAATGACATTGCCCCGCTGAGCGGGCAGGCAAAAGAACGCCTTGGCTACCCCACCCAGAAACCCGTCGCCCTGCTCGAACGCATCCTTGCCGCTTCGTCCAACCCCGGCGACGTGGTGCTCGATCCGTTCT
>DQCI01000320.1:0-2707 GCA_003545125.1 Paracoccaceae bacterium
CCGGGCGGGCTGGCGTGCATGGGTTGAGAACGAGGGGCTGCTGCTGGTCTACGATGGCGCGGGTTGGATTGGCACCACGCCGGCAGATCTGCAGAACCTTGGGCTGCTCGGACTCGGCACGACAGCCGATGCCGCCAACCCGTTCTCCGCCAAATTGAACGCGGCGCTCTGGACCGCCAAGACCGTGGCCGAAGGCGGGACCGGCGATCTGTTCTACACCATGAACAAGGAAGCGGCGGGCGACGATCTCGGCCTGACCCTGCAGAGCGGTTTCGTGACAAAGGCGCTCGTCGGTCTCTTCGGCTCCGACAGTTTCCGCCTCGCGGTTTCGGCCGACGGCAGCACCTTCTTCGACGGTCTGATCGTGGACAACGCCACCGGCATCGTCGAGCAGCAGCAACTGCCGCGCTTCAAGGCTTACACGAACTATGACAACTACGTTGGCGTTGGAGCCTGGACAAAGATCGGCCTGAATAACACCGACTACAACGACCAAGGCGCATTCGATGCTGGGACCAGCCTGTTCACCGCACCTGTGGACGGGACATACCTGTTCGGCGCAACGCTACTCTACAAGATAAACGCCAGCGCCACGGCACGGATGCGCGGACGGTTGGTGCTGAACGGCTTGACTGAAATCCGGGGCTCGTTCGGCGAGATCTCCGCCACCCATGTCTCTCTGGCCACCGCCATCTGGCTGCAGACCTTGGTGCCGCTGACTGCTGGCGATACCGTTGAGCTGCAAGGGTATTTCCGGGTCGCGGACGGCTACTTCGCCGCCGATCACACGTCCTTCTGGGGCTGCAAGGTCGGCTGAGCGGTGGGATGAGGACTCGATGACACCACCCCGATCAGATCAGGGCTTTGTGCGCATGCCCGCCGCCGAGTTCGAGGCGATGCTGGCACGCGCTGCCGAGAAAGGTGCCAAGCGCGCGCTCGCCGATGTTGGCCTCGATGGTGAAGAGGCAGCACTCGATATCCGCGACCTGCGATCCTTGCTCGACTGCATCCGGCTGGTGCGCCGCACCGCGATGCAGACGGCAGTCCGCATGATCACCACTGGCGTGATGCTGGCACTCCTGGCGGGCATCGCCATCAAGCTCAAGATCTTCGGCGGCAGTCCCTAGCTGCGCCTCATTCCAACCCGTCAGCCCAACTGACCCGCCCATGTGGCGGGTTTTTTCGTTTCTGGAGGACATCATGACCACGACCTTTTACGACCATTGGCGCGACGTGCCGGAGAAAGCCTGGTGCTGGTCCAATTTCTCGCCCGCCGAAATTGCCTGCCGCGGCACCGGCAAACTGCTGATCAACGAACCGGCGCTCGACAAGCTGCAGGCGCTGCGCAACCGTCTGGGTAAGCCGCTGATCGTCCGCTCTGCCTATCGCAGCCTGGAGCACAACCGCGCCGTTGGTGGCGCGATGCGTTCCAAGCACATGGACGGCGCGGCCTTCGACATCGCCATGTCGAACCATGACCCGGTGGCGTTCGAGGCGGCAGCGCGGGCAGTCGGCTTTCTTGGGTTCGGGTTCTATCCGCGCTCGGGGTTCATGCATGTCGATCTTGGCCCGGCGCGGCAGTGGGGTGAGCGCTTCCCGGTCCGCGCGACAGCCTTTGCTGCGGAAACTCAGCCAGCGCGCGAGGTACTGGCTCAGAGCCGCACTATGAAGGGCGGCGGGGCTGCTGGTGTTGCGACGCTAGGAGCGGCAGGTGTCGAGGTCGCGCAGAATGTCCTGGCTGACACGCAGGCCGCCGTACTGCCGCTGGTGCCCTACCTCGACACACTCCGATGGGTGTTCATCGCCGTGGCGCTCGGAGGGATCGCGGTCACCATCTATGCCCGGCTTGATGATTGGAAACGAGGGAAGAGATGATCGCGACCATTTTCGGCGGGATCGCCGCCAGCCCATCGGCGCGGGCCGCTTTGCGCTATGGAGCTATGGCTGTCGCCATCGTCCTGTTTCTGCTTTCGATCCGCCGTTCCGGCGAGCACGTCGGGCGGATTGCTGAACGTCTCGAAACCACGGAGAAAGCCAATGATGTTCAACGCCGAATGCTGGAGGCGGCGGCTCGTCGTCCTCGCAATCGCGACGAACTGGTTGACCGGCTGCGCGACGGCGGGTTTTGAAGCGAACGGCTTGGCGGCATGTCCGCCGGTCGTGGAATACAGCAGGGAGTTACAGGCGCGGGCGGCCGAAGAATTGGCGATGCTGCCGGATCGGTCGGTCGTCGTCGAGATGATGGGCGATTACGCAGTAATGCGAGATCAGGTGCGCGGCTGCAGATAGAGTCAGCTCATCTTGGTCTTCAGCGCAGTCTGCAGAGTATCGATCACTCAGAATGCTTGATATTCTTTTCGCCAACTTCGAGCTGCCTGCTGTCCGAGAGCAGCCAGGCACTGAGAAGCTCAACCGTTGCCGTCAATTGGTCGGCCTTGCGCAGTGAACACTCCCACACCGTTGCGACCCGCCATCCTGCCTCTATCAACTGGTCCCGTATGGCGGCGTCTCGGATTACATTAGCGTCGAACTTCGCCTGCCAGAACTCGGGTCGCGTCGATGGAGTGGTTGTGTAACGACAGCCCTCATGGCGGTGCCAGAAGCAGCCATGCACGAAGACGATTGCGTGATGCTTCGGAAACACGAGGTCAGGTCGCCCGGGGACATTTTTCGAATGCAGCCGGTAACGGAAGCCGCGCGCATGAAG
>DQCI01000320.1:2788-2977 GCA_003545125.1 Paracoccaceae bacterium
AGCCACTTTCGGCATTGTCGATCTTTTCGCCGGTCCAGGCGGACTTGGCGAGGGCTTTGCCTCCCTCGTCGAGGACGGACATGCGCCGTTCCGGATCGGCATCTCGGTCGAGAAGGAGGCATCGGCCCATCGCACCCTGACGCTGCGCGCGTTCCTTCGTGAATACCAGGCTCTTCACGGCGCCTTGCC
>DQCI01000104.1:0-1226 GCA_003545125.1 Paracoccaceae bacterium
ATCTTCCAGGCGATCACTCAGCGCGACCTGATCGTGGTCGAAAGCCTGGTGATGCTGCTGGTGTTCGCGGTGATCCTCGTCACCTTCCTCGTCGATATCGCCTATGCGGCGGCAGACCCGCGGCTGAGGCGCGGGCCATGAGGCGGGTCGTATGTTGAAGGGAGGGGTTCAGCTCTGGCTCGGGGCGACGCTGACGCTGGTGTTTCTGGCGGCGGCGCTCCTGAGTTTCGTCTGGGTGCCGCACGACGTGGAAGCGCTCTCCATCGCCGACAAGCTCCGCCCCGCCTCCGCGACCTACCTGCTCGGCACCGACCATTTCGGCCGCGACATCCTGTCGATGCTGATGGTCGGCGCGCGCACTTCGATCGCCGTGGCGCTGGTCGCCGTGGGGATCGGGATGGCGCTCGGCGTGCCTTTGGGACTTCTCGCCGCCGCCAACCGGGGCTCGCTCACCGACGAGGTGGTGATGCGCGGCAACGACCTGATCTTCGCCTTCCCGTCGCTGGTGATCGCGATCCTGATCACCGCCGTGTTCGGGCCCAGCGCGCTCAACGCGATCCTTGCCATCGGCATCTTCAACATCCCCGTCTTCGCCCGGGTCACCCGCGGCGGCGCGCTCTCCTTGTGGACCCTCGACTGGATCCTGGCCGCGCGGGTGGCGGGGAAAGGCCGGGTGCGGATCTCGGCCGAACACATCCTGCCCAACATCCTCAACCTGCTGATCGTGCAGGGCACGATCCAGTTCAGCCTCGGCATCCTCGCCGAGGCCGCCCTGTCCTATGTCGGCCTCGGCGCCCAGCCGCCCACCCCCTCCTGGGGCCGGATGCTCGCCGATGCGCAGACGATGATCTACACCAACCCCGCACTTGCGATCCTGCCCGGCCTCGCCATCGTCATCATGGTGCTGGGGTTGAACCTGATGGGCGACGGGTTGCGCGACTTTTTCGACCCGCGGGTCCGGAGGGCGCGGGGATGATCCGGCTCGAAGGTCTGTCGCTCGACATCCACGGCGCCCCGATCCTGCGCGACGTCAACCTCGACATCGCGCCCGGCAAGGTCACCGGGCTTGTCGGCGAGAGCGGGTCGGGCAAGTCGATGACCGCGCTCGCGATGATGGGGCTGCTGCCGCGGGGCTGTACGGTGTCGGGCCACGCCTGGCTCGAGGAAGGCGACGTGCTGGCGAAATCGGAGCGCGAGATGTGCGCCCTGCGCGGCAACCGGGTGGG
>DQCI01000104.1:1339-5134 GCA_003545125.1 Paracoccaceae bacterium
CGTTACCCGCACGAGCTTTCGGGCGGTCAGCGCCAGCGGGTCTGCATCGCCATGGCGGTGGCGTTGAACCCGGAACTGCTGATCGCCGACGAGCCCACAACGGCGCTCGATGTGACCACCCAGGCGCAGATCCTGGACCTGCTCAAGGGGCTCGTGGACGAGGAAGGCATGAGCCTGTTGCTCATCACCCATGACCTCGCCGTGGTCGCCGGGATGGCCGCCCATGTGGCGGTGATGCAGGAGGGGCGGATCGTTGAACAGGGACCGACCGAGACCCTGTTCCGCGCGATGACGCACCCTTACACGGCGGCGCTGTTCGCGGCCTCCTCGCACCAACCCGCGCGCACGGCGCAGGCCCAGCCGACACCGCTCCTGGAGGTGGAGGACGCCGTGCGCAGCTACCGCACCGCGCGGGTCGGGCTGTTCGGCCGGTCGGGTACGTTCCGCGCGGTCGACGGCGTGACCCTGCGGGTGAACCGGGGCGAAAGCCTCGGGCTCGTGGGCGAATCCGGCTGCGGGAAATCCACCCTCACCCGGGCGATCCTCGGACTTGATGCGCTCCAGGGCGGCCGGGTGCGGTTGGACGGCGAGGAGATCCATGCGGGGCACCACCTCGACACCGATCTCCGGCGGCGGATGCAGGTGGTGTTCCAGGATCCCTACGGGTCGTTCAACCCGCGTTGGAAGGTCGAGCGGCTGGTGGCCGAACCCTTCCACCTGATGCAGACGCGGCCCCGCGACATGCGAAGCAAGGTCGCCGCCGCGCTCGCCGACGTCGGCATCGAGGCGGCGGCGATGGACCGCTACATCCACGAGTTTTCCGGCGGCCAGCGCCAGCGCATCGCGATCGCGCGCGCGCTGATCACCAACCCCGAGCTGATCGTGCTGGACGAGGCGGTCTCGGCGCTCGACGTGCGCGTGCGTGCCCAGATCCTCGATCTGCTGGCCAGCCTGCAGGCCGAGCATGGGCTCGCCTATCTGTTCATCAGCCACGATCTGTCGGTCGTGCGCGCCAGCACCGACCGTGTTCTGGTGATGAAAGCGGGCCGGATCGTCGAACAGGGGCCGACCGAAACGGTCTTCACGGCGCCCGATCACCCCTATACCCGAAGCTTGATCGCGGCGACGCCGCGCATTCCCGCCGATTGGCAAGGAGGCCCTGATGCTTGAGAACCTCTGGTACGACCAGACGAAAATGTATGTGAACGGGACATGGGTCTGGCCGCTGCATTACCGCCAATTGCCGCTCGAAGACCCTTCGACCGGGGACCAGATCGGCACCATCGCGCGCGGCGAGGCGCAGGACATCGACGCCGCGGTCGCCGCCGCCCGGGGCGCGCTGGACGGCGACTGGGGGCGGTTGACGGCCGCCGAGCGCGGCCGGATCCTCACCCGGATCGGCCAGCTCGTTCAGGAGCGCACCGAGGACCTCGCCGCCATCGAGGCAAGCGATGTCGGCAAGCCGTTGACCCAGGCGCGGGCCGACGCCATCGCGCTGGCGCGCTACATGGAGTTCTACGGCGGCGCGGCGGACAAGGTGATGGGCGAGACCATTCCCTACCTCGACGGCTACACCGTCTTTACGCTGCGTGAACCGCAGGGCGTGACCGGCCATATCATCCCCTGGAACTACCCGATGCAGATCATCGGCCGCTCGGTCGGCGCGGCGCTGGCGATGGGCAATGCCTGTGTGCTGAAACCGGCGGAGGAAGCCTGCCTGACCGCGCTCGCCTTCGCCGCCCTCGCCGAGGAGGCGGGGCTTCCGAAGGGGGCGCTCAATGTGGTGCCGGGTTTGGGCGAAGAAGCCGGCGCGCCACTGGCCGCCCATCCCGGCGTCAACCACATCTCCTTCACCGGATCGGTTCCGGTGGGTCGGCTGGTGCAGAAAGCGGCGGCGGACAACGTGGTGCCGGTGACGCTGGAGCTTGGCGGCAAGTCTCCTCAGGTGGTGTTCGACGATGCCGATCTCGACGCGGCGCTGCCGTTCCTCGTCGGCGCCTGCATCCAGAACGCAGGCCAGACCTGCTCGGCCGCAAGCCGGGTGCTGATCCAGCGGGGCGTCTACGACAGGCTCGTCGCCCGCATGGCGGACAGCTATAACGGCATGGTCTCAGCCCCCGCGCTGGCGGATGCCAATCTCGGGCCACTGATCTCGGCGAAACAGAAAGCCATCGTCGAAGGCTATCTCGCCAAGGGCAAAAACCTGCGCGTTGCCGGACAGGGCAGCGTGGCGGCAGACGTTCCGAAAGGCGGCCATTACGTGCCCGCGACGCTGTTTGCCGAGGTGCCGCCGGACCACCCGCTGGCTCAGGAGGAGATTTTCGGCCCGGTCCAGGTGGCAATTCCCTTCGACACCGAGGACGAGGCGGTCGCCATCGCCAACGGGACGGGCTTCGGCCTTGTCGCCAGTGTCTGGACCGAAAACGGCGCACGGCAGATGCGGATGGCGAAACGGCTCGCCGCCGGCCAGGTCTTCGTCAACAACTACGGCGCCGGCGGCGGGGTCGAATTGCCGTTCGGAGGCGTCGGTCTGTCGGGGCACGGCCGCGAAAAGGGGTTCGAGGCGCTTTACGGGTTTTCCAGCCTGAAGACGGTGGCAACGAAATACGGCTGACGTTTCGGCTCACTGGATCCCGCCCGCCCTTTTTCTTGGCCAAAATGTTCCGGGGGTCGCCGTTGTCGCGCCATTGATCCGAGCGACAATGGCGACGGGCAGAGCCCCGGCCTTCCCCCCTCCACCCGCACTGGAACCGCCATGATGCACCGCCTCTCCAACCGCGATGCCCGCCGCCTCTGGCTCGCCCAGACCCTGCTGACCACGGGTCCGCGCGATCCGCTGGAGATCGTGCAAGGGCTCGGCTTCGTTCAGATCGACACGATCCGCAACGTGGTCCGCGCGCAGGATCATATCCTGTGGAGCCGGGCGGGTGCGCGCTACCGCGAAGAGGGCGTCTGGACGCATCTGAAATCCCGTGCGCTCTTCGAGCACTTCACCCATGACGCCTCGCTGATCCCGGTCGAGACCCTGCCCTATTGGTCACGCCGGTTTCACCATCTCGGCGCGCGGACAGCCAAATCCGACTGGTTCCGGTCCGGGCTCGGGCAAGCGGAGATCCGGGCGATCCGTGCAAGGATCGAGGCGGAGGGGCCCTTGTCGACGCATGCGTTCGACACCAAGCACGAGGGGCCGAAGGAGATGTGGGATCGGCCGCCGCACAAAAAGGCGCTCGACCAGATGTGGTATGCGGGTGAGCTTGCGACGGCGCACCGCGAAAAATTCGTGAAATTCTATGATCTGGGCGATCGGGTGTTTGCGGGCGGATGCCACAGCGGCAAACCGGAGCGCGAACAGACCGACTGGCTGCACGCCCGCGCCATGTTGCACCTCGGCATCGCCACGCCTTCGGAACTCATGAAGTTCTGGGGGGCGACCGGCCCGGCGCAGGTGAAGGCCTGGGTCGAGCGGGCCGATCTGCGGCCGGTCGAAGTGGAGGCGGCGGACGGACGGATCTATGCCGCGCAGGCCCTGCCCGACATCGCCGCCCGGCTCGCCGCCGCCCCGGAACCTGGCGCCCGGGTGCGGCTCGTGAACCCGTTCGACCCCGCGGTGCGTGAGCGCGACCGTTTGCAGCGGCTGTTCGGCTTCGCCTATCGCAACGAGATGTTCGTGCCGAAGGCGCAGCGGATCTTCGGCTACTACGTCTACCCGCTGCTTGAGGGCCTGCGGTTCATCGGCCGGATCGAGCTGAAGGCGGACCGCAAGGCCGGTGTGCTTTGGGTGGCGGGGTATTGGCC
>DQCI01000104.1:5207-5424 GCA_003545125.1 Paracoccaceae bacterium
TGACGAGGTGCAGGCTCTCCCAAAAAGGGGCGACGGCTAAAAAGGAGAGGGCAATGAGACTGAAAGGCAAGACGGCGATCGTGACCGGGGGCGGCTCGGGCTTCGGCGCCGGGATCGCGCGCAAGTTTGCCGCCGAAGGCGCACAGGTGATGGTGGCCGATCTCAACGAGGCGGCCGCAAAGGCCGTGGCCGAGGAGATCGGCGGGATGGAAGTGCC
>DQCI01000104.1:5462-10105 GCA_003545125.1 Paracoccaceae bacterium
TCAACAACGCTGGCGTCACCCACCTGCCGGGGCCGATGGAAAGCATCTCGGAGGAGGAGTTCGACCGGGTGCTCGCGGTCAACGTGAAGGCCGTTTATCTCGCCGCGCGCGAGATCGTGCCGCTGATGAAGGCGGCGGGCACCGGCGCGGTGCTCAACGTCGCCTCGACGGCGGCGGTCTCGCCCCGCGCGGGCCTCACCTGGTACAACGCCTCGAAGGGCTGGCTGCTGACGGCCACCAAGTCGATGGCCGTGGAGCTGGCACCAGCCGGCGTTCGGGTGAACGCGATCCTGCCAGTGGCGGGCGAGACCCCGCTTTTGCAGAGTTTCATGGGAGAAGACACGCCTCAGATCCGGGCGAAGTTTCTCGCGACGATCCCGCTGGGGCGGTTCTCGACGCCGGAGGACATGGGCAACGCCGCCTGCTTTTTGTGTTCGGACGAGGCGAGCATGATTACCGGCGCGGCGCTGGAAGTGGACGGTGGACGCTGTATCTGAGGGCGGGTGTTGGGGCGCCGGCCCGGCGTGCCCCGCCACGACGTATTTTTGGGATCAAAGAAGGACAAGTCGATGAAACCGGGCGCGTCGAACCTGATAACGGATGTGGCGGGGTTGCGGGTTGGCAACGCCGAGGATCACGCGGTGAAGACCGGCGCGACGGTCCTGGTCGGGGACGCGCCTTTCGTCGCCGCGGTGCATGTGATGGGCGGCGCGCCGGGGACGCGCGAGACCGACCTGTTGGCCCCGGACAAGCTTGTTCAGGAGGCAAATGCGTTGGTCCTGTCGGGGGGCTCCGCACTTGGGTTGGATGCGGGCTCGGGTGTCGCGGATGCGTTGCGCGCGGCCCGGATCGGCTTTGACGTCCGGGGTCAGATCGTGCCCATCGTGCCGGGGGCCATCCTTCAGGACCTGACAAACGGGGGCGACAAGACTTGGTCCGAGAACCCCTACAAGCGCCTGGGCCGGGCGGCACTCGCCTCTGCGGCACGTGATTTCGCGCTTGGCACCGCCGGTGCCGGGACCGGTGCGACCGTGGCTGATGTGAAGGGCGGTCTCGGATCGGCCTCGCTGGTGCTGGACAATGGCCTGTCCATCGGTGCACTCGCGGCGGTGAATGCCGAGGGAACGGCGATTGGGCCGGACGGCCGTTTCTGGGCGGCCCATTGGGAGATGGACGGCGAGTTTGGTGGGCTCGGGCCGATCACTGAATTCGACCCGGGCGCGATGCCGGTCACCAAGCGCAGCGACCGTCCGGGCAATGCGACCACGATCGCGATTGTCGCCACCGATGCCGCACTCACACAGGCGCAGCTCACCCGGTTGGCCGTGGCCGCTCATGACGGCATGGCCCGGGCGCTCGTGCCCAGCCATTCGCTGTTCGACGGCGATCTGGTCTTTGCCGCCGCTACCGGTGCAAAACCGCTGACCGACCCAATCTTCGACCCGCTCCTGCTCGGTCATGCTGCGGCGACCTGCCTTGCGCGGGCCATCGCGCGCGGGATCCATGCGGCCACGCCGGCCCCGGGCGACCTGCTGCCGACGTGGACGATGCGTTTCGGCGCGATTTGACGCGGATCAAGGCCGCGCGCCGCCTGGGTCCTTAGGCTTCCCGGATATCGACGACGGAGGAGCGTCCCCATGTTTCGCGCGACCATGTTTTCGCTGACCCTGATCGCGGCGGCCAATCCGGGCCTTGCCGACGAGGTGACGGACACGCTGTCTTCAGCGCTCCAGGCCTATGAGGATGGCGATATCGAATATGCCATCGAGGAACTCGACTACGCCCGCCAATTGCTGCAGGAGCTGTCGTCGCAGGCGTTAACGAGCTTCCTGCCGGACCCGCCCGACGGATGGACGCGCGAGATCAGCGAGGAGGGGGTGAACGTGGGCCTCGCCTTTCTCGGTGGCGGTGTCGCGGCGGAAGCGGAATACGGCAAGGATGGCGAGACGTTTTCTGTCGCGATCATGGCCGACAACCCGATGGTCGCGGGTTTTGCGCCGATGGTCGCCAATGCCGGGCTGATGGGGATGAAGATGCACCGGGTCGGGCGCGAGAAGTTTTTCGAGAACGACGATCAGCTGATCGCGTTGATTGATAACCGTATTCTGATCCAGGCCGAAGGGGCGGACCCCGGCGTGATGATTGAAATCCTCGAACGGATCGACTTCAAGGCGCTCGAGGATTTCGGGGGCTGAGCGGCCCGCCAACGTTCCTGGAGCGATGATCGAAGGCCGCCGGTTCTGGACCGGGCACCGCGCGGACAGGTTTCTGCGCGGCCATGCCCAACCCGGAACCCGACGTTCGACCTCCGACCACCTTACTGAAATGGAAAAACAATCCCCGCTCTTCCAGGGACCGGTTTCCTAGGAAACGGGGGTCGGTTTCCTAGGAAACCGGCAGGTGCGAAACCAGCGATCCGCCCAAATTGCATGCGCGCACNNGGGCGCAGGGCGCAGGGCGCAGGAAACGGGCACCCAAGTCTCGCCGGGGGCAATTCGTGACGCAGCGGGCGGGCCGGGATTTCCGTCAGGCGCGCTCGTCCCATCAGCGCACGGCGCCGTGGTCTCGGGTCACGCGCCGGCCGGGTCCCACGGACCCGAGCCGACCGGGAAACGCCGTGGCTACTCGGCTGCCGCCGCGACCGCGTCCGGGGTGAAGCGGAAGGTGTAGGGCGCGCCGGGGCGGGTGACGTTGACCACGGCCCCCTCTGCCCAGTCCGCCGGATCCGCCTTGGCACCGTTCATCAGCATGACCTGACCGTCGGCGGTGTCGAGTGTCACGTTGGTGCCGTTTTCGAAGACGTAGGTCACGGAGCACACCGGTTCGTCGCAGCTGACGGTTTCGGTGCAGGCCCAGCTCGAGACCTCGACATCGTCGCGCAGGAAGCTGCACCGGTTGCCGGTGTTGGCCGGGGCGGCAGGCGCCTCCACCTGAGGGGTCGCGGCTGCAACAACGATGGGCGCGGGCGCGGGCGGCAGGGCAAGGGCCGGATAGGCGGCCTCGGTCATCTCCGCTTCAGAGAAACAGAAGTGCAGCCCGGCCCCCTCGTCGGTCAGACACCCCTGTTCATCCGGCACGGCCACGGCCCCGTCGAGGGTGTAGACCCCGCCCCGGCGGGTGATCACGGTCTCGGTACCGCTCTCCCAGACGAGATCGATCAGGCAACTCATGCCGCCTTCGCCCTCAATTTCGGCGCAATCGGTGCGGCGCGTACAGCCGCCTCGTTCGATCAGCCCCTCGCGGTCGCCGTCCGTCACCCAGGACAGGCATTGGCCAGGCTCGCCGCCGCCCAGCGCGGTGCCGGCCATCCCGACCGGAACGGCGGGCTCGTCGGACCGGGTTTCGGGTGCCGCGGTGGTCTCGGTGGTGGGCGCGGCTGTGGTCTCGGTGGGGATAATTCCGGCGCCGTCGCCGTGGATGCAGATCGTCTCTTCGTCCTCGGTGGTGAGGAAACAGCGCGATGCGCCATCCTCGAGCCGGGTCGCGGTGTGGCCGTTGACGACAAACCGGAGCGCCCCGCCCGCGTCTTCCTCGACAATGGTGATCGTCGAGCCGTTGGCGACAGCGGCCGAGGTGGTCGTCCGGCCGCCGGTCTTGACCGATGTTACCGTGCAGGCGCGCTGGTAATTCCAATCCGGAAAATCGGGATTTCGGTATTCGCACTCCGCGCGCGTCTGGGCGAAGGTGGCTGCGGGCAGGACTGCGCCAAGCAACAGGAGCGGGGCGAAAGCGATAAGGGACGGGCGCACGTGGGAACCTCCGGTTTTGCGGGATATTTGCGCGGGTTCCACCCCGCTTGTCAAATGTCCGCAGACCCGGCAATGGCGGCAACCCGGCCCCGGGCGGGACCCGCATCGGGCCAATCACGGCGAAGTGAATCTGCCAAGGGTTGATCGCGGCACGGAACGCGTACCCGGGTGACACCGGAACGGGGTGTCGCATCGCGCGCCCGGCGTCGGTTTCACGCAACGCAATCAAGGTCGTTGTGCCCGCGTCAAACCCGCGGTGGGGTGTCCTTCAGGCGCACCTCCCCGCAAGATTCCATGAAAACCACGTACGATGCAGGCCAAGGCGGCATCGACGACCATTCGGTCGAGAAAATGGGGCTCTCGGTCGAACCGCCCGACCGCGGGCGTCTGTTTGTGATCTGTGCAGGACGGGGCGCGCGCCTCCCGTTTTTTCTTTGACCCGCCGCAAGACACCGCATAGCAAGGATGGGCCGTCGATCCTGGCGGCACATTCTCGGGGCGGGGTGCAATTCCCCACCGGCGGTGACAGCCCGCGAGCGCCTCGCGTTTCATCCGAAACGCTTGGGTCTGCAGATCCGGTGTAATTCCGGGGCCGACGGTAACAGTCCGGATGAAAGAGAATGGCGAGGCACGCGCGGGCTTTCGGGCACGTGTGGTCTTTCCTGTCTGCCTTCGAGTGCCATTGGAACGCGAAAGGACAGACGCCTTGGCTCTCACGATTTCCCAACCCGCCCGCGCCGCGGGACTGATGGTGGCGGCGGGGGTGATGTTCGCGCTCGTCAACACCGCGCTCCAGGGCGCGACAATGAAGGCGGGCGCCGGCTCGACCACGGTCGCCTTCTGGCAATACCTGATCGCTCTGGTCTTCTTCGCGCCGTGGATCTGGCAGAACCG
>DQCI01000104.1:10190-10725 GCA_003545125.1 Paracoccaceae bacterium
GCGGGGCTCGTGCTCGGGGAAACGGTCACGCCTGCGCGCTGGGGCGCGGTGATCATCGGCATGGTGGGCGGCGCGATCATCCTCGATCCCTGGTCGGACCGGTTCCAGCTTGCGGCCTTGCTGCCGATCGGCGCCGCCGCCTTCTGGGCCGCCTCCTCTGTCGCCACCAAGCACCTCACCCGTGCAGACGGCGCGGCGACGATCACCATCTACCTGCTATTGCTGCTGACCCCGATCAACTTCGCGCTGGCCGTGGGCCCCGGGTTCACGCTGCCCACGGCCGCCATCTGGATGGTGGTCGCGGCCGGAGTGCTGAGCGCGGGGGCGCAATTCGCGCTTGCGCGGGCCTATACCCTGGCGGATGCCGCCTTCCTGCAACCGTTCGACCACCTGAAGCTGCCGTTCAACGTCGCGCTCGGCCTCGTTGTTTTCGGCTTCGCGCCGGCGGGATCTATGTGGATCGGGGCGGCGATCATCATCGCCGCCAGCGTCTGGCTTCTGCAAAAGGAAAGCGCGGGGACACAGCCGGGTTGAC
>DQCI01000104.1:10776-17733 GCA_003545125.1 Paracoccaceae bacterium
GGGGCCGGAGAAGTCGGGGCCGGAAAAAAGGCGCCGGGCCGCGGCCTTGTCGGCGGCGTCGGCGCGCATGCCTTGCACGATCGTCTCGTAGATTTCGGTGTAGACCCCCCACCACGCCGTCGCGAGGCCGGGATGGTCGTCTTCTGGCAGGAATTCGATCAGCATTTCGAGAAATACCGCGCCGAAGACCGGGAACATCTCTTCACGAACCCCGACACGCCGGTGAATTCGGCCGAACTCGAACATCTCCGCACGCAGATCACGCCCGGTCTCGAGGCCTTTCAACATCATCGACATCGCGGCAAAGAGCATCATCTCCTGGCGTTTCGGATCATGGATGAACATTGCCTCGGTCTCGGGAAGCTCCTCGAGCAGGCGCTGGTAAAATCGCTCGGTAAACAGGCACCGGACCGCGCATAAATGATCAATACAGATCGAAACTGTCTCCGCGTTATTCGCCTGCATGGTGTCGCTCCTCCGATTGAACCGCTCGGGGAAACAGTTGCCGATCAACACCTAACAAATAGTTTTCAAGTCGCCGCCGATTTACCTACGGCCCCCTGCCGCACCCCAGAAAAAAGAAGACAATTTTCCGAAGAGTCTTGTGTCGACCACAACGTACACGGGGCGCAGCTTGCCTTGCGGGGACAGTCTTTGCCGACCCGGGAGGCGGTTTGTTGGGCCGCGACAAGACCGGCAGGCCGCCGGTCCATCCTTTTTTGCGCACCCCCGTTTCGTGACTGCTGTTTGGCTCTCCGGTCCCTGTTTTCAGCACGCGACAGATGCCCGAAAGACGTGCCGAACAGAACCGTCAGTCTATGAGCGTTCGTTTTTGGAACTGGCTTCGGACAAGGCCACAGGCAGTACGGATTTTTCGTTTCGGATCGACACTGGGCGCGGTCCATTGCGCGCCAAGGGGAGGTTGGGGCCGCACCCACCGCGACCAGCGGAACTGCCATGAAGACGATCAAATCCACAACCCGGCCCGGGATCCGGTTTCCGACGCGCTCTACGGCAGCCCGAGAAAATACTGACGATTATTCGGTTGCGGGCGGTGACAAGGCGACCGAAATGGACGACCTTTGAGGCCGAGTCTGATTGGACTTCCAACCCAAGGAGGATCTGAGAAATGGGTGTTCTGACCAAGATCGCGGGCGCAACTCTCGCGCTCGGTATCGCGGCGCAAACCGCGGGTGCTGCCGAGCTTAAACTGGCCGACTTCCAGCCGCCGACCCATTTCGTGGTCGATAAGGTCTACGCCCCGTTCACGCAGGCGATCTCGGAAGCGACCGGCGGCAATATGACGGTCGAAATCTTCATGGGTGGAGAGCTTGGGCCGGGCCCGGCGGAGCAATACAACCGCGTCGTCGACGGGGTGGCGGACCTCGCCTTCAGCCTGCCCGGCTACACCGCGTCGAACTTCCCCTTAACGCTGCTCACCGAGCTACCGGGCTCGATCGACGCCGAGACCGGCACCGACCGGATTCTCGCCAACATCGACATGTTGTCCGACGAATACCGCCGCGTGGTGCTGGTGGCGCTGTGGAACAACGCGCCGAACCTTTTGTTCATGGCAGAAAAGCCGGTCAACACACTCGAAGACCTCGCCGGGCTCAACATCCGCGTGCCCTCGCGCAACGCCGGTATCGTGGTGCAGGCCTGGGGCGCCAACCCGGTGTCGATGCCCGCGCCCGGGATCTACAACGCGATGCAGACCGGCGTGCTCGACGGCGCGATGATCGACGCCACCACGCTCGGCGCGTTCAAGCTGGCCGAGGTGACCAACTACATCACCACCGGCATGGACAGCACGATCTCGGATTTCTTCATCGTCATGAACCGTGACGTATTCGACGGCCTCGACGACACTGCTCAGGCGGCGATCCTCGAGGCGGGCAAGGCCGCCTCGGTCAACGGCCATGACGCCTGGAACGGCGTGGCCGTCGGGGCGCTCGAGGCGTTTGCGGCCACCGAGGGCAAGCAAGTGATCACCCTGTCCGACGATGAAGCCGCGAAGTTCAACGCCGCGTCGGCCGCGGCCGTGGAGCAGATCCTGACCGACGCCGAAGCCGGGGGGATGCCCGCGCGCGCCTTCGTGGAGGCCCTGCTGGCCGAATGAACGGCACCCGCGCCTTGTCGATTGGGGCCTGGTCGACCTTGTTCGGCCAGGCGACGCGCGTCCTCGCGGCGCTCGCGGGGGTGATCCTGGTCTTCATGGTCGGGCTGATCGCCTTCGGCGTAATCATGCGCTACGTCGTCGGCCAGCCGATCCTCGGGATCAACGAGATCGTGCAGCTCGCCGCCGTCGCCCTGGCGATGCTGGCGCTGCCCTACACCACTCATGTCCGCGGTCATGTGCGCGCCGACATCTTCGACCGGCCGCTTGGCCCCAAGGGCCGTTTCGCGGGCGATCTCCTGACCCGGGCGCTCTCGATCGTCACGCTCTGGGTGCTTGTCGGCCGGGCCTGGGACAAAGCCCTCGACGCGATCGAATTCGGCGACGAGACCAACATGCTCGGCCTGCCGATCTGGCCGGTCTATGGCTTCGTCGCCGTCGCCGTCGCCCTCACGCTCGTGGTTCTGGCCTTGCAGTTGCTTGGCATTCTTTTCAGCGGGAAAGCCGTGGATGACTGACCTCGCTTTCGGCTTGCTCGGCTTCGTCGGATTGTTCTCGCTGATGATCCTGCGCACGCCGGTGGCCTTCGCGATGCTGATGACCGGCTTCTTCGGCATCTGGATGCTCGACGGGCTGCGGCGCGCGGGGGCGGTGCTGTTGACCGAGACCTATTCGTCGGTGGCGAACTATTCGCTGGTGGTGGTGCCGATGTTCGTCCTGCTCGGCAATATCGCCTCGGAAGCCGGCTTCTCGCGCGGGCTCTACGACGCCGCGCACGCCTGGGTCGGGCGGATGCGCGGCGGCCTCGCCACCGCCTCGGTGATCGGCTGCGCCGCCTTCTCGGCGGTCTCCGGCTCCTCCGTCGCCACCGCCGTGACCATCGGCCGGGTGGCGCTGCCGGAGATGAAACGTCTCGGCTACGGTCCCGCGCTTTCGACCGGCGCGATCGCGGCGGGCGGCACGCTGGGTTTCCTGATCCCGCCCTCCACCGGCTTCGTGATCTACGCGATCCTGACCGAGGAATCGATCGGCCGGCTGTTCATGGCCGGGATCCTGCCGGGCATTCTGATGCTGTCGCTGTTCGCCGCGGCGATCTGGCTGGTGACCCTGCGCTATCCGGACGCGGGGCCGCGCGGCGAGTACGTGCCCGTTGCCGAGCGCTTCCGCTTGCTCGCGCGCGCCCTGCCGCTGCTCGCGGTCATCGTGCTGTCGATCGGCGGCATCTATCTCGGTGTCTTCACGCCGGTGGAAGCCTCCGGCATCGGCGCCGGGCTGATCCTCGTCTTCGCGCTGGCCGGCCGCGTGCTGGATCTTGCCGGGCTGCGCCGGGCGGTGATGGAAACGGTGCGCACCTCGGCGATGCTCTACATGATCGTGATCGGCGCCAACGTGCTGAACCCCTTCCTCGCGCTCACCGGCGTGCCCGACGGCCTGGGCGCAGGCCTCGCGGCCCTGGGTCTTGGCCCCTACGGCACCTTGCTGGTGATCCTGCTCAGCTACGTCGTGCTCGGCATGTTCCTCGACGGGCTGGCGATGCTGGTCATTACCGTGCCGATCTACTTCCCGGTCGTCACCGCGCTCGGGTTCGACCCGATCTGGTTCGGCGTGGTCGCGGTGATCGTGATCGAGATGGGCATGATCACCCCGCCGGTGGGCTTGAACGTCTTCGTCGTGCGCAACGTGGCCGAGGGCGTGGCGCTCAGCACCGTGTTCCGGGGCATGTTGCCGTTTCTCGTCGCGATGGTCGTGTGCCTCGCCCTGATCGTCGCCTTCCCGCAGATTGCACTGATAATTCCAAACTCGATGTACAATTAGCGAATTGCCGGCGTGACCCCGAGCCGTCATGGCGCGGGACGCGACGACCGGCCGACGACAGAAAGGACACAACGAAACGCATGGAACCGGACCCGCAGGCAGACCGCACCACGCCCCGGCGCGACGCGCTCGTGGCGATGCTCGCCACGACGATGGTGGTTGCCTGCATCCTGTGGAATCTCGACGCACCGATCCGGCTGGGCTTCGCTGTCATGACGCAGCAATACATGGCCTTCCAGCTCGGCCTGGCGCTCACGCTCACCTTCGTCCGCTTCGGGTGGCGGGGTGGCGACAAGCCCGGGATCGGCTTTCTCGACGGGTTTATCGCCCTCGTCGCCTTCGCCACGCTGATGTATGCGGCCTGGGATTTCGCCTGGCTGCTCAAGGAACAATCCTACCGCCCCTGGCAGATCACGGTGATTGGCACGGTGGTGGTGCTGGCGGTGATGGAAGGCATCCGGCGGCGCGCGGGCTGGATGCTGTTCATCATCGTCTCGCTTTTCCTTGTCTACGCGCTGTTCGCCGACAAGGTGCCGGGCCGTCTGATCGGCAAGGCGCTCACCCCGGAACGGCTGGTGCAATACGTGGGCTTCGACCCGAACGCGGTTTTCTCGACGCCGCTTGCCGTGGGCACGATCATCGTTTTGCTCTTCGTCTTCTTCGGCCAGCTCCTGTTCGCCGCCGGCGGTGGCAATTTCTTCACCGATCTCGCGATGGCGCTCACCGGCCGGTCGCGCGGGGGGGCCGCCAAGATCTCGGTGGTCGGCTCGGCGCTGTTCGGCTCGATCTCGGGCAGCGCGGTGTCGAATGTGGTGACCACCGGGGTCGTCACCATCCCGCTGATGCAGCGCGGCGGGTATACCAAGCGCGACGCGGGTGCGATCGAGGCGGTGGCCTCGACCGGCGGTCAGCTCACGCCGCCGATCATGGGTGCGGCCGCCTTCCTGATGGCGGAGTTCCTCGACATCTCCTATTTCACCGTCGCCGGCGCAGCGCTGCTGCCGGCGGCACTCTACTACCTCTCGGTGTTCACACAGGTGGACCTCATCGCCGGACGGGACGTGGTGACCTCTGCCGAGACCGACATCCTGCCGGCCAGCGCGGTCTTGCGCGAAGGCTGGCATTTCGCGGTACCCTTCGGTCTGCTGCTTGGCGGGCTGTTCTGGTGGCGGCTCGACCCCGAACAGGCCGCGCTGCTCGCGTCTGCGGCCATCGTTGTCGTCAGCCTTCTGCGCGGCTACCGCGGCAAGCGCCTCAGCCTCGCCACGCTGGGTCGGGTGTTTGTCGATACTGGCGAGAGCATGGTCAACCTGATCCTGGTCGTTGCCGCGGCGGGCTTCGTGATCGGCGTGCTCAACATCACCGGGCTCGGCTTTGCGCTCACCCTCGTGCTCGTCGACACGGTGGGCGCCAATCCCGTGGCCTTGCTGATCGTCTCGGCCCTGATCTGCATCGTGCTCGGCATGGGAATGCCGACCTCGGGCGTCTACGTGCTGCTCGCGGCCCTTGTGGCCCCCTCGCTGGTGCAGGCGGGCATCTCGCCGCTCGCCGCCAACCTGTTCATCCTCTACTTCGGGATGATGTCGATGATCACCCCGCCGGTGGCGCTCGCCGCCTTCGCCGCGGCGACGATCACCGAAGACGACCCGCTCAGGACCGGGATCGCCGCGATGCGGGTCGGCTGGGCCGCCTTCATCATACCGTTCCTGTTCGTCGCGACGCCGGAGCTGCTGATGCAGGGCGACTGGCCCGCCATTGCGCTGGCGCTCGGACTCTCGGGCGTGGGCGTGATGGCGATCACCGCCGGGATCGTCGGCTTCTGGGGCCGCCGCCTTGGTCCCGCCCTGCGGCTGGCCTTCGTCGTCAGCGGCAGCCTCGCCCTGCCGCTCGGGTTCCTGGGCGATGCCCGTATCCTCAACATCCTCGCCGCGCTCGCCGCTGTCGGGCTGAGCCTGACCTTGCGCAAATCCGCAACCACAGAAACCAAAACAGGGAGACCAGACCCATGACCAGACTGATCCACAGCTTTGCCGGCGCCGCGCTCGCCGCGAGCCTTGCCACCGCCGCTGCCGCCCAGGTGGTCACCGTGGCCTCGGGCGCGCAGGGCTCGCTTGCCTATAACACCGGCCAGGCCGTCGCCAAGGTGGCCAACGAGGCGGGCATCACCGCCCGCACCCAGCCGCTGGTGGGATATCTGCCGCTGGTGCATTCCGGCGAGATCGACTTCGGCTTTTCCTCCGGCGTCGAGGCCGGCTACGCCCTCGAAGGCACCGGCAACTACGACCGGGCGCACCCGAACATCCAGCTCGTCGGCACGATGTTCAACCTCACCACCGGCATCATGGCGCCCTGCGATCTCGGGCTCACCTCGGTGGCCGAGCTCAAGGCGCAGGCCGGCGATCTCCGGATCGCGTCCGAGTACACCTCCTCGACCATCATCCCGTTCTACATCATGGGCGCGCTCGCCAACGGCGGCATGAGCTATGACGACTTCCGGCAGGTGCCGGTGGCGAGCTTCGTGGCCGGGATGCAGGCGCTCGGCGACGGGCTGGTCGACGTTGCGCTGGTCTCGCTCAATGCCGGTGCCGGTCAGCAGGCGGCGGTCAAGCTCAAGGACCGGGGGGGCCTGTGCTACATCTCGCTCGATGGCAGCGACGCGGGCGTGGCGGGACTTAGGACCTTCATGCCCTCCGCCAGCGTCACCGCACGCGACCAGAACGAGAAGCTCAACGGGTTGCAGAGCTACGGCGCCAACCTGATTTCGATCCCCTGGGTGCTGATCACCAACGGTGACGTGTCGGACGCGTTGGTCTACGACCTCACGAAAGCCCTGGCAGAGAACAAGCCGGCGCTCGGCGAGAGCTTCGGCATGTTCAACGGGTTCAATCCCGAGATCATGGCACCGGCCTCGGTGGTGTCCTACCACGCAGGCGCGCAGGCGTATTTTGACGAAGCCGGTATCGCCCACGGCGAGTGACCCGACCCGCCCGGGCGGTATGGCTGCCCGGGCGTCCCGCAAAAAGGAG
>DQCI01000053.1:0-3728 GCA_003545125.1 Paracoccaceae bacterium
CGGGCAAAACGGGGCCGGGCAAAAAGGAGGCACCGTGCTGGCGCCTCCTCTTGCGGTTACCGTCGGGCCGGGCGGCTCTGACCTGTGGCGTCGTGCGCTCTTCGGTGAGCAGGTTCAGCTCGCCCGTCCCTTCGACGATCAGCTCACGAGGTAGGCACCATGCGCCCAGCCGACCTTGCCCGAACGCTTGTGACGAACCTTGCGCCACTTGCCGGAGGAGGCGAGGATCTCGACCTTCTCGCCGTTGTTCATCACCTTGATGATCTGGTAGCCCGAGCCCGGCCCGGTGCGCAGGTTGAGGCAGCCGTCATAGGACTGGACCACGGCCCAGACCGCGTAGCCACCGCCGCCGCCATGCGGCTTCTTGAGGTACTGGCCCGAAACCCAACCGGCGTGGCCGCTGGCGAGGTGCACTTTGACCCAACCGCCATGCTTCTTGATCTTGGTCACATGGCTGCCGTGGGGCAACGACTTGATGACGTGATACTCGGTGCCAGGGCCGGCGCGCATGTTGAGCCCCCAAGGCGCATCGACGATGCGGGTGGCGCCCCCGGCCTGGGCGGTACCGGCGGCCGCGACGGAAGCGCCGAAAGCGGCGGCGGAGATGAGGAAGCTTCTGCGGTTCATTGTGTATTCCTTCGCGTTCGATGTTTGCGTTCGATGTTGGATGAACACCGATTGGAAGGGGCAGAGCAAAAACGGATCAGACTGAACAAGTCTGATCCCAGGATTCTGCTCAAGGTATTGAATCTGGAGAAAAATCCTTTCTCGAATTGGGTCACTCCGAAACGGTTTTGGCCAGACAAAAAAGGGGGCGCCGATCCGGCACCCCCTCGAATTCTTTTCTGTGGACCGGCTTATTTCGCCAGCGAGTCGCGGATCTCGGTGAGGAGATCGAGCTCGCTCGGGCCCGCGGCTTGCTCGACCACTTCTTCCTGCTCCGTCGCCGCATCCTTCACCCTGTTGACGTAGCGCACCAGCATGAACACCACGAACGCGATGATCAGGAAGTTGATGATGGCCATGATGAACGAGCCATAGGCGAAGATCGAGGCACCGGTCTCGCGCGCGGTTTCGAGGCTCGCGCCCGCGGCCACGTCACCCGAGAGCACAGCGTACATGTTGGAGAAATCGATCCCACCGATGACCAGACCGATGATCGGGTTGATGAGATCGGCAACCAACGAAGTCACGATGGCCGTAAAGGCAGCGCCGATGATGATACCCACGGCCATGTCCATGACATTGCCCTTGGCGACGAAATCCTTGAATTCTTTAAGCATGGTCTGTCCTGTTCCTTTACACTGACCGACGCCAATGTGTCTGGCGGTGGGCAGGAATATATCACTTCTGATGAACAACACCGTGGGAAATCCCGCCATTTCTTCCCCATCGGCAACAAATCTCAGCGCGTGAGCATTTCTGCCACCGCATCGTCTGCCACCTGGTCAAACACCCGGTAATGCGCACCGACGGCGTAGAACGGCGCGGGCGTTTCAAGGCAGATCACCTCGTCGCAGAGCGGCGCGACCTCGGCGAGGCTGTCGGCAGGCGCCACCGGGATAGCGAGGACCACACGTTGCGCCCCACGCGTTGCCAGCCCCTGGAGCGCCGCTTTCACCGTCGCGCCGGTGGCGATGCCGTCATCCACCACGATCGCAGTTTTGCCCGTGAGGTCCACCGGATCGCGACCCGCGAGCCAGGCGGCGCGGCGCGCGGCGATCTCGGCGCGCTTCTCGGCGACATCCGCGTCGAAGTCACGCGCGGTCATCGCGCTGAACCTCAGAACCTCCGGGTTGAACACCGGTGCGCCGCCCTCGACCACCGCGCCCGCCGCCAGCTCACGGTTGCCCGGCATCCCGATCTTGCGCACCAGAAGAAGGTCGAGCGGCGCGCCAAGCCGTTTTGCCACCGGCAGGGCCACCGGCACGCCGCCGCGCGGCAGCGCCAACACCACCGGGTCTGGCAGATCGCGGGTCGCGAGCGCGTCTGCCAGGCGTTCACCTGCGTCGGTTCGGTCGCGGAACATGGGCCAAGTGTGCCACCGCAAGTGAGTCGATACCAGCCTTAGAAAGCCATTCGAATGGCTTTTCAACGCGATTTCGAAATCGCGTTGAAGCGCCTTCGAAGGCGCTTCGCCCGGAGAGCGCAGTTAGCGCTATCTATAGCGAAATCAGGAACTTGACCCCCTGTCCGAGTTCGCCCACCCCTCGCCCGCCGTCGCAAGAGCGTCCGGATCAGCTCCGGAGCACCCCGCCGGTCGCCTTTGACACCTTGGCGACGATCTTTGCGGCCACCGCCTCGATATCGGTGTCGGTCAACGTTTTCTCGGTGGGTTGCAGCCGTACGCTGATGGCGAGGGATTTCTTGCCCGCCCCCATCTGCGCCTCGGCCTTTTCCCCGTGAAACTCGTCGAACACACGCACGCTCGCGATCAGCGCCTTGTCGGCGCCCGCAGCAGCGTTGACGAGCGTAAGCGCCTCGACGCGCGCGTCGACCACGAAGGCGAAATCGCGTTCGACCGGTTGCAGATCGCTGGCCGCGAGCGCCGCCCGGGTGGCCTTGGTGCCTTTCGGAAAGGGCACACGTTCCGGCCAGAGGGTGAAGGCGACCGCCGGACCTTTGACACCCATCCGGTCAAGCACCTTGGGGTGCAGCTCGCCAAAGGTGGCGAGGATGTTCTTCGGCCCCAGCCCGACCCGACCCGAGCGCCCCGGATGCCACCAGGCGGGGGCGTCGCGCAGGATCATCTGCTTGGCCGGCGCGCCGATGGCGGCGAGCACAGCCTCGGCATCGGCCTTGGCGTCGTAGAGGTCCACGGGACGGCGCGAGCCCCAAGGGTCACGCGGCGCCGCGCCGCCCACCAGCAGCCCCGCCACCTGAAGGTGGCTTTCTTCGGGTTCGCCGCCGTCAAAGGCCGGGCCGACTTCGAACAGGGCGAGATCCTGAAAGCCACGCGCCTGGTTGCGGGCGGCGGCTTGCAGGAGGCCCGGCAGCAGGTCGGGCCGCATGTGGCTCATCTCCGACGAGATCGGGTTTTCCAGCATGGTCGCGTCATCCCCGCCGGAAAACAGCGCCGCCGATGCCTGGTCGATGAAAGAATAGGTGACGCATTCGTTGTAACCGAGCGCCGCCATCGTGCGCCGCGCCATATTCTCGCGCTTCTGGATTGGGGTCAGCACCGGGTTCGGCACGCCCACCGCGGCGCGCGCCAAAGGCTTGCCTTCGAGCTTGGTGAGGGAGGCGACGCGCGCGACTTCCTCGACCAGATCGGCCTCGCCCATCACGTCCGGCCGCCAGGAGGGCACATGCGCCATGTCACCTTCCAGCCTGAAGCCCAGTGCTTCCAGCGTGCGGCGCTGTTCCTCGGCGGGGATCACCATGCCAACGAGCGATTGTACCCGGTCGGTGTCGAGCTTGTAGGCCCGATCGGTGTTCGGCACCTCGCCCGCCGTCACCACGTCGGACGGCACGCCGCCGCAGAGATCGAGGATCATCTGCGTGGCCAGCTCAATGGCGGGGGCATTGAAGGCCGGGTCGATGCCGCGTTCGTTGCGGTAGCGCGCATCGGAGTTGATCTTGAGCGCGCGGCCGGTCTTGGCGATCTGGATCGCGTCCCAGACGGCGGCCTCGAGGAAGACATTGCTGGTCTCTCCGGTGCAGCCGGTCCTGAGCCCGCCCATGATGCCGGCGATCGATTCGATCTCCTCATCGTCCGAGATCACCAC
>DQCI01000053.1:3803-4033 GCA_003545125.1 Paracoccaceae bacterium
ACCGTGTCGGCGTCGAACACATGGAGGGGACGGTTCATGTCGTAGGTGAAGAAGTTGGTGATATCGACCAGCGCCGAGATCGGCCGCAGCCCGATGGCGCGCAGGCGTTGTTGCAGCCATTGCGGGGAGGGGCCATTCTTCACACCCTTGATGAGCCGGCCCATGAAGACTTCGCAGCCGTCCGTCCGGGTGTCTTCGTCGATGGTCACGTCGATCGGACAGGGGAAGGT
>DQCI01000053.1:4157-5312 GCA_003545125.1 Paracoccaceae bacterium
TCGCCCGAGGGCAGCTCGATGATGCCGTCATGCTCGTCGCTGAGTTCCAGCTCGCGCTCCGAGGCCATCATCCCGTGGCTCTCGACGCCGCGGATCTTGCCGACGGACAGTGTGACGTCGATCCCGGGCACGTAATCGCCGGGCTTGGCGACGACGACCGTGATGCCCTCCCGCGCATTGGGCGCGCCGCAGACGATCTGCTTGTCGCCCTCGTCGGTTTCGACGATGCAGACGCGCAGCCGGTCGGCATCGGGGTGCTTCTCGGCGTGTTTGACCTTGCCGAGGGTGAACCCTTCGAGCGCGGTGAGCGGGTTTTGAATTTCCTCGACCTCGAGCCCGAGATCGGTGAGCGCCTCGGCGATCTCGTCCACGGAGGCCGTGGTGTCGAGATGGTCTTTCAGCCAGGAGAGTGTGAATTTCATGGGGGCCGCGCCTTGGATATGTCTGGTCGCGCCGTGCTTAGCCGATTGCCGCAGCAGGGGAAAGCCGGTCCTCGCCCCTGCCCGGCCCCCCGTTACCCGCCGGTGCGCGCCTCGCCGCGGATGGTCCAGTACGGCGGCGCGAAGCAATCGCCGACCACCAGCGTCCAGCCGGTCGGGTAGGCCGCATAGTCGAACGCGAGGATGACCTCGCCCCATTGCCGCGATCCGGTCCCGTCGATGCCGGTGAGCCCGGCCGGGCAGTAGCCCTCGCCATTGCCGATCCAGTAGCCGGTATGGGTGCCGCGGCTGTCGTAATTGCCCGCCAGCCCGGGGAGGTAGACGCGCATCACCCCGTCGGTCTGTGGCACGGTGATGATCGTGGTGTCGCCGATGTCGGCCTCATAGATCGCATCGCCGAACGGGGTGGACCAGACCTCGTCGGCCAGGGCGGGGGCGGCTGTCGTGAGGGCGAGGGCGAGGATGGGAAGGACGGCGCGCATGGGGATCTCCTGTGTGTGTCGCACCAGTATTGGGTCCGCAGGAGATTCGGGGAAGGGGTTTGGGGCCCGCTTTGTGGGCGCGGGTTGGCTATGGGTCTTCGCGCCCTATGTGGCGCCACTGTCGGGTGAGTGCCAAGCCACCGATCACGGCAAGGTGGGTTGGCACCCACCCTACGGGCTCAACGGTCTGCGAGGTCTTCGACCAGTTCGAAATGCTCGAACACCAGCATCAT
>DQCI01000055.1:0-1856 GCA_003545125.1 Paracoccaceae bacterium
CTCGACGGGGCCCTCGACGGGGCGCCGCTATGATCGCGCTCGCCCTACGCGATCTGCGCCTCGCCATCAGGGCGGGCGGGGGCTTCGGCCTCGGGCTCGCCTTCTTCCTGATCGTGGTGACGCTGGTGCCCTTCGGCGTCGGCCCCGAGAGCGACATTCTCGCGCGGATCGCGCCCGGGATCCTCTGGGTGGGCGCGCTGCTCGCCTGCCTGCTCTCGCTCGACCGGATCTTTCAGCTCGATTTCGAGGATGGCAGCCTCGATCTGCTCGCCACAGCCCCCCTGCCGATGGAAGGCACCGTGGCGGTCAAGGCGCTGGCGCATTGGGTCACGACGGGCCTGCCGCTGGTGCTCGCAGCGCCGGTTCTGGGCGTGCTCCTGCACCTGCCCGCGCCGGGGCATTTGTGGATGTTCATCACGCTTCTGCTCGGCACGCCTGCCCTCAGCATGATCGGCGCCTTCGGGGCTGCTTTGACTGTGGGCCTGAAGCGCGGCGGACTGCTGCTCTCGCTCCTGGTGCTGCCGCTCTACGTGCCGACGCTCATTTTCGGCGCCGAGGCCGCGACCCGCGCGATCGACGGGTTCGACAACACCGGGCCCCTGATGATGCTCGCCGGCATCACCCTCGCCTCGATCGCGCTCTTGCCCTTTGCCGCCGCGGCTGCGCTTCGGATCAACCTCAGGTAACGTGAACCGCGAATTTGTGAACCCGCCGCCTCTTGTCGGCGCCCCGACCAGATCATAGGACAGCTTCATGTCAGCACCGAACCAACGCACCAGACAGGCCCGGGACAAAATCAACTGGATCTGGGAATGGGCGAACCCCGTGAAATTCATGTGGTTCTCCGGCCTGGTATTGCCCTGGCTCATTGGCGCCACGGTATTGGTGATGGGGGCTGGTCTGGTCTGGGGCTTCTTCTTCACCCCCGAGGCGGTAAACTTCGGCTCCTCCGTCAAGATCATCTATGTCCATGTGCCCTCCGCTTTCATGGCGATATCGGCGTGGTTCATGATGGTGGTGGCCTCGGTGATCTGGCTGATCCGCCGCCACCATGTCTCGGCGCTGGCGGCCAAGGCGGCCGCGCCCGTGGGCACCGTCTTCACCCTGATCGCGCTGGTGACCGGCGCGCTCTGGGGCCAGCCGATGTGGGGCACCTGGTGGGCCTGGGATCCGCGGCTGACCTCATTTCTGATCCTGTTTCTGTTCTATCTCGGCTACATGGCGCTCTGGGCGGCGATCGAAAACCCGGACACGGCGGCCGACCTCACGGCCGTGCTGGCCGTCGTCGGCTCGGTCTTCGCGATCCTGTCGCGCTACGCGGTGAACTTCTGGAACCAGGGATTGCACCAGGGCGCGTCGCTGAGCCTCGACGCGGAAGAAAACGTGGCCGACGTCTACTGGCTGCCGCTGGTGGTCGCGATGGGCGGCTTCATGCTGTTCTTCGTCACCATGATCTTCATCCGCACCCGCGCCGAGATCCGGCTGCGGCGGGTGCATGCGCTCGAACTTCGCGAAAGGATGGCCGATGCTTGAGCTCGGCAAGTATTCGGGGGCCATTCTCGGCTCCTGGGGGATCACTCTTGGGCTGCTCGGCTTCCTGGTCGTGCTGACCTGGGTGCAGGCGCGTAGCGCCAAGCGCAAACACGACGAGATCGAGGCACGGCGCAAAGCCGGGGAGGGTACAAAATGAAGATCAAGCCGATGATGCTGATCCCGCCGCTGCTGTTTGCCGGGCTCGCCGCCTTGTTCTACATCGGCATGGGGCGCGACGATCCGCGGGCACTGCCGTCGACGCGCGAAGGCGGGCCGGTGCCGGCGTTGACACTCTCGCAGTTCCGGGACGCGTCGGCCTTTGC
>DQCI01000055.1:1929-7218 GCA_003545125.1 Paracoccaceae bacterium
GATCCCGCCAAAGCGCAGCGGTTCCTGAGCGAGCTCGGCGATCCCTACCAGCGTCTCGCCGCCGACCCCACGGGGCGCACCGGGCTTGACTGGGGGCTCTACGGCGTGCCCGAAACCTTCGTGATCGACGGCACGGGCAAGGTCGTAAAACGCTTCGCCGGGCCGATCACGGCGGGGGTGCTCGACAGCATCATCGAGCCGGCGATCGAAGAGGCGCGGGCGGCGTCAAACTGAGCGGCTGCGCCGCGTTGGTCTGTTGGGTTGGGAAGGCCACCCCCAAACGCCCGGGAGGTCTTGGGCCGAGAAAAAGACAGACCGCCGCGGGTGGCCGGTTTGGGGGGGTGTCCCTGTGGTGACGCGCATACCCGTGCGCTTCGCCCGCGAGAGTCGAGTTAGCGCTAACGTCATATAAATCAGTGCCTTGACCCCCTGTCCGAGTTCGCCCACTCCTCGCCCACNNCGCCCACCCTTCGCCCAGGGCGCGGAGGGTCAGGCGTTGAGCCGCGCGGCGTGCCAGGCGAGATGCTCGGCCATGAAGCTCGAGATGAAGAAGTAGGAGTGGTCGTAACCGTCCTGCATCCTCAGAGTGAGGTCGATACCGGCCTTTGCGCAGGCGTCTTCCAGAAGCCCGGGGCGGAGTTGGTCTTCGAGGAACCCATCGGACAGGCCCTGGTCGACCAGGATCTCGGGCAGCCGGGCGCCGGCCTCGATGAGTTGGCAGGTGTCGTACTGGGCCCAGGCTTCCCGGTCGTCGCCGAGGTAGCCTGAGAGAGCCTTCTGGCCCCAAGGCACCTCGGAGGGTGCGACAATCGGGGCGAAAGCGGAGGTGGCGCGGAAGCGGCCGGGGTTTCTGAGTGAGATCGTCAGCGCGCCGTGACCGCCCATCGAGTGGCCCATGATCGACTGGCGGGACAAGTCTGCTGGGAAGTGTTCGCCGACGAGGCCCGGCAACTCGTCTTCGATGTAGGTTTTCATCCGGTAGTGCCGGTCGAACGGGGCTTGGGTGGCGTCGAGGTAGAACCCCGCGCCGAGGCCGAAATCGTAAGCGCCTTGCGGATCGTCCGGCACGCCGTCGCCCCGGGGGCTGGTGTCGGGCGCGACCAGGATGAGGCCGTGCTCGGCGCAGGCCGCGCGGAACTCGCCTTTTTCGGTGACGTTGGCTTGCGTGCAGGTGAGGCCGGAAAGATACCACACCACCGGGAGCTTGGCGCCGGGTGCGTGGTCCGGCACGAAGACCGAAAACTCCATGTCGGTGCCGGTGGTCGTGGAGGCATGGGAATGGACGCCCTGCACCCCGCCGTGGGCGCGCGATGTCGCGCGGGTTGTCAGCGGCATCAGAAAACCACGACCGAACGGATCGACTCGCCGGCATGCATGAGGTCGAACCCCTTGTTGATCTCGTCGAGCGACAGCACGTGGGTGATCATCGGGTCGATCTCGATCTTGCCGTTCATGTACCAGTCGACGATCTTCGGCACGTCCGTGCGGCCCTTGGCGCCGCCGAACGCCGTGCCTTTCCAGACCCGCCCGGTGACCAGCTGGAAGGGGCGGGTGGCGATCTCCTTGCCGGATTCCGCGACGCCGATGATGGTGGAGACCCCCCAGCCGCGGTGGCAGGCCTCAAGGGCGGTGCGCATCACATCCGTATTGCCGGTGCAGTCGAAGGTGTAGTCGGCGCCGCCGTCGGTGAGCGCGACGAGATGGGCAACCAGATCGCCCTCGACGTCGCGCGGGTTCACGAAATCGGTCATGCCGAAGCGTTCGCCCCAGCTCTTCTTGTCGTCGTTGATATCGACGCCGATGATCTTGTCCGCGCCGACCATGCGCGCGCCCTGGATCACATTGAGGCCAATGCCGCCGAGGCCGAAGACGATGACGTTGGCGCCGGGCTCGACGCGCGCGGTGTTGGTCACCGCGCCGACCCCGGTGGTGACGCCGCAACCGATGTAGCAGGCCTTGTCGAAGGGGGCGTCTTCACGGATCTTCGCCAGCGCGATCTCGGGCAGGACGGTGAAATTCGAAAACGTCGAGCAGCCCATGTAGTGATAGATCGTCTCGCCCTTGTAGGAGAACCGCGAAGTGCCGTCGGGCATTACGCCCTTGCCTTGGGTCGCCCGGATCGAGGTGCAGAGGTTGGTCTTGCCGGAGGTGCAGCTTTTGCATTCGCGGCACTCGGGCGTGTAGAGCGGGATCACATGGTCGCCCGGTTTCAGGGATTTCACCCCCGCGCCCACTTCGCGCACGATGCCCGCGCCTTCGTGGCCCAGGATCGACGGGAAGATCCCCTCGCTGTCGAACCCGTCGAGCGTGTAGGCGTCGGTGTGGCAGATGCCGGTGGCCATGATCTCGACCAGCACCTCGCCCTCCTTCGGGCCCTCGAGATCGAGCTCGACAATCTCGAGCGTTTGCTTGGCGGCGAAGGCGACGGCGGCACGTGTTTTCATGAAATCCTCCCGGGGGGCGTAAGTTTGGCCTGGTTGCTCCGGGGCAAGATACGCAAGCGTGCGACATGCTGTCCAGTGCGGGGCGCTGTGGGTCAGGCGTGGGCGGCGAAGAGGTCTGTCGAGGCGTCGAAGAAGCGCTGCCGGACGTCTGCGCGCTCCATCATGATCTCGTGTTCGGCGGCGGGCACGATCTCGAGCCGTGCCCCGGGCCAGTGCCCCATGCGCCGGCGCACCGCACCGGTCGAGACCAAGCGCTCGTGCGTGCCGAGGAAGGTCATGGCCGCCATCGCGGGTGCGGGTTTGCGGGCGAGCCACGTCGTCTCAAGCAGCGCCGCGCGCAACCACGACAAGGTCGGGCCGCCGAGGATGAGGTCGGGATACCGGTCGGTCTGCGCCTTCATGTAGCCCCACATCTGGCGATCCGTGGTCAGCTCGTTGCCGTCGAAAGTGCCGTCCGACACAAGATGCTCGATGCCGGCGCGGGGCGTCAACCGGCCACCGAGGCCGACAAGCGGCGCGAAGAGGGCGCTGCTCCAGGCCATGGGGACCTCCCACGCCGCGAGTTTGACCCCCCACATCGGCGCCGAGAAGGCGGCGGCGCGGACCGGCAGGCCCTCGATGAGCGCGCGCAGACCGATGCAGCCGCCCATCGAATGGCCAACGAGGTACCAGGGCTCCGGCAAGCCGCAGCGTTTGGCAAAATCGACAACGGCGGCGACGTCGCGCTGGTATTCGGAAAAGGTCAGGACATGGCCGAGGCGGCGATCGGGCAGGGCACGAGGCGAGAGCCCCTGGCCGCGCCAGTCAGCGACGAGCACGGCGTAGCCTGCCCGGGTGTAGTGCCGGGCGGCGCGTCCGTATTTCTCGACGTATTCCGTGCGCCCCGGGAACAGAATGACGCTGCCCGTGGTCGGTGCGGGGGCGGCGGGCCGCCAGAATGCGGCCCGGATACGCACCCCATCGGACGTGGTCAGCCACCGGGCCTCTCCGCCCTCCGGTGCGTCGGCCACGTCCTCGTAAAGCGGTGCGCCCTCCATGGCGTCAGGCGAGCAATCCGCCGAGCCGCATCGCTGCGCCCATGTCGCCGTCGATGGCGAGTTTGCCGGACATAAAGGCGGCGGTCGGGTTGAGATCGCCTGCGAGAATCTGTTCGAAGACATCCGCCGAGGCGGTCAGGGTCACGTCGGCTGTGTCGTCGCCGGCCCGTGCGCCGTCACCGTCGATCATGATATTGCCGGCGCCTTCCAGCACGAATTTGGCCACGGCGTCAAAGCCTTCGCCCGACAGACGGTCGTTGAGTGCGGCCACCGCCTTCTCGATCAGGTTGCTCACCTCGGTTCCTCCTTGTTTGCGGGCATCCGTACCCGGCCCGGTTCCGGCACAACCGTAGTGCGTTTCTCGGAGAAGCTGAATCCCCCATTTCCGCGAAAGCCCGGCGCGCGGCGCAATTGGCGCGACGTCACACCGGGTGCGGTGCGGTTCTTGCCGCGGCGGCTGCGATTTCTGTCTGAAACTCGGTCCGTCGTTCATGCGGAAAAAGCGCTCCGGAGCGTTGACGGGAAGGTGATATGCAAGCGCGGCATCAGACGTTAGGCTCGGCACATGCGCACGTTCCTCGCTCTCCTCGCATTTCTGCTCGTCGTCGCCCCGGCGCACGGCGAGGGATCCCGGCTCGACGCCTTGTTCGATGCGCTCGCGGCGCTCGACGAGCCGGGCTGGGAACAGATCGAGGACGCGATCTGGGAAGAATGGTCGGAGACGGGTTCGGCCTCGCTCGATTTGCTCCTGCAACGCGGACGCGAGGCGATGTCGGCGGGCGACACGGCCGAAGCGATCGAGCATTTTTCCGCGCTGGTCGAAACAGCGCCGGATTTCGCCGAAGGCTACAACGCGCGCGCCACGGCCTATTTCGAGGCCGGGCTCTATGGGCCCTCGCTGTCCGACATCGTGCGGGTTCTGTCTCTGGAGCCGCGCCATTTCGGCGCCCTCGCCGGGCTTGGGGTGATCCTCGAGGAAACTGGTGACCGTCCGGGCGCACTCGAAGCCTTCCGTGCCGCACGCGCTATACATCCGCACCGCAGCGATCTAAGAGAGGCGGTGGAACGCCTTGAAGCCGAGCTTCAGGGGACGGAAATCTGAGGCCTGTGTCCTGAGGCCCGAATCCTGAGGCCCGACTCCAGGGGCCCGAATCCAGAGGCTAGGCCGGGGACAACCGGCGAGATGAGGCGGGCGTGCCGGTGGCGCGCGAGGGGGAGCGATGTCGCGGATCACCGCGGTCCTTGGACCCACCAACACGGGCAAGACGCATTACGCCATCGAGCGGATGCTGGCCTACCGGACCGGCGTGATCGGGTTGCCGCTTAGGCTGCTCGCGCGCGAGGTCTATGACCGGATCGTCGAACTGCGCGGCGCGGGCGTGGTGGCGCTTGTCACCGGCGAAGAGCGGATTGTGCCCGAGCGGGTGCGGTTCTGGGTTTGCACCGTCGAAGCGATGCCCGAGGGGTTGGGCGCGGAATTCGTCGCCATCGACGAGATCCAGCTCTGCGCCGACCCGGAGCGCGGCCATGTGTTCACAGACCGCCTCCTGCACAAGCGCGGCAGCCATGAGACCCTGTTTCTCGGCGCCGAGACCATGCGCAGCACGATTGCCGCCCTGGTGCCGAAAGTGCAGTTCATGCACCGCGAGAGGTTCTCGCACCTCGCCTACGCGGGCTCGAAAAAGATAAGCCGGATGCCTGCGCGCAGTGCGATCGTCGGGTTCTCGGTCGATAATCTCTACGCGATTGCAGAATTGATGCGTCGCCAGAAGGGCGGCGCCGCGGTGGTGATGGGCGCGCTCAGCCCG
>DQCI01000055.1:7230-11555 GCA_003545125.1 Paracoccaceae bacterium
GCCCAGGTGGCGATGTACCAGGAAGGCGATGTCGATCACCTCGTCGCCACCGATGCCATCGGTATGGGGTTGAACCTCGACGTACAGCACGTTGCTTTCTCGGCGCTTTCCAAGTTCGATGGACGACGGATGCGCTATCTCGCACCGAACGAGCTTGCGCAGATCGCGGGCCGCGCGGGACGCTACAGGACCGACGGGACCTTTGGCGTGACGGGCGAGGCCGCACCGATCGACGAGGAGGTGGTGCGGGCCATCGAGGAGCATCGCTTCGCGCCGATCCGCAAACTCCAGTGGCGCAATTCCGACCTCCAGTTCAGCCGTCTCGACCGGCTGATCGCTTCCTTGGAGGTGGGCACGGACGACCCGATCCTCGTGCGGGCGCGCGAGGCTGACGACCTGATCGCGCTGAAGGCGCTCGCAGACGACGAGCTAATTCGGGCTCGGGCCACGGAGGGGCGGGCGGTGAAACTGCTCTGGGATGTCTGCCGGGTGCCCGATTTCCGCGGCATCAGCCACGGCGAACACGCCAGCCTGCTCATGGCGCTGTACACCGATCTGCACGAACATGGACGGGTCCGGGAGGACTGGTTCGCAGCCCGGGTCGCGCGGATCGACAACACCCGCGGCGACATCGATGCGCTGTCGAAACGCCTCGCTTTCATCCGTACATGGACGTATGTCGCACAGCGAAATGGCTGGCTTCAGGATGAACACCATTGGCGGGGCGAGACTCGTGCGGTAGAAGATCGCTTGTCGGATGCGCTTCACGCAGCTCTGACGCAAAGATTTGTTGACCGGCGCACATCCGTGTTGCTGCGCCGGTTGAAGCAGAAGGAGGGCCTTGTGGCCGAGGTGAACGACAAGGGTGAAGTGACGGTCGAGGGCGAATTCGTCGGCCGTCTCGAAGGCTTCCGTTTCCAGCAGGACAAGGCGGCATCGCCGGAGGAGGCGAAGACCCTGCGTACCGCCGCCGTCGCAGCGCTGGCGCCCGAGTTCCACCTGCGGGCGGATCGGTTCTACAACGCCCCCGACACCGAGCTCGACTACACCGAGCAGGGCGGGCTGATGTGGGGCGAACACGCCGTCGGCAAGCTGGTGAAGGGCGATGACCCGTTGAAGCCCCGGGTTCAGGCGTTCGTCGATGACGAGGCGGGCGCCGAGGTGGCCGAAAAGGTCACCCGCCGGATGCAGCATTTCATCGACCGCAAAGTCGCGGCGCTGTTCGAGCCGCTCGTCGAGATGCAGAAGGACGACGGCCTGGCCGGGCTTGCCCGCGGCCTCGGCTTCCAGCTGGTCGAAGCGATGGGCATCATCCCGCGCGATCGGGTGGCACAAGACGTCAAGGTGCTCGACCAGGATGCGCGCGGGCTCCTGCGCAAACACGGCGTGCGCTTCGGCCAGTTCACCATTTTCTTGCCGGCGCTCCTTAAGCCCGCGCCCACGCGGCTCAGGTTGGTGCTCTGGGGTCTCGCCCAGAGGCTCGACGTGTTCCCGGAGGCGCCGCCGCCGGGGCTCGTGACCATCCCGGTGGTCGAGCACGCCGATCCCGAGACCTATACGCTCGCCGGTTACCGGCCCGCCGGGCACCGGGCGATCCGGATCGACATGCTGGAACGGCTCGCCGACCAGCTGCGCGCGCAGGACAGCCGTACCGGGTTCGAAGCCAACCCCGACATGCTGTCGATCACCGGTCTGACACTGGTTCAATTCGCCGACCTGATGGCCGGGCTCGGCTACAAGTCCGACCGCGGCGAGCGTGAAAAGGTGCGCGGCGCGGATCGCGACGCGGGCTCGATCGGCGTCTCAGAGGTCGAGGCGCTGCCAAAGGCCGACCGCCGGCCCGAGCCGCACCCGGGCGATCCCGGGGTCAGTGAGGTTGACGCCATTCCCGAGGCGGACGGCGCGGGGCATTCCCAGCACCTGCACATCGACCACCTCGAGGGCCCGGGTTTCTCCTCGGTCGAGGCACAGCCCGATGTCGATGACGATGACGAGACCGAACCGCACCCGGGCGACCCGGGGATGAGCGAGGTGGTTGCCCGCGATGAACCCGGCGGCGAGCCGGAGATCTTCTTCACCTTCACCTGGGGCGGGTTCGCCAAACCCCGCGGTGGCAACAGCGGCCGTGGCAAGCAGCGCGGGCCCGGCGGCGGCAAGCCGAAAGGCGATGGTGGGAGCAGACCTCGCGGCCCCAAGGGCCCGAAGGGCAAGGGCGGCGGTGGCGGCAAGACGAAGAATCACGAAAGCCGCCCGCCGAAGAGGGACAAGCCGATCGACCCCGACAACCCCTTCGCGCAGGCGCTCATGGGGTTCAAGGACAAGGACTGACCGGTGAACGGCCGGTCCGCCCAAGGTTCGCCTGACGCCGGCGCGGGGCAAGCCATGCGCGCCGACAAATGGCTGTGGCATGCCCGGTTCTTCAAGACCCGGGGACTGGCGGCGAAGGTCATCTCGTCGGGGCATCTCAGGGTCAATGGCGACAAGGCTGTGAAACCCGCCCGCAGCATTGCGCCCGGTGACGTGCTGACGTTTCCGCAGGCGCGGCGTATTCGGGTGGTGAAAATCCTGGCCCTGTCGGACCGTCGCGGACCTGCACCCGAAGCGCAGGGCCTCTACGAGGACTTGACGCCCGAGACTCCGGTGAGCCCGAAGAATCCTGCCTATGACGGGAAGGGCCGGCCAGGCGGGAAAGATCGTCGCAAGGCCCGGGAATTTGACCGTTCCCAACTTGAATGATCGCGCCAAGCCGGGTAGCTAGGCGAAACCAATCCGCATTCCAGGTGTCCCATGACCTACATCGTGAACGACAAATGCATCGCCTGCAAATACACCGACTGCGTCGAAGTCTGTCCGGTGGATTGCTTCTACGAAGGCGAGAACATGCTGGTGATCCATCCTGACGAGTGCATCGATTGCGGGGTCTGCGAGCCGGAATGCCCGGCCGATGCCATCCGCCCCGATACCGAGCCGGAAGCAGCGTCCTGGGTCGAGTTCAACCGGAAGTACTCCGAACTCTGGCCGGTGATCGTGTCGAAGAAAGACCAGCTGCCGGAAGCCGAGGAACGCGACGGCGAAGAGGGCAAGCTCGAGAAATACTTCTCGGAGAAGCCCGGCGGCTGAAACAAGCGCGCGGGGGCGTGTTCGACGCTCGGGGAGTGCGGTCTGGAAGGCGTGAACCCGCCTGCGGTGAGGCGACACTTTCAGAATCGCCCCAGTTGTGGTACATTCACAAAATGGTATGGAACCGGATGCCTAGGCGCGCGCCGTTAGGGCAACACCTGTAACGCCGTATTCATGAACGAACAGTCGCCGCGGGGGGCGTAGATCTTCCTGCGACGCTTGTTTGCGTCTCAAACGGCCATCGGGCCCGGTAAATGAAAGGAACACAACGATCATGAGCAAAGCGAGAAAGCTCGACTTCCGTCCGAACGACTATGTCGTCTACCCCGCCCATGGCGTGGGCCAGGTCGTCTCGATCGAGGATCAGGAAGTCGCCGGGCTTACGCTGGAGCTTTTCGTGATCTCCTTCGAGAAGGACAAGATGACCCTGCGTGTGCCGACCAACAAGGCAACCGAAGTGGGCATGCGCGGCCTTTCGAGCCCCGATATCGTCTCCAAGGCGATGGACACGCTGCGCGGCAAGGCACGGGTGAAGCGTGCGATGTGGTCGCGCCGGGCGCAGGAATACGAACAGAAGATCAACTCCGGCGATCTGATCTCGATCGCAGAGGTGGTCCGCGATTTGCACCGCAACGACGACCAGCGCGAGCAGAGCTACTCCGAGCGCCAGCTCTACGAGGCCGCCCTCGAGCGACTTACCCGGGAAGTGGCCGCCGTGGCCGGTGGCGACGAGATCGCGGCCCAGAAACAGGTGGGCGACGTGCTCACCTCGCGCGCGGCCTGATATCCGACCTCACATCCGGCCGGACGCCCGGCCCCGACCAAGGGGCCAGACAAAAGGCCAGACAAGGGGCGCACGGCAAAGGCCTGACGGGCCGGTCAGACCAGGCGTGAAAAGAAACATCGCCACCCATGCCGGGTGGCGGTGTCCGTTTTTGTACCGATGGGCGTGACGAAGCGGCACGCGGGCGGCGAAACGCTGTCGCGCAAACCCGCAGCCTGTCCCCGGACCAGGGGGCGCGCCGAGACCCGTCTTTGCCGTCGGGCGTGTCCCTGCGAAGCGCGCTGAGCCCCGCGCAAAACGCCTCAGATCAGGCTGGCGAGCGCGGTGAGCACCGCGATCTCGCAAAGCTGCTGCCCGGCGCCAAGCACGTCGCCGGTCTGGCCGCCGATCTTCTTGAGTGCGAGCGCGGCAAGGCCGATCG
>DQCI01000138.1:0-166 GCA_003545125.1 Paracoccaceae bacterium
CCGAGCTCGCGGCCCTGTTTCGCAACTTTTCCGGCCTCAACCGTGATGTCGAGATCCTGCCCGACGGGATCCGGACCTACACCTGGTCGGACCACCCGGCGCTGGCCGCGGTGCTGGTGAGCCACGTGGGCGGTATGCTTCAACGGGTCGAGGAGGGGCGCGACCC
>DQCI01000138.1:261-1283 GCA_003545125.1 Paracoccaceae bacterium
GTGGGTCACCCAGACCTCGACTGACCGGGAGGTGGTGGCGGCTTTGCAGACCCACGCGGGCGAGGTCAGCGACATGGCCGCGCGGGGCATGCAGGCGGTGCATGAGATGATGATGCAGCGGGCGGCGGCGGGGCAGTAGGCGGGGCAGTAGCGCTGCGCGCACCGCGTTGGGCGTTGGATTGCGCGCGACGGTTGCGGCGGCTACCCGGTTCCTGCCGCCGGGCGCAGGATGGGGCAATCGCACGCCAAGACAAACAAAAGGATCGCCGCCATGACCCACCCTCGTCGGCGCCCGCCCGAGACTGATCGACCGTCCGTTGAACCGGTGGGTTTCCGGGCCGGCCACGCCCACCGGCGCCACCCCGGCCGAGGCCGTGCCGTCCGACCCGAACTGCCCACGGCTCTCGAAGTGGTATCTATGGGCCACGTGAGCGCGCTTTCGGCCGAATACGCTCATTACCTGATCGACCGCCAAAGCCGACGCATGGACGGGCGCGGATGAAGCACTAAGGTTTCTGGGTGTCCGGTCGTCGCTCAGGCATGTTGGAATATCCCGAACCGAGAGGGGTCGGATCAAACGATGACTTTCGCTTCCGGCTCCCAAACACAAAGTGCTATGCACCACACAAGTATCCGAGGGCAGTTCCCCCATGTGGAAGTTCTTTTTAATCGGGATCGGGCTGATGATTTGGCTTGTGTTCGGGGATCCCAGAACTGACATCGCCAATCTACTTTGGGGGGAGACACCCGCACCTTGGGAAGCNNGTGGATGGGGTTTTCTACCCAGACAGGGCCGATCTGTCGCAATATGTCAAAGTTGACGGGTTCCGCGACTTGGAGGCCTGCCGCCAGTGGGTGGATGGCCAAGCACAAATTCTCGGCGACCCAAGTATCCTCCTTGGCGACTATGAATGCGCTTTCGGGACGGTACGTGGTTATCCTGGACTCGAGGTCTATCGGCAAACGACTCGGTAGAGCCTTTTGCCATTCTCTTTGAACTCACTTGAAGTTGCGGCTGTCCT
>DQCI01000138.1:1373-2376 GCA_003545125.1 Paracoccaceae bacterium
CCAGCCGTCCTTGGCTTCCAGGATCTCGATCGCGCGCCGTTCCGTGGGCGGGAGCTTCTTGCCGCCGGTGGCCGCACGGCCGGGGTTGCGGGTGGCGTTTTCACCCAGAACCTGGTGCGGGTCATCGACGCCGAGCCGGCTCCAGGCCCGCTCCTCGGCCGATTTCTTGAACGGCTTGGTCTCGCGTTCCCAGACGCGGTCCTTCTGTGCCTGTTCCTCGATTTCCTCCTCGCCGACCCCGTTGAAAAAGTTCCACTTGAGATTGTACTCGCGCACGTGATCCTTGCAGAACCACTTGTACTCGTCGAGCTCGTCGGGGCTTTTGGGCGCCCGGTACTGCCCGACCTCCCGACAGCCGGGGTGCTCGCAGGCGCGCTGCGAGGTCTCGAAAGCCCCCGACATGCCGCGTTTGCCTCGGGTTTTCTTCTTTTTGGAGGCCGACACTGACATGTCGAAGCCAAAGGGATCGGACTTAATCATACTTCATCTCTTCTCGACTCGGACGCGGGAGTTTAGATCATTTGACCGATGTTTGAAGAGGCAGGAGAAGAAAAATGAGTGTTGACGCTGAAATCCGCGCAAAACTCGAGGCGGCGTTTGCGCCAACCGCCCTCGAAATCATCAATGAAAGCCAAGCTCACGGCGGGCATGCGGGCGATGACGGGTCGGGTGACAGTCATTTTCGGGTGCGGATCGCAGCGCCCGGGTTCGCCGATATGAGCCGGGTCGCGCGCCACCGCGCGGTGCATGCGGCGCTGGGGCCGGAGATCACCGGGCGGATTCATGCGCTGGCATTGGAAATTTCCGGCTGATCCGCGTCCAGTCCACCTGGCGGCCTACTCGGCGGTTTACTCGGCCGTCTACTCGGCGGCGACCTCGTTTTTTGCGCCGCCGACGGCGGGGGCCTTGACCGGCGTGGCGGGGGCTTCCTGCGCGGCGCCGGCGGACGGCAGGCGGGGGGCACGGGCGGCGGCGAGCTCTTCTGCGATCAACGTGTCGAGCG
>DQCI01000138.1:2453-5278 GCA_003545125.1 Paracoccaceae bacterium
GCCGGCGCGGGGGCGGTCGCGACGATATCCTCGACTTTCGCCTCCGTCTCGACGGCGCGGCGGAAGACCAGCATGTTCTGGTAGACGGTGGTGCGCCCGGTGAGCCCCTGACGCTGTTCGGCGGGGAGCGTGTCGGTACGCAGGTATTCCCAGCCATCCGCCGCGAGGTCGTTGATCGCGTCCTCGAGGGCGCGGGCAAAACGGTCGGCCGGGGTTTTGACGCCCCTGGCCTTGCGGCCCCGGGTCGGCGCCGGCACCACCTTGTATTCAAACGTCATTCTGTCGGTCCTTCGACTTGCACAAATGCAACCTTAGCTGATCCGGGAGGCCCTGTCCAAACACGTTTGGGAGCGTCACGCGGCTGTGGCAGATTTGCGCTTGACCTGAGGGAGCGGCCGGCGGCCCCGCGTCCACGTCCCGCGCGTCGCCGGATTTTATAATCCGACACCCCGGGGGGCCAGACAACCGGCGGTCCGCGCCGCCACGACTTTCGAGCGCAGAAACTGTCGCGCAGGGGAGGGGGGAGAAGGGGGATCCGGGCCCTGCGCGCGGGGCCCCGGCGCTTTACCGGCGGGGGATCCCGATCGCCCGGCCCGCGCCCTCGGGCATCTCCGGTAGCCCATGTTTGACGGCGAAAGCGTCGAGCCCGGCGGCGATGTCGTCGGGGAAGGGCGCGACCTTCGGGCCCGACATGTCGATATGCAGTGCCAGCGTCTCGGCGGTGGCCGCTATGACCCCGTCGTCGGCATGGATCTCCTGCCAGGTGTGGAACCGCTTGGCATCATGATCGAGCAGCCAGGAATGTACGCGGAGCGTCTGGCCGAGGTGCAGCTCCCGCAGGTAGCGGATCTTGACCTCGCCGGTGTAGGAGGTGAACCCCCGGCTTTGCGCGTAGGACGCCCCGAGCCCGATCTGTTCGTAGAATTCATCCGCGGCCCGGTCGAACAGCGCCGAATAGAAGGCCATGTTCATATGGCCGTTGTAGTCGATCCACTCGGGGACGACTTCCATCACGGTGGAGATATGCGGGGTGCTCATCGGGTTTTCCTTCTGCGATGCCTGACGTGGTCAAGCGGTGCGCCTTCGGCGCGCAGGTCTGTTTCGAGGGGGCGCTGCCCCCTGTGACCCCCGGGCGTTCGCGGACCAGAGAAGCGTGGCAGCGTCGATCCGGGCGCGGCTCAGAGCCCGAGCTTCGCCGCCACGATCTCGTTGACCGCCTTCGGGTTGGCCTTGCCGCCGGTGGCCTTCATCACCTGGCCGACGAACCAGCCGGCGAGTTTCGGGTTCCCCTTGGCTTTCTCGACCTGGGCCGGGTTGTCGGCGATGACCGTGTCGACGGCGGCCTCGATGGCGCCGGTGTCGGTAACCTGGCGCATGCCGCGCGCCGCGACGATCTCGGCCGGATCGCCGCCCTCGGTGTAGACGATCTCGAACAGGTCCTTGGCGATCTTGCCGGAGATGTCGCCCTTGGCGATCAGCGCGATGACGCCGCCAAGCTGGGTCGGGCTGACCGGGCATTCGCTGATATCGGTGTCATCCTTTTTCAGCCGGCCGAACAACTCGTTGATGACCCAGTTGGCGGCGAGCTTGCCGTCGTTGCCCGCGGCGACCGCCTCGAAATAGGTGGCCGCGTCCACGTCCGCCGTCAGCACCCCGGCATCGTATTCGGAGAGGCCAAACTCGGTCACGAAGCGCGCCTTTTTCTCGTCCGGCAGTTCCGGTAGCCCGGCGGCGATGTCGTCGACCCAGGCCTGCTCGATCTCCAAAGGCAGCAGGTCCGGGCAGGGGAAGTAGCGGTAGTCATGCGCCTCTTCTTTCGAGCGCATCGAGCGGGTCTCGTTCTTGTCAGGGTCGTAGAGGCGGGTTTCCTGAGTGACGCTGCCGCCGTCTTCCAGGATCGCGATCTGGCGGCGGGCCTCGACGTCGATCGCGGCCTGGATGAAGCGCATCGAGTTCATGTTCTTGATCTCGCAGCGGGTGCCGAGATGGTCGAAATCCTGGGTCTCCATGTAGCGCTCGTACTGGCCGGGGCGGCAGACCGAAACGTTGACGTCGGCGCGCAGGGAGCCTTCCTGCATGTTGCCGTCGCAGGTACCGAGGTAGCGCAGGATCTGGCGGATCTTCTGCACGTAGGCCGCCGCTTCCTCGGGGCCGCGGATGTCGGGGCGGGAGACGATTTCCATCAGCGCCACGCCGGTGCGGTTGAGGTCGACGAAGGACATGTTCGGGTCCATGTCGTGGATCGACTTGCCGGCGTCCTGTTCGAGGTGGATGCGTTCGATCCGCACCCGGCGCGCGACCCCCGGCCCCATGTCGACGATCACTTCGCCCTCGCCGACGATCGGGTGGTAGAGCTGCGAAATCTGGTAGCCCTGCGGCAGGTCGGGGTAGAAGTAGTTCTTGCGGTCGAAGGCGCTGACGAGATTGATCTCGGCCTTGAGCCCGAGCCCGGTGCGCACCGCCTGCTCGATGCAGTATTCGTTGATGACCGGCAGCATGCCGGGCATGGCCGCGTCGACGAAAGCGACGTTGGAATTGGGCTCGGCGCCGAATTTCGTCGAGGCGCCGGAGAACAGCTTGGCGTTGGAGGAGACCTGGGCGTGCACCTCCATGCCGATCACCAGTTCCCAATCTTCCTTGGCCCCGGCGATCTTCGAGGGCTTCGGGGCTTCGAAGGCGAGATGGTCGAGCATGGGTCTGTCCTCACGTGCGCTTTGGGGCGTTCTAGGACAGGGCGTGCAGGGCGGCAAGGGGGCGCGGGCTGCCGGGGAACGCGCCTTTGGCGCGAGTTGCCTGGGGCGCGCCTCCGGCGCGGGCCGGAACGG
>DQCI01000117.1 GCA_003545125.1 Paracoccaceae bacterium
GCGGCGGAAGACCTTCTCGAAATCCGCGGCGACCTCACGCGGCTCGCCTGGCACATTGGCAATCGGCACACGCCGTGCCAGATCGAGCCGGCTCGGCTGCTCATCCAGCGCGACCACGTGCTGCACGACATGCTGGTGAAGCTCGGAGCGGAGGTGTCGGAGGTTGTCGCGCCGTTCATGCCCGAAGGCGGTGCCTATGGCCACGGACGCACGCACGGCCATGCGCACTGACGCTGTGCTTACCCTTTCCCAATGGCTCTCGCCGGCCTACCCGGTCGGGGCGTTTGCCTACAGCCACGGGCTGGAGGCGGCGGTCGCAGCCGGTTGGGTGCAGGACGGCGCGGCGCTGGAAGCCTGGCTCGCCGAAGTGCTCGAGTCCGGGTCCGGGCATAACGATGCGCTGCTGATCGCCGCCGCCTGGCGCGCCGAGGGGGAAGAAGCGGTCGCCGCGGTCGATGCCGCGGCCCGCGCCTTCGCCGGCTCGAAGGAGCGGCTGGTCGAGACCGACCAGCAAGGCCGCGCCTTCGCCGCGGTGACGGCGGCGATCTGGGGCGGCGATCTTACCGGGGTCATCTACCCGGTCGCCCTGGGCGCGGCAGCGTCCCGCGCGACCCTGCCACAGGAGCTCACCCAGCTCATGTATCTCCAGGCGTTCCTGTCGAACCTCATCGCGGTCGGCCAACGTCTGCTGCCGGTGGGACAGACCGAGGGGCAGGCGATCCTGCGTCGTCTCACCGCACGCATCCCCGCCGTGGCCACCGAAACCGCAAGCGGCGATCTCGATCGGCTCTCCGCCACCGCATTCCTCTCCGACATCGCCGCGATGCACCACGAAACCCTACGGACAAGGATTTTCCGCACATGACAAGCCCCAACGGCCCCTTGCGTATCGGGATTGGCGGCCCTGTTGGCGCCGGTAAGACGACGCTCACCGCCGCGCTCGCCGAGATGTTCCGAAAAACCCATTCCATCGGCGTGATCACCAACGATATTTACACCCGGGAAGACGCTGAGGCGCTGATGCGGATGCAGATCCTGCCGTCGGATCGGATCATCGGCGTCGAGACCGGCGGTTGCCCGCACACCGCGATCCGCGAGGACGCCTCGATCAACCTCGCCGCCGTCGCCGAGATGAATGCGCGCCATCCGGATCTTGACCTTGTGCTGATCGAGTCGGGCGGCGACAATCTCTCGGCCACTTTCAGCCCGGAACTGGCGGATCTTACCATCTATGTCATCGACGTGGCCGCGGGCGAAGATATTCCACGCAAGGGCGGTCCGGCGATCACCCGGTCCGACATCCTGGTGATCAACAAGACCGACCTCGCGCCTTTCGTGGGCGCCGACCTCGCCGTCATGGAGCGCGATTCAAGCAGGATGCGAGGAAGCTTACCGACCGTTTTTGCGGCTCTGAAGCACCGGGATGGGGTTGGAGACGTCGTCATGCACGTCAAGGAACTTGGGGGCGTTTGACCGCGACTCTGGTCAGGTGGTTTTCCCGCACACCCAACCAACGCCGCCCCGCAGCGAACGGCTGCATTACCCCCAACTCGACGGATGCCCGACATTTCGCAAAGGGCCGGAAAGGGCTCGGAGCGGTTAATTGCCGTGGGCGGATGAACGTCCGGTTCCGGGTTCCCAGCCGAAATGATCGGCCTGTCCCGCCCAATCCATCGGAAGCGGGCCCAGCATCCGCTTCAGCGTGACCTCCGGCCCTTGCCGTCCGTCCAGGATCTCCTCGACGATGTCGGGCGCGAGTAATGTGAGCCGAAGGATGCGGGTCATGTACGACGGCGCGATCCTCTCGTGCTCGGCCAGTTCGGCGATGGTGGTGAACTCGCCTGCCTCCAGCATGCGTTTCCAGCGGAAGGCGCGGGCTAGCGCCTTGACCATTGTGTTCTCGACCCTGCGCTTGTGCTCGACGCCATCAGGCAGTTGCACTGCCTTGCGCCCGCCGCATTTCACGACACGGAACGGGACGTGGATCGTCAACGTATTGCAGGCCGTCGGGTTTTGATCCCAGCGGCCCGCGTTCGGTTTGAATCTGTCACGCACCGGCGTTACTTATAGTTGTCGCTCTCGATTTCGAATTCCATCGAGTTGGAGAGCATGTGGTGCGCAATTTCTACGGAGCCAGCGTCCGGTCCCAGATTCTCGGCTGGGAGATCCAGCCAGTGTTTCGGAAACCTTTGGGGACAGAACTCGTACAGCAGGTCGGTCGTGAGGTTTGGGAAGCGGCCGAAAACCATCACGCCGTCGTCGGCATAGACCACTTCGTTGCCGTTCTCATCGCGTTCGATGACAACGCAGAGGTGACCCCGCGATTGAGCAGCGGTGAACAGAGGTTTGTAGCTCATAGGATGCTCCTTTCGTGACGTAGTAGCGGTAGAGCCTACCGCCCTTGCGGGTGTGCGTGGGCGAGAAGGCGGCGCCGTCGGGGCCGTACAGCAGCCCCTTGAGCAGTGCCGGCGTCTCGGCGCGGGTACGGGCGGCGCGCTTTCTGGGGCTCTCCTTGAGGATGGCGTGTACGCGGTCCCAGGTTTCGCGGTCGACAATGGCGTCGTGCTGGCCGGGGTAGCTGTTGCCCTTGTGGCTGATCTCGCCGATGTAGATCCGGTTGTTGAGCAGCCGGTACAGATACTTCTTGTCGATCGGCTTGCCCTTTTTCGTGCTGAACCCGTCCGCATTCAGCTCCCGTGCCAACAGGGTTGCGGATCCGATCTCGATGAAGCGCTGGAAGATATGGCGGACACGAGTGGCCTCGGCATCGACAACGACCAGCTTGCGGTCGCGCGGCTGGTAGCCGAGCGGTGCCACGCCTCCCATCCACATGCCTTTGGCCTTCGAGGCGGCGAATATGTCCCGGATGCGCTCGCCCGTGACCTCGCGCTCGAACTGAGCGAAGCTGAGCAGGATGTTCAGTGCCAGTCGCCCCATGGACGTGGTGGTGTCGAACGACTGGGTGACCGATACGAATGTCACACCATGCCGATCGAAGATCTCCACGAGCTTGGCGAAATCTATGATTGAACCGCGCCGGGTTTGCCGGAGGCTCCA
>DQCI01000325.1 GCA_003545125.1 Paracoccaceae bacterium
CGCCGCCGCTGCTGCTGGCGTGGCCATGGTCCGCTCGGGTTTGCAGACTGTCGACGCGCAGGCCAAGCTGGCGCAATCGCTGGGCACGACTGTCGCGTCGATCCAGACGCTGGAGCGGGCGGGCGAGCTGGCCGGTGTTTCCATCTCGGGCATCGAGCAGGCAACCAAGGATCTGACGCGACGGCTCAGCCAGGCAGCCGCCGGAACCGGCCCAGCCGCTGATGCGCTGGACCGGCTCGGTCTTTCGGTCAATGAGCTGATCGCCCTGCCGCTGGACCAGCGGGTGGGGGCGATCAACGCCGCCATCGAAAGCTTTGTGCCCGCAGCCGAGCGCGCGGCGGTCGCGGGCCAGCTTTTCGGCGAGGAAGGCTCCATCGCCATGTCGCGCATCGACACGGCGACGCTGCGCCAGGCGACAGAGGATGTTCTGGCTTTCGGTGTCGTCGTCTCGGAGCAGGATGCCGACCAGATCGAACGCACCAATGACGCGATCTCCCGTCTCGGCCTGATCTGGCGGGGCCTGTCAAACCAACTGGCCATCGCTGCCGCGCCTGCGCTGGAAGCCGTCGCTGCCGCCATGGCGGCAATCGCGAGCCAGACCGGGCCGCTGGGCATCGCCATTCGCGGCCTCTTCGACAACATCGGTCGTCTGACCACTTATGCAGCCACCTTCGCGACCCTTCTGGCGGGGCGCTGGGTGGCCGACATGGCCGCCGCGGCGCTCTCGGTGCGCGGGCTCGCCACGGCGCTCGTTCTCCTGCGCGGCGCGCTGATCCGCACCGGCATCGGGGCACTGATCGTCGGTGCGGGCGAGCTGGTCTATCAGTTCAAGAAGCTCGTTGCGGGTGCGGGTGGATTTGGCGCGGCCATGGGGCTGATGGGCGACGTCGCCAAGGCGGTCTGGGACGGCATCACCGCCACCGCCGGATCCTTCGCCGATGATTTCCGGGCGCTGGGCGCGGATATCGAGCGCATCTGGACCCGGCTGATGGCGTTCCTGTCGACCAAATGGGCAGAGTTTCTCGGGAAGATCGGCCCCACCTTCAATGCCGTGGCAGAGGAGATCGGGATTGAAAGCCGGATCGACTGGTTTGGCGCCATGTCCTATGCCTCGATGCTGGAACACGCCGCCAGCAACGCCGGGCACAGTGCCGACCGTTACCGCGAGCGTGCTGCGACAACCCGCGCCGGGGCGTTTGACGGGGTCGGCCCGGCCTTGCAGGCGCTGGGCGACGCCATGTCAGGCGGGGATGATACCGGCACTGATGCGCTGGATGAAGCCACTGCGGCGGCAGAGCGGTTTGAGGCGACGCTCGGGGATGCCGGGCGGGCGGCGACGGATGCGGGAACTGCAGCCGGGGCTGCGGCCGCTGCCGCCAAACCCGATACCGAAGCCGCTGTTTCGGGTTGGCAGGCGGTCACCACGGCGCTGTCGGACTATGCCAGCAAGGCCCGCGATATCGGCGGGGATATCGGCCAGAGCCTCGTCAGCGCGTTCCAATCGGCGGAGAATGCGGTCGGCGAGTTCGTGAAGACCGGCAAGCTGAAGTTTGGCGATCTGGTCACCTCGCTGATTGCCGATCTGGCAAAGCTCGGCGCGCGTAAGTTCATCCTCGGGCCGATCGCAAACGCACTGGGTGGGGTGCTTGGAGGTGCGGGCGGCGCTGGCGGAATATTCGCCAACATCCTGCATGCGGGCGGCATGGTTAGATCGGGAGGGCCATCGCGGATGGTGCCTGCGATGGCTTTCGCGACCGCACCCCGCATGCATTCGGGCGGCGTCGCCGGGCTGCGCCATGACGAGGTGCCTGCGATCCTGCAACGCGGCGAGCGGGTGCTGTCACGCCGCGAGGCGCAGTCCTACGGCACAGGCGGCAATGTGAACGTCACCATCATGGCCCGCGACGCCGAGAGTTTCCGACAGTCCAGGACGCAGGTCGCTGCCGATATCGCCCGCGCGGTGTCACTCGGACGGAGGGGCATGTGATGGCATTTCACGAGGTCCGGTTCCCAGACAATATCAGCCGCGGTGCGCGGGGAGGACCGGAACGCCGCACGCAGATCGTCGAACTGGCCTCGGGCGACGAGGAACGAAACGCCAGCTGGGCGAACTCCCGGCGGCGATACGACGTCGCCTATGGCATCCGCCGCGCTGATGATCTGGCGGCTGTCGTGGCATTTTTCGAGGCGCGGAACGGCCGCCTGCATGGCTTTCGGTTCAGGGACTGGGGCGATCACAAATCCTGCCTGCCCTCGGGCACACCATCGCCCACCGACCAGACGATTGGTACCGGAGACGGCACGATGACGGCGTTCCAGTTGGTGAAGCGTTACGCCTCCGGCGCGCAATCCTGGACGCGCGCCATCGCCAAGCCAGTGGTGGGAACTGTGCGGATTGCGCTTGGCGGGGTGGAGCAGCCCTCCGGGTGGTCGGTCGATACGATCACTGGCCTCGTCATCTTTAGCTCCGCGCCCGGCGCTGGCGCCGCGATCACCGCAGGCTTCGAATTCGACGTGCCGGTCCGCTTTGATAGCGACGCGCTCGATGTGACGCACGACATTGAGCGACTAGGCTCGATCACCTCCATTCCATTGCTGGAACTGCGCCGATGAAAAATATGAACCCTG
>DQCI01000224.1:0-818 GCA_003545125.1 Paracoccaceae bacterium
TTGAATGCCCCTGTTGCGGGGTCGCGGCCGATGAGACCGAACTGGCCCCGGGGGGCGAAGCGCACCTGAAAAGGGTGGGGCCCGACGGGTCGGACGCGGACTTCGAGAGCTACCTGTTCGACCGGGCGAACCCCAAGGGCGTGCATTTCGAGCGTTGGCGGCATGCCGCGGGTTGCGGCAAGTGGTTTCTTGCGGCGCGCAATACGGTCACGCTCGAGGTCTATGGGACCTATCGAGCGCAGACCCAGGCGCCGCCGGCTGAGATCGTGGCCCGGATGAAAGCGAAACTGCCGGGCTGGGAGGGCGTGTGATGGTTTCGAATTGCATGTGCAATCCGACCCGCGCCCAATCCGCTAGCGGATTGGGCCACCCAACCCGCGCCCAATCCGCGAGCGGATTGGGCCATCCGGTCGCCGCCGGGGGCCGGGCCCCCCGGACTCCCCCGAGGAGTTTTGCCAAGATGAAAGGGCATGCCGAATGAGTGCGCGGCTTGAGGGCTGGGGGCGGCTGATCGACCGTTCGTTGCCGGTGCGGTTCAGCTTCGATGGCAAGCGGTACCGGGGTTTCGCCGGCGATACGCTGGCCTCGGCGCTGCTCGGCGCAGGGCGGCTGGTGATGGGGCGGAGCTTCAAGTATCACCGCCCACGCGGGCCGGTCGCCGCGGGTGCCGAGGAGCCGAATGCGCTGGTGGGGCTGGGCGAGGGCGCGCGGTTCGAGCCGGACACAAGAGCGACGACGACGGAGCTTGTCGAGGGCCTCGTGGCGAAGAGCCAGAACGCCTGGCCGTCGGTGGATTTCGACGTGATGGCGGTGAACCA
>DQCI01000224.1:908-2542 GCA_003545125.1 Paracoccaceae bacterium
GGCGGCGTGGCCGGGTTGGCGGCCGCACAGGCGGCGGCGGCGACGGGCGTCAAGGTCCTGGTGCTGGAGCAGACATCGCATTGGGGCGGACGGGCCCCCGTGGAGGCCGTGGCCGACGGCGGTGAAATCGACGGCATGGCTCCCGAAGATTGGGTGAGGAACACACTGGAAGATCTTGATCGCCAAGAGAATGTCACGCTAAGATCAAGGACGACGGCAGCCGGGATCTACGACCATGGTTACCTCGTCGCCGAGGAACGCCTGGCGGGCACCGATCCGCGCCGCCGGCTGTGGCGAATCCGGGCGGGACGGATCGTCACGGCGACCGGTGCGATCGAGCGCCCGCTTGCTTTTGCGGGCAATGACCGGCCGGGCGTGATGCTTGCCAGCGCGATGCGCGACTACCTTGTGAACTGGGGCGTGGCCCTCGGCGACAAGGTGGTGGTGGTGACCAACAACGACGACGCCTACCGGACCGCGCTGATCCTGCATGAGGCCGGGCGCGAGGTGATCGTGATCGACGCGCGCGCGCAGGCCACCGGGCCGTTGGCCGAGCGGGTCAAACGGCTGGGCATCCAGGTGCGCGCGGGCCGCGCCGTGGCCGAGGTGCTGGGCGGGCGCCGGGTGCGCTCGGTGCGGCTCGACGGCCTGGGCGATGCGGCAGGCGAGGAGATCGCCTGCGACGCGGTGGCGATGTCGGGCGGCTGGTCGCCGGTCGTGCACCTGTGGTCGCATTGCGGCGGCAAGCTGAACTGGGACGAGGCGCAGGCGCTGTTCCGGCCCGATCCGGAGCGCCCGCCGCGCGGCGCGGACGGAGCCGGGTTCTTGCGCACCGCCGGTGCCGCCTCCGGCGCGCTGACGCTGGCCGAAGGCCTGGACGACGCCTGGGTCGCCGGTGAGGCGGCGGGGATCGGAGCCGGTGGCGGCTCCGCCGAGGGCCGGGCGCCGTCGGCCGGTCCGGAAGAGCTGCAACCGCTCGCGCCGGTCTGGATCATGCCGGAGGGTGCCGGCCCCGGGAAACGCGCCAAGATGTGGCTCGACTACCAGAACGACGTGAAGGTCTCCGACGTGCAACTCGCCGCGCAGGAAGGCTATGAAAGCGTCGAGCACGCCAAGCGCTATACCACCCTTGGCATGGCGAACGATCAGGGAAAGCTCAGCAATATCAATGGGTTAGCGATCCTGTCGGACGCACTCGGACAAGGCATCCCGCAGACCGGGACGACCACATTCCGCCCACCCTACACGCCGATCTCGATGGGGTCGATCGCCGGCGAAGCGCGCGGGAGCCTGTTCCAGCCGATCCGGCGCACCCCGATGCACGATTGGCACGAGGCCAACGGGGCCGACTGGGAACCGGTCGGCCAGTGGCGCCGCCCCTATTGCTACCTTCGTGGCGACGAAACCCAGGCGCAGGCGGTAAACCGGGAGGTGGCAAACACCCGTGCGCATGTCGGCCTGCTCGATGCCTCGACGCTGGGCAAGATCCTGGTGAAAGGCCCGGATGCCGGGCGGTTCCTCGACAAAATGTATACCAACATGATGTCGAGCCTGCCGGTGGGCAAATGCCGCTACGGGTTGATGTGCTCGGAGAACGGCTTCCTGATCGACGACGGTGTGGTGGCGCGGATCGA
>DQCI01000266.1 GCA_003545125.1 Paracoccaceae bacterium
ATTCAGATCAATTTGTACTGTTCGGCCTTGTTGCGCAGGAACGGCAAGCCCTTGCCCATCACCTCGTCGGCGCTTTTTGCCACCGGGCGCCAGACCGACAGCCCGAAGGCGATCTCGGGCGGCATGTTGACGAAGCTTTCCATCGCCAATCCGCCGTCGAAGCCGATCGCGGCGAGCGCGGTGAAGATCTCGTCCCAGTCGCAGGTCCCCTCGCCCGGCGTGCCGCGGTCCGATTCCGAAAGGTGGATGTAGCGCAGGTGCTCCCTGCCCGCGAGAATGCCGTTTCCCGCGCCCTTCTCCTCGATATTCATGTGATAGGTATCGAGATGGAGAAACATGTTCTCCGCCCCGATCCGTTCGATCATCGCAGCACCTTGGGCGGCGGTATTGATCAGGTGGGTTTCGTACCGGTTGACCGGCTCGATCCCGAACAGCAACCCGTGCTTCCTGGCCTGCGCGGCGGCGGCTTCGAGCGCCCGGGCGACGTTGTCGAGTTCGTCTTCGGTCGGCGGCAACCCGGAGCGTTCGCCAATCCCGCCATAGGTGACGCCGGACAGCGCTTCGGCCCCGAGGCCCGCGGCCTTTTCGATGGCCAGCGCCAGAAAGTCGATGGCACCGTCGGGGTTCCTCGAGGCCCAGACGGACTCGGGCAGGCCCAAAGAGCAGACCGCAGGGAGTTCCGCCGCTTCGAGCATCCGGCGCCCGAGGTCGGCATCGGTGGCGGCCGGGTCCAGGAGCGCGATCTCGATGAAATCCATCCCGGCGGCCTTGGCCGCTTCGATGGCCCGTTTCGCGCCTTGCGCGTCCCAGGACATCGTCCACATGCTGGTGTGTACGCCGAAGCCTTTCATATGCTGGAATACCCTCCCTCGATCATCATGATTGCCCCGTTCACCAGATCCGACGGGGGCGACGCAAGATACAGCGCCATGTCGGCGATCTCGACCGGCTCGCCAAACCGCCCGAGCGGCGTGCGGTCGATGAACGGATCCTTCTTCTCGGGCGCGGACCACAATTTCTTGCCCATCTCGGTGAGCACCACCGTCGGGCAAATCGCGTTGACCTGGACGTTGACCTGAACATTCTGCGGCGCGGCCTCGGTCATCAGCGATCTGGTCAATGCATTAATCCCGCCCTTGGAGGTAGCATAAGCCGCGTGATCCTCGAGCGCAACGACCCCGGTCTGGGACGAGATGTTGATGATCTTCCCCAGAGGGCGGGCCATCATGCCCGGCAGGAGCGCCTTCGACAGGATGAAGGGAGCGGTCAGGTTGACGTTGAGCGTCTCGTTCCAATCGGCAAGATCGAAGTCGACCGCCAGCCCGGTGCATGCGATCCCCGCGGAGTTCACCAGGATGTCGATCTGCGGATGTGCGTCCAGGGCGCGGGCCGCGATGTCGGCAGCACCCTCGTTGGTTGCCAGATCGCCGGAAACCGCGGTGAACCCCTGACCACGGGCTTTGACTGCGGCGCCGAGTTTCGCCAGCCGCTCTTCGGACCGGCCCTGACCGATGACGGTGGCGCCGGCATCCGCGAAAACCTCGCCGATCGCGAAACCGATCCCCGACGAGGCACCGGTGATCAGGGTGGTGCGTCCTTCGAGGCTGAAGCGGCGCAGCCAATCTTTCATGGTTCACTCCAGGTTCGTGTGGTTGGCGCGCATGGCTTCGGGCGAAACCGCCAGCCGGTCGCGCAGGTCCAGAACCAGGATCTCGAAAGACAGAAACATCATTGCCTCGTAGAGCGAGCCCATCGGCGGGATCGAGGTCGCGGCGGCACCCTGGTCGACCGGCATCCCGACCCAGACGACGCAGCCGGCCGGAGCCACCGCGTCCAGTGCGGCCTGAACCGACGCTGCCGCGCCGGCGCATTCGAAGACCACATCCGCACCCCAGCCACCAGTCGCTTCTCGAATGACCTTGGCCGGGTCTTCCTTCTGCAAATTGACCGGGGCGACGTTGTCGTATTGCGCCGCGATCGCCAGTTTCTCGTCCACGAGATCGCAAATGAAGACCTGCGCGCAACCACCGGCCACCGCGGCCAGTGCGGTCACGGTCCCGATCGGGCCAGCGCCGAAGACCATCGCCACGTCGCCGGGCTTGTGTCTGACGTCAGCGCCAATGGGACGGTTTGAGGGCCATGATTCACCCTGCGCACGGCGACGGCGGGGCGCATGATGCGTGGGACGGACGTGGCGAGTGGATCGCTGTCCAGCTATCTCGACTTGGAGGCGCGGATCCCGGCGTGGCATCCGCTGCGCAAGATCTGGCAGGTGGTCAACGAGGCGATGACCAGTCTCGATGCCGAGTTCGAGGCATTCTACACCGATTTAGGCCGCCCCTCGATTGCGCCGGAGCTGCTGATTCGGGTGAGCGAGATCCATATCCTGTTCTCGGTCAATGGGACTCGGGCGACGGCACGGGCTTCGTTGAAGAGCTTTCTGCCGAAGGCCGACGACACGCTGCCCGACAATGACCTATCCAGCCCGCCCGGACCCGATATTCCCGCCGAGGACTACTCTGAACCGACTGGAACCAAGACCGAACCGATGCCCCGACCCAGCCGTCCTGCCCGCACAGCCGAGGTCGGTTTTTGGGGCGAGACACGATCGAACGCCACACATGCCCCGACAACCACACCGGACGCCCGGCTTTACAATTGGTCTCGGGGGACAGGGGCAATGGGAAACCGCCCCGCATTGCCGACTTCCCAGAAGCCTGTTAAAAGCATGACATCATCAAACCATGGAATGAAACATCTAGCTTGCTAAGGTGACACCCGGTCGGTCGTCAATGCACGAGGCGGTGCCCGCGATGCGAGCAAGAGCAGTTCAAATGGCGAAGCCGAACGGCGAGTCCGATCCCTCAAGCAGGGCCGCTCGACGCGATTACAAGATCGCGAGCAGAGAGCTTTTTGGTGAAGTCATCGGTCGAAACATCACGAAATCCGGCCCATAATAGCAATCGAGCACAACATGCCAAACACCAGAAATCTTCTCTTCGCAGCGATTGTCATGGCCGGGGCGGTAGTGGGTTACCTGTTCTGGCAGAGCAAGGG
>DQCI01000200.1:0-599 GCA_003545125.1 Paracoccaceae bacterium
CCGTCACGCAGGTTCATCACCCGCATCCCCGGCCCCTCGATCACCGGCTCGGTGAGCGGGAAGAAGTCGACCCCGTAGTCATGGTTGAACTTCGTCGCGATGTCGCGGGTCAGCTCGACATGCTGCTTCTGGTCTTCGCCCACCGGCACATGCGTGGCGTGGTAGGCGAGGATGTCGGCGGCCATCAGGCTCGGGTAGGCATACAAGCCCAGCGAGGCCTTTTCGGCATTCTTTCCAGCCTTGTCCTTGAACTGGGTCATCCGGTTCATCCAGCCCAGCCGGGTGACGCAGTTGAACAGCCAGGCAAGCTCGGCATGGGCCGGGACCTGGGACTGGTTGAACAGGATCGACTTGACCGGGTCGACGCCGGAGGCGATCATCGCCGCGGCGACCTCGTGGGTCGAGCGCGTCAGCTCGGCCGGGTCCTGCCAGACGGTGATCGCGTGCAGATCGACGACGCAGTAGACCGTCTCGTAATCCTCCTCCTGCATCTGCACCCAGCGCTTGATCGCGCCGAGGTAATTGCCGAGGGTCATGCCGCCCGAGGGCTTGATCCCGGAAAAGACGCGCTTGGTGAACGTCGTGCCGGAGGCGCGCTC
>DQCI01000200.1:681-891 GCA_003545125.1 Paracoccaceae bacterium
TGGGGTCCTGCCGGAGGCGCGCTCAACTTTGGCCGTGTCGGACATGGGTCTCTCCGCTGGTATTTCCTGCCCGGCTCGCTTATCTGGCGAGGCGAGACCCGTCAAGGAACCCCCCATGAAGCCGCCCCTGCCCACCAAGTACGACCGTGAGATCGAGCACGACCACGACGCCCCGCCGTTCAACCCGCTGCCGTGGTCGGTGACGCTGCT
>DQCI01000200.1:948-1307 GCA_003545125.1 Paracoccaceae bacterium
TTTCTCGAACCGCTGATGGGCTGGATGATCGACAACAACGTCGTGCGCTGGGACTACGTCAGCCGGATCGTCACCTATCCCTTCTTCCACGGCACCTTCACCCACGCGCTCTTCGTCACCGTGTTCGTGCTGGCGCTCGGCAAGCTGGTGGGCGAGGTGCTGACGGGCTGGTCGGTGCTCCTCGTATTCATGGGCGCCTCGGTGGTGGGGGCGATCGCCTATTGGCTGGCCTGGGACACGGCAGTGGTGCTGTTCGGCGGCTACCCGGGCGCCTACGGGCTCGTCGGGGCCTTCACCTTCGTGCTCTGGGCCGGGCTCGCGGGCAATGCGACGGGGCTTCAAGCCTTCACCCTGATCGC
>DQCI01000200.1:1341-3331 GCA_003545125.1 Paracoccaceae bacterium
CGTGGGTGGCCGATCTCGCGGGGTTCGGCGCGGGCTTCGGCCTCGCCTTCCTGGTGAGCCCTGGCGGCTGGGGTGCGGTCAAACGGCGGGTGCGGCGGCAGTAGGGCGATACGCCTGCGGCGGGCGGGGCAACGCGCTTTCGAAAGCGCGTTTCACGGCGTTTCGAAACGCCGTCTCCCGGCCTCAAAGGATATCGAACACCGCTTCCGGCGGGCGGCCAAGGCGGGCCTTGTCGCCGTTGAACACGATCGGGCGTTCGATGAGCTTCGGCACCTTGGCCATGGCCCGGATCAGCGCATCGTCATCGCTGTCCTTCGATAGCCCAAGGTCCTTGAACTCTTTCTCTTTCGTGCGCATCGCCTCGATCGGCCTGAGCCCGAGAACCGCGAGCGCGGCGCGGATCTCGGCTTCATCCGGTGCATTTTCGAGGTATTTGCGCACCACCGGAGCGATCCCCCGCTCCTCGATCAGCGCCAGCGTCTGGCGGCTCTTCGAACACCGGGGGTTGTGCCAGATGGTCACATCACTCACAGCCAGTCTCCTCTTCTTGTGCCCACGGCTTCGGCCACGTTGGCAAAGCCGTCGCGGGCCAGCAGGGTCTCGATGCCGCGGGTGATCTCGTCGACGAGGCTGAGCCCATGGAACACCAGCGCGGTATAGATCTGGACCGCGGCGGCGCCGGCGGTGATCTTGGCATAGGCGTCTTCGGCGGTCGCGATCCCGCCGACGCCGATCAGCGGCAGGTGGCCCTGGGTCAGCGATGACAGCCGCGCCAGCACGCGGGTGGATTTCTCGAACAACGGCTTGCCGGAAAGCCCGCCGCCTTCGCCTGCGTTGGCGCTGGCAAGGCCGTCGCGGTCGAGGGTCGTGTTGGTGGCGACGATCCCGTCAAGCCGCACGGAGCGGGCCACCTCGACAATGGCTTCGAGCTCCTCGTCGCCCAGATCGGGGGCGATCTTCAACAGGACCGGCGTGTACTTCGTCATGCTTTCGCGCACCTCGAACACCCGGTCGAGCAGCGCCTTCAGCGCCTGCGGCCCCTGAAGGTCGCGCAGCCGCTCGGTGTTGGGGGAGGACACGTTGACGGTGACAAAATCCGCGTGCGGTCCGCAGGCCTCAAAAACGCGGGCGAAGTCGCCGGCGCGATCTTCGCTGTCCTTGTTGGCGCCGAGGTTCAGCCCCACCGGCACCGGGTGGCCGTGGGACCGGCGCGACAGGCGCAGCGCGGCGGCCTCCATGCCGTTGTTGTTGAACCCCATCCGGTTGATGATCGCGGCATCCTCGTAAAGGCGGAACAGGCGGGGTTTCGGGTTGCCCGACTGGGGCCGCGGGGTGATCGCGCCCGCCTCGACGAAGCCGAAACCCGCGCGCGCGAGGGCATCGACCACCTCGGCGTTCTTGTCGTACCCAGCGGCGAGTCCCACCGGGTTGGGCAAGTGCATCCCGGCCACCGTGGTTGCGAGCGCCGGGCTGGTGTGCAGCCCCGGCATCGGCGCGACGCCGGCCTTGAGAGCCATCAACGACAGTTTGTGCGCGGTTTCCGCGTCGAACCGGTGCAGCACCCACATGCCGAAACGTTCGTAAGGCGTCATATCGTCTCCGCAGGAAAAACGTGAGTTCCGTCGGGGCCGAGCGGCAGCGGGCGGGTCCAGGCCACGTCGGTCGCGTCGAGATCGCGGTAGAGATGGGGAAACAGCGCGCCACCCCGGGCGGGTTCCCACCTGAGATCGGCGCCGAGCCGGTCGACCTCCACCGCCACCAGCACGAGCCCGGCGGCGTCGGCGAAGTATTTCGCCGCGGTCCCGGCCACCTGGGCGCCGGTCGAGAAGTGGATGTAACCATCCTCAAGATCGACGGGTGCCCCGGCGGTGACGCCGACGGCTTCGAAAGCCTCCCATTCGGGAGCGCGGAGGATCTTGTAGATCAGCATGCCCCGCATGTGCCCGGGCTTGGCTTCGCCGTCAAGATGGCGGCAGGGCGCAGGCCGTCG
>DQCI01000200.1:3353-3605 GCA_003545125.1 Paracoccaceae bacterium
GCGGCCACCAGATCGCGCAAGCCGTCCCGGCCATGGATCTCCTCGATCTCGGCGACCAGGCGGGCGGCCGCGCCGAAGGTGGCGCGCCAGTCCTTCTCCGGATGCGGTCGACCCCAGTCGCGAAAGCTGCGGGCGGTGCAGATCCAGTCGGCATCTCGGGCGTGCAAAGGGCGGTCGGGGCGGGGGGCGGGGCGGGGGGCGGGGCGGGGGTCGCCAGACAGAAAACTCGCCAACCCCTCGTTGAACCAGGCA
>DQCI01000268.1 GCA_003545125.1 Paracoccaceae bacterium
CCGGTCACGGTGTCGCCGTGGTCGAACGCCCGGGCCCGGCCCGGGGTCGCAAGTTCTGTGACCGAAACGAGCATCGACCGCAAGCCCGATGGGATCGCGGTCTCCTGCCTCGTTCCCGCCACCGCTACGCCGCTCATTCAGAAGGCCGCCGAAGCTGGCATCAATGTCGTCCCTTTCGATACCCATTGCTCCGACGCGTTCAATTTCGTCGGCCACAAGGGCGACCATGAAGACGGCGTGGAGCTCGGTCATTTCCTTGCGAAGTCGGTCGGCAGGTCTGACAAGGCCGCGATCCTTGCAGGCAGCCTCACGGCCACGAACCACGCGGCCCGTGTCCCGGGGGCAAGGCGGCCATCGCATCCTACCGGGACAGGGCGGCGGTGTTCGAACAGCCCGACGACGATAATCTCGAGACAGCCGTCGATCTGGCGGCGAAGGCCCTGGTGGCCGATCCCGGTCTCGCCGGCATATTCTGTTCGGATGCCTCGAACCCGTTCGGCGCGGCGCGAACTGTGGTCAACGCCGGCAAGGTCGGCCGGGTCTCAATCGTCGGCATGGACGACCTCCAGGAAACGCTGACGTGCATCGAAGATGGTGTGATTGCCGGCGTCAAGGCGCAGCATCAGTGGGAAGTCGGCGACTGGGCGGTAAAATACCTGGTTGCCATGAACCACAAGGTTCCACGCGAACATGCGACGGGGTCGCAGATGCTCACGAAGGCCGAACTGGCGGGCTGGCGACAGAGCGCGCAGGGCGACCGGCGAGATCGGTGTCCGCGGCGCCGGACCCCGGCGCCGCCGCCGAATCTTCCGTGAAGCAGGTCGCAACCGGCAGATTGTCGAAAGGAGAACACTATGAAACCTTTCGAGGGGCAGACCGTTGTCGTCACCGGCGGCAACAAGGGGATCGGTTACGGATTGTGCGCGCGCGTCGCGTCCGAAGGCGCGAACGTCGTGATGGTCGCGACCGAGACGCAGGTGACCGAGGCGGCGGCCAAGCTCGCGGCGGACACCGGCGCAAAGGTCGAGCCGGTCGTCTGCGATGTCACGCACATTGCCCAGGTGAGAGCGGTCTATGACCGGGCCGAAGTGGTCTTCGGCCCGGTCGACGTTTCGATCCGGAACGCCGGGGTCATCACAATCGCCAGGATTGAGGACATGACCGAAAACGAATGGGACTTCGTGATGGATGTGAACACCAAGGGCGTGTTTCTGTGCTGCCAGGAAGCCATTCGCCGGATGCGTGCCTCCGGCAAGGGCGGGCGGCTGATCAACGCCGCCTCCGGCCAGGCCCGCGACGGCTTTATCTACACGCCGCATTACGCGGCGTCGAAGATGGGTGTGGTCGGTATCACCCAGAGCCTCGCCAAGGACGTGGCGCTCGACGACATCCCCGTCAACGCGATCTGCTCCGGCATCATCCCGCGCGAGATTTGCGACTACACCGACAAGGTCTTGGGCGAGATGTTGGGCGACTGTGCCCCGGGCGCGCCGATACCGTCGGCATGATCGAAGGGCAGGGGCGCAGGGCCATCGCCATCGCCGCCGATGTGAACACCCGGACGAAAGTGTGCATCAGACCAAGGAGGTCGAAGCGCAGACCCGGATGCAGCGGATGGCGACGGTTGACGAAATGGTTGGCCCCGCCGTGTTTCTTGCTTCTGACGCTGCGTCGTTCTGCACTGGAGTCGATCTGCTGGTGGATGGCGGTTTCTGCTGCTGGTGTTTGTCAAAGAAACGCCCGGAGTTTTCCGGGCGCTCGCCGGGCATTTCTGCCCCACGAGGCGCCCATTGTTCCTGGGCACGCGTTTCGGCTTGGTAACGGGAGGTTGGTTTCCGGGTTTGACATCGCCTCCGTCCGGCCCTCCCGACCCAGCCATCGACACCGTGCCCACGCCACGTATGTAACAGGCCTTGTCGAAGGACCGGTCCCGAGGTTGGACGGCGACAGGGCATCGAACCGCCACCGCAAGCCCGCTTCTAGCCCAAAGCGTCCAGGTGACCCGAGCGGAGCTTTGCACAGGTCTTGCAGCAACCGGGTTTTGGCTGCGGTTTCGCGAAGCGCCGAAACTCGATACTGCGGGTCCCAATACTTGCCGTTACTATTGCCCGCCGGCCAGCTTGATGGATGTGCTGCAGGCAGGCGGGTCTGGGGACATCCGGATGTGCGCAGTTGTGACGATCGACCTCGATTGACGGCTAGATCTCAGAGGCGCGCAGCCGGTCGATGACCGGGTGATCCGTGAGCTTCGGGTTCTGCAGGGCCAGGTCCCAGGCCGTCTGGCCTGCCTTGGCGCGGCTCTCTCTGTCGGCGCCCGCATCGAGGAGCGCCTGCACCACCTCCGCCTCGGCGACTGCGACTGCGGCAGCGAGCAGCAGCGGGGTGCGCCCCTCCGCTTCGCGCGCGTCGATCTTCGCCCCCGCCTTGATCAGCGCTTCGACAATCTCGGGGTGCGGATTGAATTCGACGGCGACATGCAGCGGCGTGGCCCCGGTGCCGGCCATTGCCTCCGGGTCGGCGCCATTTTCCATGAGGGCCAGCACCGTCTCCGGGTTCTTGCCCTCGACGGCGACGGCGACGGCGACAGTGTGGAGCGGGGTGAGCCCTGTGCGGTTGCGTGCCTCCGGGTCCGTGCCCTCGGCGATCAGGCTGTGCACCATCTGCGCCCCGCCTGCCAGCGCCGCGATGTGCAGGGCAATGTTGCCCTGCTTGTCAGCGGACTTCGGGTCGGCGCCGTATTCGAGCAGGGTGCGGGCGAGGTCCAGCGTTACGGCGTTGGCGGCGGCCACCATCAACGGTGTGCGCGCCTGATTGTCCGCCGCGTCCGGCTCTGCCCTCTGCGCCAGGAGGGCACGCGCATGTTTTGGCAGGTTCTGCTCGACGGCCATGAAGAGCGCGGTGCGGCCGGCGCGGTCGCGGATTTCGAGATCGGCCCCGTGGCGGGCCAGCAGGTCGACAAAATCCGTGTCCCACTTCAGATCCACGACTCGGTGCATGACCTTACGCCCTTGGGAATCCCTTTGGTCGAAATCGGCGCCGGCGCGGGCAAGGGCCTCGAAGACGGCGGCGGGGCGTTTTCGGAACACCGCGCAGTGCAGCGGCGGCTCATAGCCAGTTACGGCAAGATTCACCCCGCGCCCGTCTGCCGCCAGGGCTTCGACGTTGGCGACCGGGGTATTGTCGCAGGCCGCGACGTACCAGGCGGTCTTGCCGAGTTTGTTCGTGACTCGCGGATCGGCGCCCGCGGCGAGCAAGGCCGTGACGAAAGCGGGGTCCCGCGCATGGGGGAGGGCGAGGTGCAGCGGGGTGTTTCCCCACTTGTCCCCAGAATTCGGGTCCGCGCCCCGTTCAAGCAGCGTTTCGACGGCATCCACATGCGCCCCGTGACGAACCGCGACGTGCAGCGGCGTTTCCTCGTTCGGGGTTGTGATCCCCAGGTCGGCCCCCGCTCGGACCAGCGACCCGATCAATGCCCGTGCTTCCGGTCGCCGCGCCGCACAATGCAGCGGCGTGTTGCCAGAAATCGTTCTTTCGGTTCGGATCGGCACCGGCTTCCAGAAGCACATCGACGGGACCGGTCGTGGGCGAATAGCGCCCGGCCCTGTGCAGGGCGGTCCATCCCTTGTCGTTGGCCAGGTCGACGTCGGCGCCAACCCGCAGGAGCGCGGCAATCATCCCGGCAATTTCGGGCGCCATGTCTTCGCGCCGAGTCGCGGCCAGGAGAGGTGTGCTGCCAATGCTGAGCCGCGCATCGACATCGGCGCCGGCCGCCAACAGCAGCTCGACCGTGGTCGCGTTTGAGCCATGATCGGCCGCGCGGTGGAGGGCAGTCCAGCCATGGTCCCCGGCGGCGTTGACGTCGGCGCCGCCTCGGATGAGAACTGAAATGAACTGTCCGAGCTCGGCAAAGCGATCGCCGCGTTCTATCACGATGAGCAGCGGGGTTTCCCCGTCGGCAAGCGCGGCGTTGGCATCCGCACCGGCCTCCAGGAGCGCGGCGACCAAATCCGCGTCGCGGCCGTAGCGCGCCACCCGGTGCAGGGCGGTCCA
>DQCI01000030.1 GCA_003545125.1 Paracoccaceae bacterium
CTCGGCGTCATTATCGGCACCTATAGCTCGATCTACGTGGCCTCGGCGATCCTGCTGCGCCTTGGCGTCAAACGCGATTGGTCGAAGCCCGACGGCGAAGCCGGGACACAGTTCGCGAATGTCGATGCCTGAGATTGTCCAGGGCGTGCTGGCCACGCCCGGGCTTTTCTGGATCGCGCTCACCTTTCTCGCCGCGGGCCTTGTGCGCGGGTTCACCGGTTTCGGCACGGCGCTGATCGTTATGCCGGTTGCGGCGGTGTTTCTGCCGGTGCCGCTGGCGATTGCGCTGGTGATGTTTGCCGGCATGTTCACCTGGCCGCTGATCGTGCCGCGGGCGTTTCGCGAAGCCGACCGGCGTGAAGTGCTGATGTTGGCGGGCGCGGCCATCGTGACCGCGCCGGTTGGGGTCTGGCTGCTGTCCTGGGTCGAACGCGACGTGTTGCGCTGGGTGGTGGCGCTGGCCGCCGCCGCGACACTGGCAGCACTCGTCACCGGCTGGCGCTACCATGGACGGGTGCGTGGCCCGGGGCTCGCAGGCGTTGGCGGGGCTGCGGGGGTGCTTGGCGGCACCACCGGGCTCACCGGCCCGCCGGTCATCCTGTTCTACCTTGCCAGCACCCGGCCGGCGGCAATGATGCGCGCCAATACGATCCTGTTTCTGGCTCTGCTCGACATCGGGATCGTGGTGAACATGGTGGCGCGCGGGTTGATCGACTGGGCAGTGATCCCGATGACGGCAGCGCTTGCGGTGCCCTACGGGGCCGGGATCCTGACCGGGCAGAGGCTGTTTCACCCCGACCTCGAACGGGTCTACCGCTGGCTTGCCTATTCGGTGATCGCGGTGGCGATTCTGACCGGTTTGCCGCTGTTCGACTGAGGGTCAGCCGGCCCGCGCGAACAGGTAGCCACGGCTGTCGACGAGCGTCGCCCAGGTGAGGCCGGAGACATCGAGCACCTCGCGAAACCCGGCTGTGTTGCTGGCCTCGTCGGCGAGCAGCAGCACCCCGCCGGGGCGCAGGTGACCGACCAGGCGGGCGAGGACCGCGTGTCGGTGGGTCGCGTCGAGCATGTGCAGCGTGCGGTCGAGCAGCAGCGCGTCGAACCTGCCCTCGGGCACGAAGGTTGTGATGTCGGCGACCTGGCCGGTGACCGGCAGGCCCTCGACCTCCGCGGCCGCCGTGAGATCGGCAATGCCCTTGGGCGAAATGTCGACCCCGACCACGCTGTGCCCCAAACGCGCAAGCGGCAGCGCGTCGCGCCCCTGGCCACAGCCGATGTCGAGCACCCGGGCGGGCGGGGTGAGAAGGTCGGCGAAGGCGTCCAGCAGGACTTTGGTCGGTGCCCCGAGGGCATCGGCCTGGTCGCGGTAGAGCTTGTCGTAGTCGTATCCCATGAACCCGTGCTAGGGACGCGCTGTCGGCTTGTCCAAGTGAAATATTTCGTGATTGCGACGACGGTGGGGGAACCCCGTTTCGAAACGGGGTGTAACGCGATTTCGAAATCGCGTTGCCAAGCGGTTTCGAAACCGCTTCGACGCGGCCGGTGGACGCTTTTCTTCCCGCGACGGAACGGGTACCACGGCGCCATGCAGATCGAAGAGATCAGATATGACGACGCACGGCCGATCGACGGCTATGGGCCGGGGTTCTTCAGGGTCGGCGGCGAGGTTCTGCGCGGGGCGGTGATCGTGACCGCGACCGAGGCGCGGGTCTGGCAGGGCCTGGAGGACACCGCGGCGCTGACCGCGCTCGCCGAGCGGGTCGATGTGATCCTGTTCGGCTCGGGCGCGGTGATGACCGGCGCACCGGTGGGGCTCACCCGCGTGATCGAAGCGGCTGGCATGGGGGTCGAGCTGATGGCAAGCCCGGTCGCCTGCCGCAGCTACAACATTCTGCTCGCCGAGGGCCGCCGTGTCGCCCTCGCGGCGCTGCCGGTGTAACCGGCATGGAGCTGACGGCGCAGGACCTCACGGTGTCGCGGGGCGGCGTCCCGGTGCTGGAGGGGCTCTCCTTTACCCTGCGGGCGGGCGAGGTGCTGGTGCTGCGCGGCCCGAACGGTTCGGGGAAAACAACGCTTCTGCGCACACTTGCGGGACTTCAGCCGGCGCTGCGCGGCGAGATCAGCCAACCGCCCGAGGCAATCGCCTACGGCGCGCATGCCGACGGGCTGAAGGCCACGCTGACGGTGGCCGAGAACCTCGCCTTCTGGGCGTCGGTCCACGGGCTTTCCGACATCGACGTAGCGCTTGACCATTTCAACCTGCGCGGCCTGGCGAATCGGGCGGCGCAGAACCTTTCGGCCGGGCAGAAACGCCGGCTGGGCCTCGCGCGGCTCCTGGTGATCGGGCGGCCGATCTGGCTGCTGGACGAGCCCACCGTAAGCCTCGACGTGGCCTCGGTCGGGCTGTTCGCGGATGCGGTGCGGACCCACGTGGCCGGTGGCGGCGCCGCGCTCATCGCCACCCACATCGACCTCGCGCTTGACGCCGAGGTGTTCGACGTCGGCCCCTACAAGGCCGACCCGAACGCCGCGCAGGGACACCGCACCGCCTTCGACCAGGCGCTCGACGGGGCCCTCAACGGGGCCCTCAACGGGGCGCCGCTATGATCGCGCTCGCCCTACGCGATCTGCGCCTCGCCATCAGGGCGGGCGGGGGCTTCGGCCTCGGGCTCGCCTTCTTCCTGATCGTGGT
>DQCI01000022.1:0-2671 GCA_003545125.1 Paracoccaceae bacterium
GCCGCTTTGCGGAACGCCAGTTCTCCGGACAGGTTGAGGTGATCGTCGGCCAGACCATGCGGGCGCGCACCGAGCTTGCGGTCGACATCATCCGCAACGCGCTTGGCGGGCTCGTAATCGGCGGTCTCGCGATGCTCACCTTCGCGGTGGTCGTCGTGCGCAGGGCCCTGCGTCCGCTCGACCGGTTCGCAGCCCGGCTCGCGGCCCGCGACCCGCAGGACCTCACCGCGATCGACGCGGACCTGCCCCGCGAGGTCCACGCCATGGTGGAGGCGATCAACGGGTTCATGGACCGGCTGAACCGTCAATTCTCGACGATGAAAAGCCTGATCTCGGATACCGCCCACCAGTTGCGTACCCCGGTCGCCGCCTTGCGCGCCCAGGCCGACCTCGCCGCCGACGAAGAGGATGCCGCCCACCGCGCCGAGATCGTCGCGCGCATCCACCGCGGAACCGTGCGCCTCAGCCGCCTGCTCGACCAGATGCTCTCGCGCGCGCTGGTGATCCACCGCGGCGATGCGGTCCGGCGCGAAAGACTCGATCTGCGTGACATCGCGCTCGACATTTTCGAGACCGGCGACCACCGCGACGTCGCGCCCGATGCCGAGGTACGCCTCGAGGTCGGGGAGACGCCGGTCCCGGTGCTGGCCGACGCGCTTTCGCTGTCCGAGGCCGCGAAGAACCTGTTGTGGAACGCGCTTGCCCACGGGGTTCCCCCGATCACGGTCGGGGCAGAGCGTGCCGGTGACAGCGCGCGGTTATATATCCGCGATGCCGGGTCTGGCCCCCCGCCGGTCGTCCGGGAACGGCTGGGCGCGCGGTTTTCAACCGGCGAGGACGGCAGCACGCGCGGCACCGGCCTCGGCCTGTCGATCGCCGCGGCGGTGGCTGAAGCCTTCGGCGGCCGGCTCGAGATGGGACAGGACCCGAACGGGTTCTGCGTCTCGATCATTCTGCCGGCCGGGACAAGCGCATGACCCGTCTCGCCCTTCGCCTCGCAAGCCTCGCCGCGCCGCTGATCGCGGCCTTGGCCGCGCCCGCCCCCGCTCTCGCCCAAGAGGCCGTTGAGCACTTCGGTGCGCCCGATGCGCCCCGCCGGATCATCCTGCGCACGACAACCGACATTGCGATCCTCGCCCCCACGGTCCGCGCCTTTCTCGCCGCGCGGCCCGGGCTGGGCCTGGTCTACGAACAATGGGGGTCGAACGATCTCTATACGCTGACCCAACGTGACTGCGCCTCTGGAACCCCGCAGGCGGATATCGTCATCAGCTCCGGTGTTCATCAGCTCGTGAAGCTGGTCAACGACCGGTGCGCGGCAAGCTGGACCTCGCTCGAAACCGAGGCTCTGCCGCCTTCCCTGCGCTGGCGCGACCAGATCTGGGGGGTCTCGCGCGAGCCCGCGGTGATGGTCTACAACCGCGACCTCGTCCCGCCGGATGAGGTGCCACGCACCCGCTTCGATTTGCTCGATCTGTTGCGGCCCGAGGGCTCACGCTACGGCGGACGGGTTGCGACCTATGACATCGAGACCTCCGGGCTCGGCTTTCTGTTCGCCTTCATGGATGCGCAGGAAGCGACCACCTTCGGGGCGCTCATGGAGGCTTTCGCGCGGTCCGGGGCGGTTGCGACCTGTTGCTCGGCCGAAATCATCGCAGGCGTTGCCGACGGCGATTACCTGATCGCCTACAACGTGCTCGGCTCCTACGCCGCGCAGGCCGCGACCGCAAACCCGGCCCTCGGCATCGTCGCCCCGGACGACTACACGCTCGTGCTTGCCCGCGCCGCCATCCTGCCGGGCGACCGTACGAACTCCGATGCGGGCGCCTTCCTCGACTTCATTCTCTCCGCCGAGGGCCGCCGGACGATGACCGCAAGCCATCTGACCGACCCTCTCGACGACGCGGACCCTGATCCCGGAGCCGAAAGCGCCATCGGACAGCGGCGCCTCATTCCCCTGGGCCCGCCCCTGCTTGTCATCACCGACAAGATGAAATCGGACCGCTTCCTGACGCGGTGGCGGCAAGCGTTCTCACGCTGACCGTGTTCGTCGCCCGACCGCCCTGCCCGCGTTGGCGCTCAGAGCCGCAACAACCGCCCCGGCGCCTCCGGCGACATGGGTGCGCCCGCGAGGCGGGCCATATGCCAGGCCAGGGCCTGATTGCTGCTGACCACCGGGCGTCCGAGGCTTCGTTCCAACCCGTCGATGATGTCGAGCGTGCGCAGGTTCGTGCAGGACAGAAACACCGCCTCCACGCCCGGTTTCGCACCCACCTGCAACGCCGCCTCGCGGATCGAGGCGGGATCGATCCGCGCCACGCGAGCCTCGGTCTGTTCGCCGAACGTGAGCGTCGCGGGCACGGCAAACCCCCGGGCCTCGAACGCGTCGCGCATCGCGTCAGCAACAGACGCGACGTAGGGGGAGACGATGCCGAGCGCACCCACCCCGAGCGCCTCGAAGGCAGCGAAAGCGGCGGTAAGCGGATCGGTGACGGCGTCTGTATTGACATTGGCGGCGACCAGCGCCGCGACCTTGTCCGCCCCGATCAGGGTTGTGCCCGAGGTACAGGCGTAGCCGACAACATCGAACTCTGCGGGGCGCGGGAACAGAGACGCCGCACGTGGCAATTCGGTTTCCATCTCGGCAATCGTGTCGCGGGTGATCTCCACG
>DQCI01000022.1:2701-5069 GCA_003545125.1 Paracoccaceae bacterium
TCCGGCAACTCCGGCGGGGTCCGGGTCGAGAGCAGCTCCGCGCCGCCCGCCCGCAGGACGATGTTTTCCTCGTGGACCATGATCCGGCCCGGTGCGATCTCGACGCCAGGTTCCAGCGTCAACACCATGCCTTCGCAGAGCGGCGTGTGGTCTTTGGGCGTCAGCGAGGGCCATTCCGTCAGGGTGACCCCCAACCCGTGCCCCAGCCGTCCGCCAAGCGGCACGGCCCCGTCCGCCAGCAAGGCCTCCGTCATGACCCGGTGCACCTCAGCCGCGGTCATTCCCGGGCGCAGGACCGACAGCGCCGCTTGGGTGGCCGCATGGAGGGCGGCATGGGCCCGCTTGGGCGGGTCTTGCGCCGGGCCGATGGCAAAGTTCCGGTCGAAGTCGCAGAAATAGCCCTCGCGCACCGCCCCGGTATCCAGCATCAGCACATCGCCGGAGGCGAGCGGCCGGACATCGGCCGGCGAAATAACGTCGCCGTACCCCCCGGGGCCCGCCCCTCCGGCGACATAACTGACCCAATCGGCCCCCGCCGCAAGCAGCGCAATCTGGAAATCACGGAAAACATCCGTCAGCGGGCGCCCCACCCCGGCAAACGTGGGAACCTCGGCGAAGGCCCGGTCGGCAACCCCGCAGGCGGCGCGGATCTTCGCAACCTCGGCGTCCGACTTGATCTCACGCACCCGCTGGACGGTCGCCGTTGCATCGACGAAACGCCGCGGGGCGAGGTTCTCGGCTACCCGCGCGTAGTCGCCAAGCGGCATCCGCAGATGTGTCTCCAACCCCATCGGGATGCCGATCGTTTCCCGCTCCCCCACCAGCCCTGACAGCGTGTCCGCCAGCAGGCTGACCCCATCGTCCACCGGGTCGGGCGCTTCCCAACTGCGGATGTCGCGCACCCAGCTGCGCCGCATCAGGTCGACGCCGATGGAGGGGATGACGGCGACAGGGTCGCCCCGCACCGGCACGACGACAAACCACGGACGCGCCGGACTTTCCCAGAACCGGGTGAGGAAGCCGGTCACGTAGAACACATCCGCCGGTGTCGTCAGCAAAAGCGCATCCTGCCCGGCGGCGTCCATCGCAGACTGGAGACGGCCCAGGCGCCCTCGGAATTCCGCCGCCGGAAAGATCAGCGATGGCTCACCCATCCTCCGGCCCTTCGCTCACGATGGCCAGAATGCGGGCTTCGGACCCCAGCGCCGGTCGCCCGGCAAGTGCTGCGGCCACGCCGGCGGCCCCGGACGGGGTCGTGGCGACCCCGTGCTCGTTCAATGCCTCGACGGCCCTGTCCGCTTCAGCCTCGGAAATGGTCACGAACAGGTCCGCATCCCGCGCGAGGCCCGCGAGTGCGATCATCGAGGGGGTCTTGCAGTCAAGCCGCCCCATCGCCGAGACCGGTCCCTTAGTCGTCACCACCTGACCTTCACGGATGCTTTCGATCAGCGCCGGCGCAGCCTCCGGTTCCACGACAATGAGGGTTGGGTCTTCGCCCCAGACAGCCCGGGCATGGGCCGCGACGGCGGCGGCCAGCCCGCCGACACCGGCCTGCAGAAAGACATGCGTCGGCGGCCGGTCGATCTGCTCGGCCGCTTCGGCCGCGAGGTGCAGGTACCCTTCCATGACCAACGCGGGCAGCTCTTCATAGCCAGGCCAGGAGCTGTCCGACAGCAGCGTTCCCGCACCCGCTTCGGCCGCCGCCGCCGCTGCATCCATGCTGTCCTCGTAGGTTGCCCCGGCCCGGATCACTTCGGCCCCCTTCGCGCGCAGCCGCGCCGCGAAAGCCTCGGGCACGGTCTCGGCGAGATAGATGATTGCTTGCGCACCGAAAACCTGCGCCCCCGCCGCGACCGACAGCCCGTGGTTTCCCGCGCTCGCCGCGATAAAAGACCGGCCGGACAAAGCCTCGTCCCAGGCGCCGTCACGCACCGCCTCGGCCGCCGCAGCTGCAATCGCATGCGCGGCGCCGAGGGCCTTGAAGCTGCCGAGCCCCATGCGGGTGCGCTCGTCCTTGATGTGCAGCGCCGCCACGCCGATCCGCGCCGCCAGACCCGGCATGTCGGCAAGCGGCGTCGGTCTGTGCGCCGGACATTGAGCGAGCAGGCCGGCGACGCCAGCCGGGTCGCTGTCGGGGTACCGGCCCGCGCCGGGGAGGCCCCGCCTTCTGAATGGGTTCTCCAGCATGTCCGCCATGTTCGCGCTTCCCTTGCAGTCCCTCGAAGGGCCGTCGGCTGCCATCGGGCCCGAGCCCGTCCGGCCCGGCACTCCGCCAACATCGCCGTCCGGCCAATGTGTCGAAAGAACGGTAGCCCGCTTGCCCGGCTGTCACCAGCGGTTCGGGCCTGCCAATGGCATTTTCCGGCGG
>DQCI01000022.1:5085-11241 GCA_003545125.1 Paracoccaceae bacterium
AACCTGTTTCGGATCGCGGACGGCGCGCCAAACCGCGCTTTTGAGGCACGGGCGGGCCGCCCTCAAGCCGGGTCCAGGAACCCGGCCCGCAAGATCGCCGTCGTCGCGGCCGCGGCACTCAGTGTACCGGCCGGATGAACGTCCCGTTCCTCAGATCCTGCATCGCCTGCCGGATCTCGTCCTTGGTGTTCATCACGATCGGCCCGTGCCAGGCGACGGGCTGCTCGATCGGACTGCCCGAGACCAAGAGGAAGCGCACGCCCTCGGGGCCGGCCTGCACCGTGATCTCGTCGCCGGTCCCGAACCGCACGACGGTCCGGTTGCCGGAGAGATCGCGGATGTTGACCTCCTGCCCGGCCACTTCCTTCTCCAGCAGCACGCCCTCTGGCTCCGAGGCATCGGCAAACGCGGCGGCACCTTCGAAGACATAGGCGAAGCTGCGCTTGTAGGTGTCGACCTTGAAGGTCTTCCTGCGCCCCGCGGGCACCGAGATGTCGAGGTATTGCGGATCGGCGGCGATCCCGTCGACCGGGCCTGCCTTGCCCCAGAAGTTTCCGACGATCACCCGCACCGTGGTGCCGTCGTCATCGACGATGACAGGGATATCAGCCGACTTGACGTCCTGGTAACGGGGCGCGGTCATCTTGAGCGACGCCGGCAGATTGGCCCAGAGCTGGAACCCGTGCATCTGGCCGTTCGGGTTTTGGGTCGGCATTTCCTGATGCATGATGCCGGACCCGGCGGTCATCCACTGCACGTCGCCGGCGCCGAGCGTGCCCTGGTTTCCGAGCGAATCCTCGTGCGTCACGGCCCCCGCCAGCACATAGGTGATCGTCTCGATCCCCCGGTGCGGATGCCAGGGGAACCCGGCCATGTAATCTTCGGGCCGGTCGCCGCGGAAATCGTCGAACAGCAGGAACGGGTCATAGGCCTCGGGCTCGTGAAAGCCGAACGCGCGGTGCAGCTTCACCCCGGCCCCCTCGAGGGTTGGCCGGGCGGTGTTGGTGGATACGACGGGTCTGATGGACATGGGCGCCTCCTTTGCCACTCAAAGCTAAGGGGCGCCCCGTTCGCGCGCAATCGCACCGTTGGTGATCTCACGCGTGGAACATGTGCGATGGCGCACACGTTCGATCAGTAGCAGGGCGGTTCGCCTTCCCAGCAGACCCGGCCGGCGAAACGCGGCCGCGTCATCACGATATCGATGAAGGTGCGCTCGCCGATGCCGGTCAGGTTCTGGCTGAAGGGCGGCTCGTAGTCGACGCTGGTCTCGACGATGATCACCCGCTCGTCTTCGGCGAGCCAGGGGATGATCGGGTCGAGGTTGCTCATCACGTCCGCATCCGAAAAGGTCGGCAGACTGTCGGTCGCCTTTGACCAGTCGACTCTCAGACTGCGGAAGCTTTCGCCGCAGTCTTCATCGCAATAGACCACCGTCACCCGCACCCAGGGGTCCGGCGACGCCTGGGTGAGGTATTCATAGACGGATTCCGCACCCAGCAGGTAATCCATGTCCATCGGCTCGGTCTCGCGCGAGATCAGGTCCGAAATCGCGTAATTCGCCTTCAGCGCCAAGCTCTTGGCGCGGTAGACGTCAAAAAACGTGTAGCTCGCAAGGAAGGCCCAGAGCAGGAGCGGTATGACCAGCACGGCCTCAACCGATTGCGACGCATCCTCTTCACGGCGGAACCGGTCGAAGCGGCCGCCCGCGGCCCGGACAAACGTGGTGAAAGTGTTCATGCCCATGTCAGCCTCACGGTTCGTTCACGAAAGTGGAGGCGGCAGCCACGATGTAGCCGCCGGTATCGTCGACCGGCAGTTCCATGACGTAGGGCGTGGTGCCGAAGAACGGGTCGAGCACGGTGCAGGCGCGCACCAGCATGAGGTCATTGAGACCGCCGAAATCGAACTCCACCACCGGCTGGATATCTTCGTCGCGATCGACGCAGACCATGTTCCCGGCCGGCAGGTTCCAGGTTGCGGTGGAGATCTCGGTCAGCTCGATCATGATCGCGTTCGGGCAATCCGCGAAGATCAGCGCGTCTTCGCAGACCCGCGCCTTGAGCTCTTCCGAGGTCGCCGGCTCCAACGAGCCGAGCCGGAGCAGGCGCACGTTGAGATCGAGCGCCCGGTCGAGAAGCACCGCCCGCGTGAGATAGATCGAGACCTCGAAGGACGAAAAGAAGATGAACATGATCAACGGAAAGAGGATCACGAATTCGATCGTCGCATTGCCTTCGTCGCCGAATGCCGCGCCCTTCAGGCGCCTGATGAGTTTTTTACCCGCCCCAAACATTGTTCTATCCTAGTTGGTAAGCCTGAGCTTGGAGATTTCCCTTGCGATCGCCGCGAAGGCCGACGCCAGGTCGAGCCCGTCCGCATTGTAGTAATGCGCAGGCGACGAGGCGCAGTTCCGCATCACCGTGGCCGACGACGTGGTCACTTCGAAGCCGATGGTGAAGACCGTGATGTCCTCGTCCTTGGCGGCGGTGCAGATGTCGTCCAGCCGGTCGTTCTTCTCCGAGTTGCGGTGTCTCGAGCCTTGCGACGGCAGGAAATCCCAATCTTCCCACCATTCCCAGCTGTATTCTTCCCATAGGTCAGCGTAGTCCATCGCGGTCGCGCCGGGGCCTTCTTCCCAAGTGCATTTGCTGGGGTTGTCCCAGCGCCAGGGGCGGACGAAATTGTAATTGTTGATGCAGACCGGCACCAGACCCTCGCCGTAGGGACGATCCATCGGATAGCTCTCGTAGCTACTTGCGAACAGCCAGTAGTACTCGTCGTCTTCCGGGTCAGCGGTGCCTTTCGGGTTGCGGATCGAGTCCTCGACATCGTCGCTGTCGTCGTGATCCGAGAAATACAGGGGCGAAGCGCCGTCGTGGAAGCCGTCATAGAGATAGTGCTGGTTGGTGTTCACACCGTCGGTCATCAGCACGATCACCTTTGCGGCGCGGCCGATGTCATAGTCGAGCGGCCGGCCTTCGTAGTCTTCATCCGTCTTATCGGCCGCGATCAGGTCATCGACAATCGGTTGGGCCGCCGGGTCGAGGAACGCCGTGCCCCATTTCATCGCCACGTCGATCGAGGTGTTGCCGGCCGCGCCCAGATCGCCGACCGCGTCACGCAAGGTCGAGGCGTTGCCGCTGACAGCGGTGATCTCGCGCCAATCGTCCGTCTGGCAGGTGCGGTTGTTGTCGCCGCCGGCATCATAGTCGTCCGACCACGGGTCGATGTGGCCCTCGCGCTGAAGCACCTGGGTCGGCGTGATCGCCGTCGAGTCGAAGTCCGATTCCGAGAAAGTCACGCAGGAGGAATAGTCGTGCTCATCGGTCGGGTTGAAATACCCAAGCAGCCCTTCGCCGACCAGGACCTGTTCGGAATACGGGACAATCGTGACCGAGACCTTGCCGTCTTCGACCACACAAGGGCTGGTGCGGTTCGGATAGGCCGGGTCGCAGAGCACGATGTTGATGAACTTCTTGGCCGCTCTGCGCAGTTCGTAGATCTTCGAATTGCCCGAGTCGGACCCCCAGGACATCGACCCGGAGGTATCGAGCACCAGCGAGATTTCGGTCTGCGAGGCGCTTTCTTCCGCCGCGCCACCCGCCGGGGCACCCAACCCGTCGATCCCGGAGAACTTCAGGAAGGTGGTGCCGATCGTCATATTGGCCGAGGCTTCGACCCGCCGCGAGGTCAGGCTCTCGTCTGACGGACCGGAATAGTTCTCGTCGATCAGACGTTCGTTTTCGTACACGTCGATCATGCTGGCGTCGATGAATTCACCAAGCCCGGCCTTGTTGAAATAGTCGAGCACGACCTCTTCGGGATCGAGCGTCTGTTCCATGCTGGCCGCGGCCAGGATCGCGCGGTCGAGGGTCGATTGCAGCCGCGTTCGCTGCGTCTCGAACCGCATGAAATCGACGCTCATGCCGGCAACGATGAGCATCAGGAGGAAAATGAACAGCCCGAATATGATGAATGAGCCGTCTTCCGAACGCAGGAAGCCCGCACTGCGCCGCGTCTCGCGGGCATCGTTGGAAGCGAGCCGATCTTGGTCGAACCGGTGCATGGCGGTCCCTTCTCCTTCGCGAGTCCGGACTAATCCGGCGCTCGGCGCAAATATACCTGGGCATTAACGAACACCCGAAAACCGGCGGAAATGGGGCCGAAATTGGGGTATTTGAGATGGCTTGAGGAGTTTCGTGGAACCAATTGTTCGCCTTGTATTTATCTGTTCAAGACCTGAGAACAATCGGCCTCACTTTTGCTTTGTTTCGGCCCGGCAACACAGCGCCGATTTCGCCGGTCCACGCGCCAGGCCGAGACCGGCCCGATACGTTTCGTGAGCCCGGCGGTCGCCACCTCCACCGCCGCCGCGATGCCTTGCCATTGCCGCGGCGCACCCTGCGCCCTATGTGTGGGCTCAGACCAAATCCAAGGAGATCACATGCGCGCCCTCCCCCTGCCGTTCCCCCTTCACGATGCCGACGCCGGCGCCGGAGCCTCCGGCGATCTTGGCGCGCTGCCCGAATGGGATCTGACCGATCTCTACGCCTCACCGGACGCACCCGAGGTGGCCCGCGATCTCGAGAAACTCGGCAAAGCCTGCGCCGCTTTCGCCGAAGTCTACGAGGGCAAGCTCGCCGGGCTCGACGCGGACGGAATGCTGGCCTGCGTGCGCGCCTACGAGGAGATCGACACGATCGCCGGGCGGCTGATGAGCTACGCGGGCCTGCGCTACTACCAGCTCACCACCGACGCCGAGCGCGCGCAGTTCCTGCAGAACCTCCAGGAGCAGGTGACCGAGGACACCAACCACCTGGTGTTCTTCACCCTCGAGATGAACCGGCTGCCCGACGAGACGCTGGACACGCTGATTGCCGCGAATGCCGATCTCGCCCGTTACAAGCCGATCTTCGAACGGATGCGGGCGATGCGGCCCTACCAGCTCTCCGACGAGTTGGAAAAAATGCTGCACGACCAGTCGGCGGTCGGCGCCGCGGCCTGGAACAAGTTGTTTGACGAGACCATGGCCGGGCTCACCTTCACCCCCGAGGGCGAGGACGAACTGCCGTTGGAAGCCACGCTGAACCTGCTCACCGACCCGGACCGGTCGCGCCGCGCGGCGGCAGCGCGCGAGCTTTCGCGGGTGTTCGGCGAGAACGTGAAGCTGTTTGCGCGCATCCACAACACGCTCGCCAAGGAAAAGGAGATCGAGGATCGCTGGCGCAAGATGCCGACGCCGCAGACCGGACGGCATCTGTCGAACCAGGTCGAACCGGAAGTCGTCGAGGCGCTGCGCGACGCGGTCGTCGCGGCCTATCCGAAGCTTTCGCATCGCTACTACGAGCTCAAGCGCAAGTGGCTGGGCCTGGATATCCTTGAGGTCTGGGACCGCAACGCGCCGCTGCCGATGGAGGATCCCCGGCTGGTCGGCTGGGACGAGGCGCGCACCACCGTGCTCGACGCGTATGCGGCGTTTTCGCCGGAAATGGCAGCGATTGCGCAGCCGTTTTTTGAGAAGGGCTGGATCGACGCGGGCGTGAAGCCCGGCAAGGCGCCCGGCGCCTTCGCCCATCCGACGGTGACCGAGGTGCATCCTTACGTGATGCTGAACTACCTCGGCAAACCGCGCGATGTGATGACGCTCGCCCACGAGCTTGGCCACGGCGTGCACCAGGTGCTGGCCGCGGACCAGGGCGAGCTTCTGAGCCAGACACCGCTGACGCTGGCCGAGACCGCAAGCGTGTTCGGCGAGATGCTCACCTTCCGCAAGCTGCTCGACGGCGCCGAGACCCCGGCGCAGAAGAAGGTTCTGCTCGCCGGCAAGGTCGAGGACATGATCAACACCGTAGTGCGCCAGATCGCGTTCTACGATTTCGAATGCAAACTGCACGCGGCGCGTAGCCACGGCGAACTCACGCCAGACGACATCAATGCGCTGTGGATGAGCGTGCAGGGCGAAAGCCTCGGGCCGGCCTTCACCTTCATGGACGGCTACGAGACCTTCTGGTCCTACATCCCGCATTTCATCCATTCGCCGTTCTACGTCTACGCCTATGCCTTCGGCGACGGCCTCGTTAATGCGCTGTACGCGGTTTACGAGGAGGGAGATCCCGCGTTCCAGGAGAAGTATTTCGAGATGCTGCGCGCAGG
>DQCI01000022.1:11310-12749 GCA_003545125.1 Paracoccaceae bacterium
CGTGAGCGTCACGCTCGCGCCGCTCCCCCCCGATGCGCACGACCGGGTCCGCCATCTCGAGGTGGCGGATAGCCAGCTCGATTTCGTCGCCGCAATCGAACAGATGCTGGGCGAGCCGACCCCGGGCGTCGATTTCCATGGCATATCGACCGGGGACGAGGCGGTCGGTTTCTTCAAGATCGACCCGCCGGGTGTGTCCTGTTTCGACTTCGTGGCCGCCGACGCACTCGGGCTTCGCGGGCTTCTGGTCGGCGCGCAATACCAGGGCAAGGGCTACGGCGGCGCGGCGATGGCGGCGCTGCCTGCCTATCTGCGCGCCCGGTACGACGCCCCACGCGCGATGCTCTCGGTCGACGACAGCAACCCGGTCGCTCACAGGCTCTATCTGGCGCACGGCTGGGTCGACACCGGAGAGCTCCACCACGGCCGCGCGGGACCGGCGCCGGTGTTGCAGCTCACGCTTTGAGCCCGGGCGGGGGAAAGCGGTTTCGAAACCGCTTTGAAAGGCGCTTCGAAGCGCCTTCGCCCAGCCTCACCCAGCGCTCTCCACGTAATCCTTGAACCTTTGCATGAAGGTGAGGGTCTGCTTTCGGAACATCGCCGGGAACAGCATCGCCATGAGCCGCACGACACCGCCACATTTGAACGTGTTGTCGACGATCCACCGCGTCGTTTCCGCGTCCACCTCGACGAAGCGGGTCTCGACCAGGGTCCACACCTTGTCGGCCTCATAGGAGGCCGCAAACCGTTCGGGGAAGTCGTGAACCGTGATCGTTTCGACCATCACCACCTCGCGTTTGCCCATCTTGTGCACCTGACGCGATTTCGCCCCCACCGCGCGTGGATCGGCCCCGGGAATCGTCTCGAAGGACACCAGATCAGGCTGCCAGGCACTGAGGGTCCCGGGATCGAGGAACAGTTCGACGACCCGCGCATGCGGTGCGTCGATGTCGAGCGCGAGGCGGTACTGCATCGGGGCCCTCCTTCCAGGGCGTGGCGGCCTTGCCGACCCGTTCAGCCTGGCACGGATCGTGCGTGCGCCCTCAGCCCGCGCGCGGCACTTCAAGAAAGGGTGACCAGGACCGGCCCTATTCGAGATGCGCCCGCAGGAATGCCGCTGCGCGCATGTTCGAATCTTTTGTCGCGAGATCGTCGGCGAAGGTCCGCACAGCCGGGTTGCGGAAATCGAACCCCCGCCCGACGCCCGGGTAGACGATCAGCCGCACATCGCGGCCCGCCTGTTTCATGAAACCCACCGCGGTTTCGATCGAGCGGCGGCGCTGGTATTGCTCGTATTCGCCGATGAACACCAGCGTCGGGATCTCCAGCCGGTCGATGTCGGGGTGGTAGCGGTAGACCTGTTCGGGCTCGGTCGCGTTCGGGTCCTGCCAATGCGGGTAAAACGAGACGTAGCAGGCGACAGCATCGGCTTGCCGGCC
>DQCI01000022.1:12851-17833 GCA_003545125.1 Paracoccaceae bacterium
GCTTCCACGTCGCCTTCCATCGCCGGGTCGTGGGCGAGCGGAAAGGGTTCGACGAAGCGGGCATCAAAGACGTCCGGCGCCAGCACCACGAAGCCGCGCGCGGCGAGGCGCACCGCGAGGCGCTGGACGAAACCGTCCAGCCCGCGGCGGCCGTGCTGGAACAACACGCCGGGAAATTGCCCCCCGCCCTCGGGCCGGTACAGCCGCGCGGGCACCTCGGTGCCGTCCTCGGGGTTCTCATAGGCCACCGCCCGCTCGACCACCGCGTGGTTCTCCGGCACCTCCAGCAGACCACGGTCGAACCAATCGTCCGACCACCAGAACTTGTCCCCGACGGCCAGCGTGTTGACCGGCGCTTCGAGCGCGCGGCCGACGATCGTGTCGGCGGCGGGTACCGGCAGCGCATCCTGGGCCGCGGCGATGGCGGGCCAGGCCGTGAGGGCGCACAGCCCGGCCAGGCGCCTCATGAGATTGTGCATCGGTCCCCTCCGTTGTGGTTGCCCCATGCAAACCCGAGCGAGGGCGGCCGGTCAACACCCACGGCGGATCGTTTCAACGGCCGTCAAACGCGCCACAATAGCCGGAGCTTCAAGGGCGGCGGGCGCCCCCAGGCGCCCCGTAGTCGACGAACAGCTCCGTCTCGATCCGCCCGGTCACCTCCTGGCAGCGGCCCTGATCGGTCGCGGTGGAGATGATCTTTCTCAGGCAGAGCTCCCCCGCAAACAGAAGGTCGATCCGCCCGACTGCGCCCCATACGTCGAGCGCGAGAACCCGCACCGTCGGTGCGATCGTCGCGCCATTGCTGGTCCAGAACGGCCCGCCCATGCCGTCAGGCATGTGGAGGATGTCGACCGACATCGGCACAGCGTCCGGGGCGTATTGGCCGAGGTAGCGCACATCGACGCTGATCGCGTTCGTGGAGGTGAACTCTGCGCCGGGATACCCTTGGATCTCGAGCCCGGTCAACCGCGGTCCGAACCGGATACCGGCACTCGCCTCGGACCCGGGGTCCTCTCCAAGGTGATCTTGTGCCAGCGCAGTTCGGTTTCGCCGATACGGGCCTCAATGCGGCCGAGCCCCTGAGCGGCCTCGAAATTCGGCACGACCAACAGGCTGATCACGATGGCCGTCGTCGCGATCCTGTGCATCGCCCCCTCATCGTCTTTAAACCGGGCGGACCGGAGCAGCGCGTGGCCTATTTCAGCTGGCTGTCCTTGGAGCCGCGCCGGTTGATGCCCGGGCGCGCCCGGAACGCGGTGTCGCGCTCCTGTTGGCAGTCGATGCAAAGCTTCACCCCCGGCAGGGCGGCGCGTCGGGCCTCGGGGATCGGTTCGCCGCAATCGACGCAAACCTCGGCGCTCTCGCCCTCAGGCCCCGTACGCGCCCGCAGCCGTTCAAGCTCCTCAGTGATCGACGCCTCGATCTGGTCGTTCACCGCGCCATCGCGCGTCCATCCACCGGCCATNNATCCTCCCGGCCATCCTCCCGGCCCGCAGCTTAGCGCGGGCCGGGAGATCCGGCAAATCCGGTCGCTATTCCTCGCCGCCCCATCGCGCGAAGGGGAAGGGTTTCTGTTCGGTGGCACCGGTCTGGAACAGCGCCACGCGCGCCAGCCAATCGGCCAGATCCTTGCCGAAATCGGCGATGTTTTGGTTCTTTTCCTTGCCGAAAACCAGCCAGAGGAACTGGAGCACGGCACCGATCAGCAGGATGGTTTGGCCGACCCCGAACAGGATCGCCAGCACCACCACCCACAGCCCCCACATCCAGGGGTTCTCGGGCTCGTCCTCGATCTCCCAATCGGGCGGCCCCCTGTAGTCATCCCCGGGGCTTTGCTCGCCCGTGCCGGGCTCTTCCAACACCCGGGGGTCGCGGTCGTCCCCGGGTTTGACATCTTCGGTCTTGTTCTCTTCGGTCATCGGGCCTCTCCTTTGTTGATGGCGGTCCTGCGGGTCCAATCGCAAGCCCTCGACGCCCACCGCCGCGCGCGGCACGCCAAAGCAAATCGGGTCGCGCGGCGGGCTGTCTGGGCATTGTGCCAACCGACCGCAAAACGCGCTAGAAAACGATCTCGCCTTCGAGCCGTTTGACCACCTCGGCCGGACCCTGGGCTGTGAAATCCTTGTCGACATCGAGCACCAGCGCCTTGCGCAACGTTTCGGACAGATGCGCTCGAAGCACGCCGAGGGTGGCCGGAGCCGCCGCCATCACGAAGCGGCTGTAGCCCTTCTCGCGGAACCGAACCTCGGTCTCGGCAACGACCGCGCGCACGAACGCCACGCGCGATTGCACCTCCTCGGCCTCGGCCTGGTCGGCGGTCGCGTGCTGGGCCATGCCTGGTGCAGCGGTATTGCGACCGGGCCGATCACTGTAGCGTACGTTGGCGCCCACGATCAACGCGGCCGAGAAGTCTTCGATTTCGGTCAAACCGCGCCCCGGCCCGAGGTTCTCGAACAGCCGGGCGGTGGTATCGTTGGCAAGCAGGACAAGTGTCTTGATGGGTTTCATTTCGCCCCCCTTTCCTCTTCGGATATGGGAGCGAAACCCCTGTTTTTCAAGGCGGGGACGTGGTTTGCGCGCCCGATTCAGCCGATCTCGACCGCGGCCGAGAACACCCGATCGATCATCTCCTGGGTGCCGCGGCTGAACTCCAGCGGACAGGGGTAGTCAGCCCCCGTCGCCACGCTCAGCGCGAAGTTTTCGACCTGGAGCACGTATTGGTTCGCCCGCGGCCATTGTTCGGTGCGTATATTGCCCGCAATGTCGCGCACATGGATCGCCGCCACGCCGAACACGCCGGCGTTGAACGGCGCGCTGACGGTGATCGTGCCGGTCTCGCCCTGGAAGACCACCTCTTGCCGGTTTGGCAGCCGCATCGAGGTCATCGCCGAATAGGTGAAGCGACCGGTTGGCCCGTCCATCTCGCCCACGACCTGCGCCCAGGTGTCGACCCCGTTCTCGATCTTGACGCGGGCGGTGAGGTCCACGGGCTCGGCGCTGGTTGCAAAACGTACCGAGGAATAGGTGTAGACGCCGATATCGCGAATACCCCCGCCCCCGGTTTCGGCCTTGTTGCGGATGTTGCCGGTGTCGGCGCTGTTGTCGTAGCTGAAGGCGGTATCGACATGGCGCAGCGCGCCGATCTCGCCCGCCTCGATCAGCTCTTTGACCCGGATCCACTGCGGGTGGTGGACGATCATGTAGGCTTCGGCGGCGAGCAGCCCGGTCTCGTCGCGCAAGGCAATGAGCTCGTCGAATTCCGACGCCTTCATCGCGATCGGCTTCTCCGTCAGCACGTGCTTTCCGGCCCGCAACGCCTTTTTCGTCCAATCCACGTGCAGCGTGTTCGGCAGCGGGATATAGACCGCGTCGATCGCGTCCCAGGCCAGCATCGCGTCGTAATCGAGAAACACATCGAGCCCCGGGCAGAACGCCGCGAAGCGGGCCGCGTTGACCTCGGCGGACGTCGCCAGCGCAACCAGCCGATTGCCGCGCGCGGCGTGGATCGCCGGCCCCATGTGCTCGCGCGCAAACTGCGCCGCCCCGAGAATGCCCCAGCGAAGTTCCTGTACCATATCAAGCCTCCTGTCGTCCTTCCCTTGACCCTACGCCGCGCCCGCACAGGCCGCAATCGGCTTGCGCGCCGGGCGCAGCGGGCGCCGTCCGGCAAAGAAGACGGGAGCGGAGCGAGCCCCCCGGGCGGCACGCGCCGAGGTCGTCCTCCTGTCCCTGATCGCGGTCATGTCTGCGCTGGCCCGAAACGGAAAACGCCGCCCGAAGGCGGCGTTCCCTGTCGGCGTCGCGCTTGCATCACGCGGATTCGAGCAGACCCTTGGAGCCCGCGAGCTCCTGCATCTTCTTTTGCAGCTTCTCGAAGGCGCGCACCTCGATCTGGCGAATCCGTTCGCGGCTCACGCCATATTGCTCCGACAGCGTTTCCAGCGTGACCGTCTTGTCGGACAGGCGGCGCTGGGTGAGAATGTCGCGCTCGCGATCGTTCAGCACTTCCATCGCCTCGACCAGCATCTCGCGCCGTGTCTCGAGCTCGTCGCGCGCCTCGTAGTCGCTCGCCTGGTCGGCATCCTCGTCCTCGAGCCAGTCCTGCCACTGCATCGACGATTCGCCGTCCGACGAGATCGTCGCGTTGAGCGAGGCGTCGCCGCCCGACATCCGACGGTTCATCGAGATGACCTCGGTTTCGGTGACGTTGAGGTCATGGGCGATCTTCGCCACGTGTTCGGGGCGCAGATCGCCCTCCTCGAGCGCGCCGATCCGGGCCTTCGCCTTGCGCAGGTTGAAGAAAAGCTTCTTCTGGGCGCTGGTGGTGCCAAGCTTCACCAAGCTCCACGACCGCAGGATGTATTCCTGGATCGAGGCGCGGATCCACCACATCGCGTAGGTCGCGAGCCGGAACCCCTTCTCGGGGTCGAACCGCTTGACCGCCTGCATCAGGCCTACGTTGGCTTCCGAGATCACCTCGGCCTGGGGCAGACCGTAGCCGCGATAGCCCATGGCGATCTTCGCCGCCAAGCGCAGATGGCTGGTGACCAGTTTGTGCGCGGCGGCCGAGTCCTCGTGGTCCACCCAAGACTTGGCCAGCATGTATTCTTCTTCCGGCTCAAGCATCGGGAACTTGCGGATCTCCTGCAAGTAGCGGTTCAGACCCCCTTCCGGGGTCGGCGCCGGCAAGTTCGCGTAATTGCTCATACTTTCTCCCATGTTGTCCCTCGATGTTTCGAGGCTTAACATACCAGATAAGACCTTCTTCTCGCAGTTCAAGCCCTGCGCGTCCCATCTAGGTCCAAAGGTTGAACGGATTATGAACCCGATTCCGTCGGAGCGACAGAGGTGTCACGTCCTTGTGCTGTTGGTTACGGCGGACCCCGGTGTTTGGATCCGTTTCGGCTGTCGGCGCGCGAGGCGGCAACACCCTGCGCGCGCCCAGGCACCCGCGCCCCCTGCCCGTTTTCTTGGGTCAAGAC
>DQCI01000022.1:17871-19148 GCA_003545125.1 Paracoccaceae bacterium
ACACCACGCAGCGCCGAAATCAGCGCCGCCATGTCCGCCGGCAGCGGCGCCTCGAAGCGCATCTCCTCCCCCGACACAGGGTGGATGAACCCCAGCGTCGCCGCATGCAGCGCCTGACGCGAAAACCCGCGCGCAGCCTCCACCGCCGCCGCACCCACCGCCTTGACCGCGAGCTTGCGCCGCCCGCCATAGACCGGATCGCCGATCAGCCCGTGCCCCGCATGCGCCATGTGGACGCGGATCTGGTGGGTACGCCCGGTTTCCAGCCAGCAGTCGACGAGCGCCGCGGCGGGCGGCGTGCCGAAGCGCTCCACCACCCGGGCGCGCGTCACCGCGTGCCGCCCCTGCGACCAGACCACCGCCTGGCGCTGGCGGTCGGTCTTGTGACGCGCGAGCTGCGAGGTGATCTTCACCACCCCGCCGGGTTCGAAACTGACCCCCCGGAGGCCGCCGAGCCGGGGATCGGCCTTGTCCGGCACCCCGTGGACCACGGCCCGGTAATGCCGCTCGACGCTATGCGCCTCGAACTGGGCCGCCAGCCCGTGATGCGCCTTGTCCGATTTCGCCACCACCAGAAGGCCGGAGGTATCCTTGTCGATCCGGTGCACGATCCCGGGCCGCTTTTCGCCGCCCACCCCCGACAGATCGTCGCCGCAATGGGCCAGCAGCGCGTTGACCAGCGTACCGCCGGGGCTGCCGGGCGCGGGATGCACGACCATGCCGGCGGGCTTGTTGACCACCACCAGATCGTCGTCCTCGAAAACGATGTCGAGCGCGATCTCCTCGGGCGCGATGTGGCTTTCCACGGCCGCGGGCACCGCGATCTCGATCACGTCGCCCTCCGCCACCTTCTCCCTTGCCGCCAGAACCGCCCCGCCCCGGGTCACCGCGCCCGCCTCGATCAACCGCATCAGCCGTGACCGGCTCAACGCCGCTTCTTCTGGCACATCGCGCGCCAGCGCCTTATCAAGGCGCGCGGGCGGGTCCCCAGCGATGGTGACCCTCAAAAGGGACGTTGGCGACATGGACGAAGACACTCCGCTTTCCGGGCAGGACGCAGCCCTGGTGCGCTACCTCAAATGGCTCGTCACCGCGTTGTCGGTGACGATGATTGCCGGGTTCATAGTGCTTGTGACAGTGGTTGTCATGCGCTTCAACCAAGACGCAGCACCCGCCGCCTGGCCCGAAGCCCTCGCCCTGCCCGAGGGAGTCACCCCCCAAGCGGTGACCCGGGGGCCGGATTTCCTGCTGGTGGTAAGCGAAGACGGCCGTGTGCT
>DQCI01000044.1:0-1285 GCA_003545125.1 Paracoccaceae bacterium
GGCTTTGGGGCGGGTTCGGCAGAGACCGTCTCGAAGGCGGTGCCGGCAACGACGAGATGGGCGGCGACGAGGGCAGCGACCAGATGTTCGGCAACAGCGGCAACGACAAGCTCTGGGGCGGCGACGGCGATGACACCATCGAGGGTGGCAACGGCAACGACACCCTGGGCGGTGGAGAAGACAACGATGCGCTCGACGGTGGCACCGGCGACGACACCATCTATGGCGAAGAGGGCCACGACGTGCTCACCGGCGGCGATGGCGAAGACTACCTGGCCGGCGGCGACGGGCGCGACAAGCTCTACGGCGGCAAGAACGCCGACCGTCTCTACGGCGAAGGCGGAAACGACCAGCTGCACGGCGGCAACGGCACCGACCTGCTCTACGGCGGCGACGACGACGACATCCTCTGGGGCGGCACCGGCAATGACACGCTCGATGGCGGCGAGGGCAGCGACCGGTTCCTGTTCGACCTCGAAAACATCGGCGAGGACGAGATCAAGAACTTCAGCAGCGAAGACGGCGACCAGATTGTCGTGTCGAGCGATGTGGAATGGACCCTGCTCTCGGGTAACACCGTGATCGTGTTCAAAGATGCAGACACCAACGAGATCATCGGCAGCGCCACCGCGGTGTATTCGGAGTTCTCCGCGGCCGACATCATCACCGACGATTCCCTCTTCGTCTGAAGCGGGCCACGAATACGGGCGAAAAAAGCAGGGGCGGCGTCTTCACATGAAGAGGCCGCCCCGTTCGCTTTCCCGGTCGCTTTCCCATTCGCTTTCCCGGTCGCTTTCCCGGTCGCTTAAGATTTGCCCGCTTCGAAAGGGGACGCCTCAGTCCTCGTTGATGTCGTGGTCGAAGGTCTTGGTCTGCCCCTCGCGGGTGCCGAGGCCGCGGCGCAGCCCGACCCAGGCCAGCACCGAGACCACCGCGAAAATCACCAGCAACCAGGGCAGCGTCAGCACCACGCCCACCGCGATCAGCACGCCCACGACCACCGCGCCGACAGCAAAGCCGACGAAGATGAAACCGGGCGCGAGCACCTCCAGGATCGCAAGGACGAGCCCGGCCGCAACCCAGACCCACCAGATCTCCCAGATCATTTCCCGCTTCCCTTGAGCATGCCGAAGGCGTTGGCGAAGGCATCAAGCGCGTGCGCCGGCAGAAGCACGGTCTGCTTGCCATTGCCCTCGCCCACCTTGGCGATCGCCTCCACCTGCTTCAGCGCCACCTGGTATTGGGCCGCCTCCAGACCGTTCTTGGCGATGGCTTCCGCCACAAC
>DQCI01000044.1:1360-4679 GCA_003545125.1 Paracoccaceae bacterium
TTCAGCTCGACGGACCGCTTGGCGCCTTCGGCGCGGGTCACCTGTGCGCGACGTTCTCGCTCGGCATTGAGCTGCTGCAGCATCGCATCGCGCGTCGCCTGGTCGAGGTTGACGTCGAGAATCTCGGCCCGCGTCACCTCGATCCCCCAGTCGTCCACTGCGTCTTCGACCTGCGCCTTGATCCGCGTGATCAGTTGTTGGCGGTTGGATTGCACCTCGTCGAGGTCCATTTCGCCGATCCCCGAACGCACGATGCCGGCCACCGTGGTGGCGATCGCCGCGTCGACATCACGGATCCGGTAGACGGTCTTTTCCGGCTCGAGAATGCGGTAGAACACCGAGGTATCCACCTGCACCAGCACGTTGTCCTTGGTGATCGCATCCTGGGTCGCGGTGGGCAACTGGCGCTCGAGGATCGAGACCTTGTGGCGCACACGGTCGAGGAAGGGGATGATGAAGTTGATCCCCGGCCCGAGCACCGCCTTGAGGCGGCCGAACCGTTCGACGACGTATTTCTCGCTCTGCGGGACGATCCTGACGCCCAGGAACACCGAAATGATGATGAACAGCGCAATGAGCAGGAGAATGACGTTCGAGCCGATGAATTGGCCGATGAGTTCTTCGGTAGACATGGGTTACCTCATGAAAATGCGTGATGCTGTATGATGTGGGGGGTGGGCGCTTTCAATCCAAGATATTGGCCGGACGGGTCATCGCCGTACCGGCCGAGGGCCGGTTTTGGCGGGGTGTCATCGGTTTGTTCCACCATTCTGGGCATCCTGGATGTCAGGGTTTTGTCGGTGTGTTACCGCCGAACTCCGTCAGCGCGTTGAAGATAATGTGTTTTCATAATGGCAACAATAGCGGGGCCTCGGCGGCCGCGCAGGCGGGCCCGGATCGGGCCACCCGCCGCCGCATGCCCGCCGCATGCCCGGTGCACGGGGTGCTGTTTACGGCACCCGGCCCAGGCCCCGGCGTCAGCCCCGTCCCGGCCCGCGCCGCAGGCCTTTCGCGTCCAGCCCCGTTAGCCCGGCGCGGACCCGCGACTTGAAATGCGGGATCGCGCGCGGATGCGCGAGCCAGGCCTCGGGCGACATCAAAAGCCACCCCTGCCCTTCGTCGCCGAAGGCGATGTCGCGTTCCGCGCCCGCTGGCAGCTGTGCGGCGAACCAGAACGCCTGGCCGCCGGTGGTCGGGCTGTCGAACACCGCCCGCCAGGCCAGCACCGCCTCGTCCAGCACCAGCCCGAATTCCTCCCGCGTCTCGCGCAGCACGCAAGCCTCGGGGCTCTCCCCCCCCTCGCGCCCGCCGCCCGGCATGTCCCACCAGCCCGGATAGGAGATCGTGGCGATGTCATCGCGCAGCAGCGTCAGCAGTCTGTCGCCGATCAGCAGCACGATCTTGGCGCCGACGAAATCCATCCCTATCCCTCCACCGAAGGTTGCAGCGCATGGGCAAAGACCGAGATCACCAGCGCCAACGCCGCAACGACCCCGAAGGAGAACCGCACCGAGGTCGCCTCGGCCACGAATCCGATGATCGGCGGCCCCAGCAGCACGCCACCATAGCCCAGCGTCGCCACGCTGGCGATCGCCCGGCCGGGCTTCACAAACGGGTCGTTCGCCGCACGGCTGAAGGCGAGCGGGATCACCAGCGCATAGCCCGCCCCCATCAGCACGAAGCCCGCGAGCGCCACCGGGTAGCTCGCCACCGCCACCGCCAGCCCGGCGCCCGTGGCGGCGAGAAGGCCCGCGATCCGGGTGGTCCGCACCGGCCCCAGCGCGCCAACCACGCCGCCGCCCGAAACCCGCACGGTGACCATCGCCAGCGCGAACACCGTATAGCCCAGCGCCGCCGAGGCCTCCCCCGCCCCGGCGACACGGACCAGGAAGAGCGCTCCCCAATCGGCCACGCTGCCCTCGCCGAGCGCCGCCGCAAGCGCCACCGCGCCCACCACCAGGAGCGCACCTTTCGGAAAGACAAACACCGGCTCGCTGCCATCGGCCGCATGGGTCTGCGACACCCAGGCGCCGCGCGCGATGAGCAGCGCCGGCACTGCGGCCAGCAGGCTGACCGCGATGAAATGCGGCGTTATGCCGATCCCGAGGCTGACCGCCCCGAACCCCGTCGCAGCCCCGGTCGCAGCCCCAAGGCTCCAGAGCCCGTGAAACACCGACATGATTGGCCGACCAGACGCCTTTTCCACCTCGCCTGCCCAGGCGTTCATCGTCACATCCATCCCACCCTGCATCGCCCCGAAGGCGAACAGCGCCGGCACCAGCGCCCAGACATTCGGCGCCAGCGCGACCGGCCCCATCGCCGCCACATGCCCCAGCGCGAGCCACAACGTCACCCGCGCCGCGCCCCGCTTGTCGGCCAGCCGCCCCGCCAGCGGAAACGACACGATCGCCCCGAGCCCGATCGCCAGCAGCACGAGGCCAAGCCCGCCGGGGCTCAGCCCGTAGCGCTCCGCTACCGCCGGCACCCGGCTCGCCCAGACGCCCAGAAACACCCCGTTGAGCGCGAACATCGCGACCACCGCTGCCCAGCCCCTGCGAATGTCCTGCATGGATCCCCCGTCTCCCAAACCCCTCGGCCTGCCCCCGCACCGATACCGCACCGACGCTCCCTCCGGTAGTCACCGGTTCGGCCCGCCCCCTGCGCTCCAAATGGTCGCAGCCCCCGCCCCGCAGCCTTGACCCTGAAGCCCCCGCCCCTATCTCCCCCCAAACACGCCACGGAGGCCCCGATGACCCGCAAGACCTACACCCGGCTCGCCACCGAGGCCGCCGCCCGCATCACCGAAATCATGCCCTGGGACGTACCGGCGTTCATCGCCACCCACCCCGACGCCCTCCTCCTCGACATCCGCGAGCGCGACGAGTTCGCCCGCGCCCGCGTCCCCGGCGCCCTCAACGTCCCCCGCGGCATCCTCGAGAGCGCCGCCGAATGGGACTACGCCGAGACCGAGCCCGCCCTCGTCACCGCTCGTGACAAACCCGTGCTCATCATCTGCCGCTCCGGCCAGCGCTCCGCCTTCGCCGCCGAGCGCCTCATCGAGATGGGCTTCGACGATCCCCGCTCCGTCAAGCTCGGCATCAAGGGCTGGAACGACGCCGACCAGCCGCTGGAGCGCGCCGACGGCACCGCGCTCGACGGCGACGACGCCATCGCGCTGATCGAGCTCCAGCCCCGCCCCGATCAAAGAGAACCGGATCAACGCGACCCCGCCCGCACCTGACGCGTTTCGAGACATCGTCGGTGCGGACAGGATCGCCAAAGTCCCGAGACCGCCGGAGACGGGGCAGGGTATCGGCAA
>DQCI01000044.1:4712-5162 GCA_003545125.1 Paracoccaceae bacterium
AGGCGCGCAAAACCGGCGCATGACCGAGATCCAAGCCATCCCCCTCGCCGACATCGACGAACACGCCCTCCCGCGCGACCGGTCGGTGATCGACCCCGCCGCCCTCGACGAACTCACCGCCTCGATCCGCGTTAACGGGTTGCGCCTCCCCGTCGAGCTCTACGCCACCGAGGGTGGCTACGGCCTGGTCTCCGGCTACCGCCGCGTGATGGCCTACCGCACGCTTGAGGACCGCCACGGCGCCGCCTTCGCCACCATCCCCGCGCTGATCCGCCCGTCTGAGAACCAAATCGACGGCTTCGCCCGCGTGGTCGAGGAAAACGACATCCGCCAGGGCCTCACCCCCTGGGACCGCGGCCGCACCCTGGTGGCCGCGCGCGATATGGGCCTCGACACCCTCGACGCCGCCCTCGCCAAGCTCTACCCCGCCGCCGCCCGCCGCAAACGCTC
>DQCI01000277.1:0-2403 GCA_003545125.1 Paracoccaceae bacterium
TCCGCAATTTCACATTGCGCTGACAAGTATCTGTTTCCAAATGAGAAACAGTCAAGAGCGGCGAACCACCCTCCGGCACAGTTCGAATCGTCTGTTTGTTAACCCTGCGCGCCATGAACTTGCCGCTTTTCAGTCAAAATTCCTTTTTTTGAAAGGTTTCCGGGAGTAATTTGTAAGTGCCCGACTGGGGGCGGTGTCTAAAGGCCACGGGGGCGGCCGCACACATCCACGGAATACCGTGGAGTAGAGGTGTGCGTCGACCGCAGGTGGTTGACGTCGTGTTGATGTCGGTGGCGAGCTGGGGGGCTTGCCACCGACAGACAACCGCCAGGCCCGAACACCGGGTCCCTCTCTCCATGGAAATTTCGAGGTGATGGTGCGGGAACCCCGTGGCCCGGCATCGCTCATCGCTCGAGGCGTGTAACCAGCCAAGGGGAAGAGACAGATGCGCAAGCACGACATCGACCGGATCTGCGCCGCAACGTTGCAGGGCCGTTTCGGTCCGAGCCTGGTTTCCCCGAGGATGATTGATGATCTCATTTGCGCGTCGACCGCCACCGACGACGTCGCTGCCACCATCCGCAACGCGGCCGTCTGGACCTCAGCCCGTTCCGGTACCGAGCAAGGGAAGCTTTGAATGACCTACAACACCATCTGGAACGGCGCGGGGGCGACCTGGCAGCCTTCGGGCGACTACCTGCTCGACTGGGATCTGACCGGGGCAGACGGCGCCGCAAGCCTCGGCTCGGCCTCCGGGGCGGGCAATGTGGGTGTCACGGTCTCGACGCCGACGAACGGTCGGTGCGACGCTTTCTCGCTGCAGGACGGCCAGCTCTTTTCCAATGACGTGACCCGGCCCACGATCTCCGAGATCGCCTTCGACCAACCCGTCACCGGCGTGAACTTCCAACTCATCGATGTCGACCGGGGTTGCCACTGGGACGACCAGGTGACGGTCCTCGCCTACGACCTCGACGGCAACCTCGTCGATGTCGATTTCGCTGCGATCGGCGGTGCGCAAACGGTGAGCGGCAACACGATCGAGGGTGACGCCGCGTTGAACGACACCGGGATCACGGTCTCGGTCACGGCGCCCATCGTCAAGCTGGTGATTGTGCATGACAACGGCCCCAACGCGGATATCTCCGGCCATATCAAGGTGACCGACCTCGGTTTCGACGCCATGCCGGAGCCCGCAGGCGACGGCATCGTCGACGGCACAGACACGGGGGAAGTGATCGATCTCGGCTACACCCGCGACCCGGACGGCGACAGGGTCGATGCGGGTGACGCGCTGCTTCCCGGTGAAATCGGCGACGACGACATCATCCGAGCCGGGGGCGGCGACGACGAAGTCTGGGCCGGCGAGGGCGACGATGAAATCTACGCCGGCGCTGGAGACGACACCGCCTATGGCGGCGCAGGCGACGATGCAATCTGGGGCGACGCAGACGGCCGCGACATCACGCAACGAGAAAGCTTCAATTGGGAGGGCGTCAGCGACGATCAGATCGACACCGCCTTCACCCAGGATACCGGTTCGGTCTCGGTCAGCTACACCCGGACCGTAGACACCGGCACGCATTTGTCCGAACCCGGGACAGACCCGGTCAACGGTGACGGCATCGATACCGGCGACGAAGCCTTCGACGACGACAGCACGCTGCACTCGGAAACCGGCGGAGCGTGCGGCGCCGGCACATTCCAGTGGGACTTCTCCGATCCGGTCCAGAATGTCGCGTTCAACGTAAACGACCTCGACGGCGACGGCGTGGTGACGATCCGCGCCTATGACCCGGACGGGAACGAGATCCCGGTCTCGTTGGTGGCGGGCACGGGCATCACGCTGCTCGAGGGCGGCGGCGCGACCGGTGCGAACACCGCCGATGCCAATGGTGGCTACGGCGCCCCCGACGACGACAGCTACAACCTCCAGGTGACCATCGCCGGTCCGGTCGCGCAGATCGTGCTTGAACATACGCAGGATGGCGCGGACAATTCGGGCATCAATGTCACCGACATCTTCTTCGACGTGACCGTGGCGGACGCGACCGGCGAAGACGGCGACGACGTGCTCTTTGGCGGTGACGGCGACGATGTCATCTACGGCGAGGGCGGCGAAGACTACATCAACGGCGGCGCGGGGGCCGACACCTTGTCGGGCGGCGACGACCGCGACTGGTTTGGCGGCGTCGGTGTCGGCGACAGAATCGACGGCAACGAGGGCGGCGACGACTGGGATACGCTCGATCTCTCTGGTTCGGCGGCCCCGGGCGGTTCGCTCAACGTCACCTACACCACCACCGATCAGGAAAACGGCTCCGTCACCTACGCCGATGCCGAGGGCAACGATCTCGGCACGCTCGAGTTCTACAACATCGAAACGGTTGTGCCCTGCTTCAC
>DQCI01000277.1:2415-3112 GCA_003545125.1 Paracoccaceae bacterium
GGCCGGCGACCGGGTCATCACCCGCGACAACGGGATCCAGGAGATCAAGTGGGTGGGCACACGCCCGGTCAGCTTCCGAGAGCTGGCGACAGCCCAGCACCTCGCACCGATCCACATTTGCGCGGGCGCCCTCGGCAATGGCCTGCCCGAGCGTGACATGATGCTCTCGCCCAACCACCGGGTGCTGGTGGCCAATGACCGCACGTCGCTCTATTTCGACGAGCGCGAGGTCCTGGCGGCGGCCAAGCACCTTGTCGACTCGAAGGGTATCCAGATCGTCGAGCCGATGGCGGTCACCTACGTGCATTTCATGTGCCAGAACCACGAGGTTGTGCTGTCGAATGGGGCCTGGACGGAAAGCTTCCTGCCCGGCGACCACTCGCTCAAGGCCATTGGCAACGCTCAGCGCCAGGAACTGTTCGAGCTGTTCCCGGAACTGGAGACCCAGGAGGGGCTCGAAGATTACACCGCCGCCCGGCGGATCCTGAAAAGGCACGAAGCACAGATGTTGCTTCGCAGTTGATGCAGCACGTCCGGCGGACCCAGGTGGCCGCCGGACGACACGGTTCGGAAGCAAGGGGGCAAGACTTGTGCCGGGGACGATTCGAACCCGGCCAGCCGATCGGTCCAGGGTCGGCAAGGTCATTTCCGGATCCGGAGACAATCCCGCGGGGGGCGCGGGATTGTTTTCGTTTTG
>DQCI01000288.1:0-192 GCA_003545125.1 Paracoccaceae bacterium
CACCGTGGCGCCCCAGAACGACATCTGCCCCCAGGGCAACACGTAGCCGAGGAAACCGGTTCCCATCATGACCAGATAGATCAGCATCCCGATGATCCAGGTGATCTCGCGCGGGGCCTTGTAGGAGCCGTAGTAGAGGCCGCGGAACAGGTGGATGTAGACCGCGATGAAGAACAGCGAGGCGCCGTTTGC
>DQCI01000288.1:224-351 GCA_003545125.1 Paracoccaceae bacterium
TCACGTCGCGCATGATGTGCTCGATCGAGGCGAAGGCCAAATCGACATGCGGCGTGTAGTGCATCGCCAGGATGATGCCGGTGACGATCTGCAGCACCATGGTGAAGGCCAGGACGATGCCCCAGAT
>DQCI01000288.1:421-2879 GCA_003545125.1 Paracoccaceae bacterium
GATCGTGCGGAATTCCGGACATGTCTTTCCTCCCTCAGCCGAGCTTGATCGTGGTTTCGTCGAGGAAAACGGCGACGGGAACGGGAAGGTTCTCCGGCGCAGGTCCTTTGCGGATCCGGCCCGACGCATCGTAGTGCGAGCCGTGGCAGGGGCAGTACCAGCCGTGGTACTCGCCGGCGCCGTTGCCGAGCGGTACGCAGCCGAGGTGGGTGCACACACCCATCATCACCAGCCATTTTCCCTCTTCATCGAGGGTTCTGTTGGCGTCGGACGCGTCCGCGGCCGGGTCGATGTTTTCGTTGCGCGCGTTGGTGTCGGGCAGATCGGCCTCGTCATCGTGACGGGCGTAGTTGATGTCTTCTTCCGACCGGTGACGGATGAACACCGGCTTGCCGAGCCATTTGACGGTGAGCTGGCTGCCTTCGGCGACATCCGCGATATCGACCTGGATCGAGGCGAGTGCGCGCACGTCGGCGGAGGGGTTCATCTGGTTGATGAGCGGCCAGACGGCGGCACCCGTGGCAACGGCGGCCGTGCCACCGGTAGCATAATACAGGAAGTCCCGGCGGGTCCCCTGATGATCGTCTGCGTGTGACACGAGATCCTCTCCCTTCTTGTCCTTGCAGCGGCGCGCTTTGGCCCGATCCCGGGCGCGGCCAACAGACCTCCGGCCACGGTCGCCCATAGCCCATTGCGGCGCTGTTTAGCGTGCCTATTGAAACCAGTCCAGAAGACATTCGCGCACAGGCATGCGAATCCTGAGGCGCTGTGTCGCAGGGAAAAGAATGGTTGCGCTCACGCCGGGTTCAAACCGGGTTCAAACCGGGCGGGTGGCCTTCATCGCGTCGCGTTCGGCGAAGGCCGCGAACCAGTCGTCGAGTCCGTCGCGGTCCATGCGCCATTCGCGGTCCGGGTGACGGAAGTCGAGGTAGCCGAGCGCGCAACCAATGGCGATGACGCCGGCATCGACCGGGCCGGCGAGGTGGCTCATCCAGCGCGCGGTGAGGGCGTCGAGCGCGTTTTCGATCTTGCCCCACTGGGCATCGACCCAGCCATGGTCCTGCTTGTCCTCGGGCCGGCAACGGCCCTCGTAGACCATGAGCACGGCGGCCTCCATGATCCCGTCGCCGGTGGCTTCCAGCGTCAGCGTTTCCCAGATGTGGGAGGCCGGGTAGAGCCGGCCGCCGGCGCGCGCATCGAGGTAGCGGGTGATGACCCGGCTGTCGTAGAGCGTGCAGCCGTCGGGGCGGATCAGGGCCGGGATCTTGCCCAGCGCATGGGCCGCGGTCACCTCGGCCGCGGGGGCAGTGGGCGTTGTGGCGACCAGGATCTGTTCGACATCGCCCGCAAGGCCGGTTTCTTCGAGAACGACCCGCACCTTGCGCACGAAAGGCGAGGCGGGGTTTCCGAGAAGCTGGTACATCGCGTCAGACCCTGCGGAACCGGAACCGCCCGAAGGCGGAGGCATCGACCTCGATGCCCGGACCGGACGCACCGAGCCGGATCACCCGCTTGAGCCGCCCGGTGGCGTTGAGCTGTTCCTTTTCCGAGCGCAGCGTGACGCCTTCGGACACCTTGTCGTGTGCGTCCTCGGCCCGTTGGCAGCGGCGGCCGCGTTCGATCTGGCGGCTGACGGCGTAGGTGGCGAGCGCGACGGTGCCGTAACGCAGGGCGAAAACGGCGACAGGGGCGAGGGGAAGGGCCATGTTACTCTCCTTTACATTGCCACCCTAGGGGCAAGCGGCCTAACTGTCCACGCCCTCCTGCGGGTCGCGCGCATATTCGCGCATCAACTCGGCGAGAGCATCCAGCTCCTGCCCGACACCGCCCGGGGCCGCGTCGGCCGCCGCGAGGCGGACGTCATCGGGCTTGTTTTGCGAAAGCTTCCAGGTGCCCCGGACCTCTTCGACCGTCATCCGCAGCGGCACGATGGCGCGCATCATCCGGGCCCGCGCCTGGGGGTCCATCTTCTCGGCGCGCCAGGGTGGCTTCGGGGCGAGGCGGCGTTCGAAGGTGTCGGACAACAGGTCGAGGACTTCGCCGAGCCTTGTGTCGGGCAGGCGTTCGAGCGATCCGCGCAGGTGCACGGCGACGTAGTTCCATGTCGGCACCTGGTCGGGCACGCCGTACCAGTCGGGCGACATGTAGCCGTCGGGCCCGGACACGGCGAGCAGTGCGGGCAAGGGTTGGTCGAGTGCGTCGAGGATCGGGTTGGAGCGGACCAGGTGCAGGAAGGCGGTCTCGCCGGTGTCATCGAGCATGAAGGGCACATGCGCGGCCAGCGGGCCAAAGCCGCCGTTGATGCTCAGCTGGCCAAAGCCGCGGGCGCGGGCGAAGGCGATGTTCTGGTCAGGGGGGGCGGTGCGAAAAGCGGGGCTGGGATGCATTCTCGTTACTCACTTGGATCGGGAACCTCCGATCTACCTAACCAAAAGGATGGGACTGCGTCGATAACTAA
>DQCI01000288.1:2908-3810 GCA_003545125.1 Paracoccaceae bacterium
TAACTTGCAACGGTACCGTGTAGACGGTCGGCGTCGGCCGCGAGGATCCGGGCGGAGACGATGGCGCCTTCCGGTTGATCGGTGTCGAAGGTGGCCTCGGCGAATTGCGGCGTACGCCCCATGCGCGGGTTCTCCAGCAAGACGTCGTGGGTGCGCCCGACCTGGGCCGCGAGATGGGCGCTGACCGCCTCCGTCCCGGCCGCCCTGAGCCGCGCAGCCCGGTCGCGGATCGTGCCGCCGTGGACCTGCGGCATGCGCGCTGCCGGCGTGCCGGCCCGCGGCGAATAGGGGAAGACATGCAGCCAGGTGAGCCCGCACTCCGCCACCAGCTTCAGCGAGTTTTCGAACTGTGCGTCGGTCTCGGTGGGGAAGCCGGCGATGATGTCGGCCCCGAACGTGATGTCGGGGCGCAGACGGCGGGCGTCTTCGGCGAAGGCAAGAGCGTCTTCGCGCGAATGGCGCCGTTTCATCCGCTTCAGGATCAGGTTGTCGCCGTGCTGGAGGCTGAGGTGCAGATGCGGCATCAACCGGGGTTCGGTGGCGATGGCCAGCATCAGGTTGTCGTCCGCCTCGATCGAATCGATCGAGCTGATCCTGAGCCGCGCAAGGTCGGGCACCAGGTTCAGGATCCGCATCACAAGGTCGCCCAGCCGCGGCGCGCCCGGCAGATCGGCGCCCCAGGAGGTGAGATCGACCCCGGTGAGCACCACCTCGTTGTAGCCGGATCCAACGAGCCGTTTGATCTGTTCGACCACCACGCCCGCGGGCACAGAGCGCGAATTGCCGCGGCCGAAGGGGATGATGCAGAAGGTGCAGCGGTGGTCGCAGCCGTTCTGAACCTGGACATAGGCGCGGCTACGGGTGCCGAAACCGTCGATCAGGTGGCCGGCGGTCTCGGTGAC
>DQCI01000015.1 GCA_003545125.1 Paracoccaceae bacterium
CCGAAGCGGTTGAAGTACAAGAAGTTCACGAGGTAGTCTGCGCGTGAATCAGGTGCGAGGAGAACATGGATCGGAAGACCGGCAAGATCAAATTCTTCGACAAAGGAAAAAACTGGGGTTTCATCATCAATGATGAAGACAGTTCCGAAGTCTATTTCCACGGAAACCAGGTATCTCCGGATTCCGGCCCTCTCGCTGACGGTAGCGCTGTGGAGTTCGTTATAGGTGAGCACAAAGGCAGGACCCAGGCTCAAAACGTGGTTGCGGAAAGATCTGGGGGAGCGGAAGATGATTCAAAACCACTCGCGTTCCATGGACCGAAAGGCAGTCACCTTGGGCAATGGGCGTTCATCCCGATGCAAGATTTCACTGCCGCCTCTGGAAACGATTATAAGAGCGTCTTGCCAAAGCTGGCGGAGATGACCCTTGATGACGAGTCGGATTGGTCCTTTCTTCAACATGAGGGCGAAGACAATTTTGGGATTCTCCACTCGTACTTGACGTACACTTTTGTTCGGCTCTGGAACGAGGGAAAACTCGCTTTCGCAGAAGATCAGAAGGGCAAGTGGGCGGCATTCAACACCGGGTTGGTAGATACGCTTTATAAACCAATCTACGCACTTTTTTCCGAGAACCCATATGGCAACAGCCCATACAAGTTCGTTGCCTTCTGCGTTCCAGGAATTGATTTTCACGGCAAACGACTGATTGGTCTGTTCGATCCATTGCCAGAACGTGCCGAGTATTTCTCAGATCCGAGAGATGTTTTTCTTGATTCAACAAAATCGGTATTCCCGCAGCATGATCACATCATTGAGGATGGTATTCGGCGTGGTCGTTTCCCAATCGACTTTTTGCGCAGAAACAAGCCATTTGAATTCGAATGGCAAGATCCTTCTGCAATGACCTCAGACGACCTGACATGTTTTCTCGGCAACCTAGCCGATGCTGTAAAAAGCGACGACCAATGCTATCGAGGAATTATCGCTCGTGTAGACGATGCAGTGAGGATTGCAATTGAACGGGTTAAGTGGAACTTCAAAACTGCAATTCCGCAATACTATCCGAAATTCGACCTAATGTCGCTCCTTCTCCCTTTGGGACTCGTAAAGGACGATGTCGTCGACCTTGCGCTTGTTGTTCAAAGGCAATCAAACGGCACTTATTCTGGAAACACAATAATTCCCTTGAGTTGGGCCTACAAAAACGCGCGCCTTGTGTGCCGTCCCGACAGTGACTGGCTCACCAATAAGGTAAAACCGAGCGAAGACGAGGTCCAATAGCGAGCGAGAGGGATGGGTACTCGCACCCATCCCTCTCGCCCCAGACACCTCCGCACGGTCGTACCCAAAAAATGATGGCCGGAATCACCAATCCTCTGCGCAGAAAGCCCCATTGTCGCTCCCTCACGCCACCTCGCGCTGCTGCAACCGCCGCACCATCTCCACGATCGGGCCGATGCTGCCCTGGTCCATGTAGTCGAAGCCCTTCAGCTCCTCCTGACCGGCCTTGCGGTCGGGATTTTTCAGACCGCCGATGATCAGCATCGTCCGGTCGTAGAAGGTGAGGTCCGCCGGGATCTGGCGGCCGCGCAAGCCGACGTGGCGCATGTGGGCAACGAAGCTCTTGGGCAGGCTCTCCGGTATCCAGGCGTCGAGCTTCGGCCCCGGCCCGGCGCCGGAGACCGAGAAGAACACCACCGGGCGTTCTTCCAGCGCCCCCAGATGTTCGCTCACCCATTTCTCGATCAGGAACCCGTAGTAGATCACCGGGCTGCCGACGACGACGAAATCGAAGCTTTCGGGCGGCGGGGCGCCCTCGACGTTGAAGACCGGCAGGCCCGTCGCCTCGCCGATCCACTGGGCATACTGGGCAGTGCTGCCGTATTTGCTGGCATAGAAAACCGCGCCGTTCATGACGAACTCCAGTTCGGGAAAAGGACTAAACCCGGCAGTGGAAGACACAGACAGCCTAGCGGGGCTTGGTGATGCTGTCGTTGACCCCGGTCAAGCCCGGCCCCGCAAACCCTTGCCCATACGCCCCGCCCATACGCCCCGCCCATACGGCTCGCCCATGCGCCCTGCACATGGCGGCTCTTCCGGATCGGCCGATGTGCCCGCCCCCGGCGCCGTCTATCTTGAGAGCGAACGAATAACCGAAACGCATCGCCCCAGAGGATAGACACATGGACCTGACCAAATTCGACGCCCCCACGCCCGACGAGATCGACGCAGCCATCCGCGCCGCCCACGAGGCCCGCGCCGTCGCGCTGCGCAACTGGGTCCAGACCGCCGCGCGCTGGCTCGCGCATCCGCATTTCGGGCACCGGACCGCCTGACCGGTCGCGGCACATTCGCGGGGGCGGTCGCGCCCTGCTAGAACGCCTCGCCGGGCTTGAACCCGAGCTTGCGGAACGCCCAGGCGGCGGGGCAGGCACCGGTGTAGGCCGACTGGAGCAGGTTGAGCCCGATGAAGACGGTGAACCAGGCCCAGGCCGGGTGCACCCAGTAGGTCAGCGCCACGCTCAGAAGGGTCATCACGCCGGCAAAGGCCAACACCGCACGATCCAAGGTCATGTCTTCTTCTCCCAGGTTTTTCGGCGCCAGACTGCGCTGAGGCCCCGTGCAAATCAAGCCTGCAATCGGGCCCGGATGCGGCATGACGCCCGCGCGTGGAATGCAGATCCCTCCCCCACGCAGGCCCCCGCCCGGTGACGCCCGTGCCGAATTGCCGACACGGACGCTTCAATGCGGCGGCGAAAAGCTTTAGGCTCGGGGCAGTGTTCAGGGAGACTTCAGATGCGCCGCCGTGCTTTTTTCGCCAGCCTAACCACCGCCTTTCTGCTCGCCGCCTGCGCCGGCGGGCTCGGGCCGCTGACCCCGACGATGGACGAGACGACCATGGGCGGCACGCTGATCGTGATCCGCCATGCAGAGCGCACCGGCGACGATCTCAACGCAGACGGCATCGCCCGCGCCCAGGCTCTGGCGGATGCGCTGGCCGGTGTCGAGATCGATGGCATCTTCACCCCCGCGACACAGCGCAACATCGACACGGCCCGACCCCTCGCCGAGGCCAAGGAGCTTGAGATCCAGGTGATCCCGGCCGTCGACATCGCGCGTACGATGTTCAAGCGCCAACCGGGCGGCACCCTGATCTGGGTCGGCAACAAGGACAACCTCGCGGCCCTCTGGGAAGAGATCGGCGCCGGGGGCGAGCCGCCGGTCAACTACGGCGAGATGTTCATCGTCCCGATGAGCGGGCTGAACGCCAGCGGTGTCGAGCGCAGCACCTTCGGCGCGGCACCGGACGCGTAAGGCGGGCAAAGCGGATGCCGCCCGGCTGCATGGTGACGGCGGCGCGGATGCGGGTCCGGGGTAGGACCGCCGCCTGAGCGGCACTCGTCACGGGCTTGGCACTCGCGACATCCGTTGGCGCGCAGACCTGCGACAGCCAGCACGGCATCTGGGCGCGCGACACCGACCAGGGTCGTTGGATCGCCCATGTCGCCGACCAGCTCTATCCGCCCGCCTGAAACACTTTCTTCGCGCTTTGGAGCGGCGGCGAACGGATCGCGCGGATCCGAGCCGAGATCGGGGGCTCGAACGGCATTTCCCTGTGTGACATGGGCGTTTAGAACCTCGCGGAGCCGACGGAACCGGAGGAGCCCGGCGTCAACGCACCGGCCC
>DQCI01000016.1:0-294 GCA_003545125.1 Paracoccaceae bacterium
AGCGCCGATCTGCATGTTCTGCCACATGCCCCAGAGCGCGGTAATGAAGATCGCAATCATGCCGACGAACTGGGTCTGCACGCGGTGGCGCAGCATCCGTTTGCGTAAGGTTTCCCCGGTGAGCCCCCGGTTGCGGATCGCATGGGCCGAGGCAAGCGAAATCACCCCCACGATCGTCATCGGCGCCGCCAGCAGAAACACGGCCTGGGCAAATTCGACGCCGTACCAGAACCCGAGAATCGCCAGCGAGGTGACAAAAGCCGAGACGATGCCAAGCAACCAGAGACCGGAGAC
>DQCI01000016.1:329-978 GCA_003545125.1 Paracoccaceae bacterium
TCGGCTTCACCGCCGTGGCGCGCCGCGCGCTGGACCATGTCGAAAGGCACCCCCAGCACCCAGTGCGAGGTGGTCGACCATACGACAGCCAGAGCGATCCAGTACCAGAGATTGGAAAAGGATCGCATGTCGATGAGTTCAAAGACGGCGGAATACCAATCCACTGTGTGCCCGTACGCTGTTCTTCGTCGCTGCAAGCGTCATAGCCGCTGCTCGCCCGGGACGCCACCCCTCCCCTTGAGGCGATCACGCCCGCGTGGCACATGGAGGCAACAGTTGCGGAGAAGCTCATGAAACCGACGGTCGCCCCTTTCCCAGCCACCCGCCTGCGCCGCAACCGGCGCACCGCCCAGTTGCGCGGCCTCGTGCGCGAAACCACTTTGAGTGTGAACGACCTGATCTGGCCGGTCTTCGTGATGGAAGGCCGGGATGCCAGCTACGACATCCCCTCGATGCCGGGCGTCCAGCGGCTGAGTGTCGACCGGGTGGTGAAAGCCGCCAAAGAGGCCGCCGCCCTCGGCATCCCGGCGATCTGTCTGTTTCCTTTCATCGAGCCAGACCGCAAGACCGAGGATTGTGCCGAGGCTTGGGATATCGACAATTTGTCGAACCGGGCCACGAAAGCGATCCGCGACGCCGGTATCGAGAT
>DQCI01000016.1:1094-1336 GCA_003545125.1 Paracoccaceae bacterium
GACATGATGGACGGCCGCATCGGCGCCATGCGCGCAGCCCTCGAAGCCGAGGGCCATAGCCACGTCTCGATCATGTCTTACTCGGCGAAATACGCCTCCGCCTTCTACGGGCCGTTCCGCGACGCGGTCGGCGCATCGGGCGCGCTCAAGGGCGACAAGAACACCTACCAGATGGACCCGTTCAACGCCGACGAAGCGCTGCGGCTGGTCGAGCGCGACCTGATGGAAGGCGCCGACATGGT
>DQCI01000016.1:1369-1646 GCA_003545125.1 Paracoccaceae bacterium
GCCGACCTACGCCTACCAGGTGTCTGGCGAATACGCGATGCTGACCGCCGCGGCCCAGAACGGCTGGCTCGACGGCGACAAGGTAATGATGGAGAGCCTCGCAGGCTTCAAACGCGCAGGCCTCGACGGGATCCTCACCTATTTCTCGCCCAGGGCCGCGCAGATCCTCAACGGCTGAGAGACCGCCCCTCCCGGCGCGCGTCTAGATCATGGCCCGGATACTCCGGCCCGTTCGACGATTTCGGCAAAATCGCCCGCCGGGTCACCGAACCGGCCA
>DQCI01000016.1:1690-5148 GCA_003545125.1 Paracoccaceae bacterium
CCAGGTGTCCCGCCGGGCCCGAAACAAAGGCGCAAATATCCGCCCATTGTGCCGTGCCGCGTGACAGTCCTTTCCCCTTGCCCTATCCTTTGTCCTGAACCCGGGCGTCAGCAGACCCGGGACCCCCGATACGGAAAGGCACGGGCGCATGACCAGAGTCTCACGGCGAACCTTCATCACCACCCTCGGCGGCGGCGCAGCCCTTGCGGCCTGCGGCAACGGGCTCAATTCGAACGGCGCGGCCACCATCGACGCGCGGGTCCAGGCGACGCTCTCGCAGATGTACCAGGAGGTGCCCGACGCGCAATCGCTCGCCAGCAAGGCGGTCGGTATGCTGGTCATGCCGTTGGTCACCGAAGCCGGCTTCGGGTTCGGCGGCGCCTATGGCCGCGGCGCGTTGGTCGTCGGCGGTGCCACTATCGACTATTACGCCCAGGCCAAGGCCAGTTTCGGCCTCCAGCTCGGCGCGCAGCAATATGCCCACGTCTTGTTCTTCCTCACCGAAGACGCGCTGGCCGATTTCCGCACCGCCACCGGCTGGGTCGCGGGCGCCGACATCAAATATGCCGTCGCGTCGGAAACCGGCCGATTCTCTGCCGATACGATTACCATCGCCACCCCGGTGGTCGCCCTGGTCTTCGGCGGCGCCGGGCTGATCGTCGGCGCGAGCCTCGAAGGCGCGAAATACACCCGCATCATCCCCTGAGGAGAACGGACATTCGCCAGAACGAAGGGCGGCGCGGTACCGCCCTTTTTTCTATTGTGGATCAGCGCCGGTTGATCAGCACGATCCCCGCGGCCACCAGCGCAAGTTTCACGAGCAGGCTCGCCGTGACCGTCTCGCCGAGCCAGAGCCAGCCGACCGCCACCCCGAAGACCGGCGAAAGAAACGCAAACACCGCCACCTGGCTCGCCTTGTAACGGCTGAGCAGCCGGAACCAGGCCAGGAAGACGCCGGAGGCGACGACCACGATCTGGAACACCATCAGGCCCGCGGTTCCGGGGGTGAGATTCCGCACCAAAGGCCCGAACAGCGGTGCAAGCAGCAATAGCAGCGGCGCCGAAACCAGGACCTGCCAGAATATCTGCATTTCCGGCGTCTGGCGCGAAATCGCGGAGAGCCGCGCCGCGAGCGATACGCCCATCCAGGCGACCGCCGCGACCAGCGCGAACAGATCGCCCGCGAGTGACACGTCTCCGCCAAGCCCAGCCCGGTCGAAGATCGCCCAGGCGACCCCGCCGAACGCCAGCGTGAGACCGAGGAGGCGCACCGGCGTGAGCCGTTCTCCCGGCAGGACGAAATGCGCGGTAACCGCCATCCAGACCGGCATCGAATAGAAGATCACGCTGGCGCGCGAGACGGTGGTCAGATCGAGCGCCAGGAACAGCGCCAGGAACTCAACCGCGAAGATCGCCCCGACGAGCAGCCCGGCGCCCAGAGCTTCGCGGGAAAAATCCGGGCGCTGGCCGCGCAGCCGCGGCCAGGCCCAGAGCACGAAAACGGCGCCCGCCGACCGGACCCCGGCGGCGAAGACCGGCTGCAGCCCCTGGTTGGTCAGCTTGATGACCACCTGGTTGACCGCGAGGATCGCGAAGATTGTGACCAACACCGCGGCGCCGCGCGCGTCCATGTCCTGGCGAGTTTACATCGGGTGACAGGACCGGGGCGCGCGGGGTCTGTCAAGGGCGCCAAGCGGTTTCGAAACCGCTTGAAACGCGATTTCGAAATCGCGTTGCCCCGCGCCCGGCCACGCGGCATTTCCCCCGTTTGACCCCCGCCGCCGCCATGCTACCAAGCGCCAACCCAGCGGAGACGCCCCCTCATGAACATCCTCCAGATCACCTCGCTCCTGATCGTCCTCGCCGGCGCCTTCGGTGCCATCAACTACCTGTTCCTGAAGCTCCCGTCGGCGATCGGCATCCTTGTCGTCGCCTTCGCCGCCTCGCTCGCCATCCTCGGGCTCGATGCGCTGATGCCCAGCCTCACCATTGCCGAGGAGATGCGCGCGGTCGTGCTCGGTGTCGATTTCTCCGACACGCTGCTCGAAGGCATGCTCGGGCTTTTGCTGTTCGCCGGCGCCCTGCATGTGAAGCTCTCGGACCTGCGCGCGCAATGGCACGTGGTGTTCCTGATGGCCACCCTCGGCGTGGCGCTCTCGACCCTGATCGTCGGCACCGGGTTTTCCTGGATCACCGGCATGCCGTTTCTCACCGCGCTGGTCTTCGGCGCGCTCATCTCCCCGACCGACCCGGTGGCGGTGCTCGGCGTGCTGCGCGAGGCAAACCTGCAAAAGAGCCTCGAGACCAAGATCGCGGGCGAATCGCTGTTCAACGACGGGGTCGGCTACGTGGTCTACCTGGTGCTCGTGGGCCTCGCCTTTCCCAGCCTCGGTGGGCACGGCGCGGACGACCACGGCGGCGGCGGGCTGGCCGATGCGGCCCAGCTCTTCTTCCAGGAAGCGGTGGGCGGCGCGGTGCTCGGCCTGGGCCTCGGCTGGCTGGTGTTCCGGGTGATGCGGCTCATAGATGACCCCGCGCTCGAAGTGCTGATCACCCTCGGGCTCGCTTTCGGCGGCTACGAGCTGGCCGTCGCCCTGCATGTCTCGGCCCCGATCATGGCGGTCTGCGCCGGCTTGTTGATCGGCGACATCGGCGCCAAGCACGGCATGAGCGCCGCAACCCGCGCCTACGTCGACACCTTCTGGAAACTCGTCGACGAGATCCTGAACGCGGTCCTGTTCCTGATGATCGGCTTCGAGGTCTTCGCCGTCGCCTTCGGCATGGACACGCTGGTCACGGGCGTGCTGGCGATCGCGCTGGCGCTGGTCGCGCGGCTCGCCGCGGTGGCGGTGCCGGTTCTGCTGCTCAAACCCTTCCGCAGTTTTTCGCGCGGGGTGATCCCGATCATGACCTGGGGCGGCCTCAAGGGCGGGATCTCGGTGGCGCTGGCGCTGGCTTTGCCCGAGAGCGAGTGGAAGGCGCTGATCCTGGCCGCCACCTACGTGGTGGTGCTGTTCTCGATCATCGTTCAGGGGCTGACCGTGGCCCGGCTGGCCGAACGGCTCGGGCGCGAGCCGGAGCTTATGTAGGCGCGCCGCGCCAGCAGACGGCACCGCCGAAGGCGCGTTTTCCGGCAAGGCAAACGCCAGGGCTTGTCTCTTCGTTCGGCCCGCAGGATGCTGACGGGGCGGCAGGATCAAGGAGACACCCATGACCGGCTATCTCGTTTACGACGTCTTCACCGGGCAGAAGTACGGCGGCAACCAGCTCGCGGTGGTGCCGCAGGCGGCCGGGCTGTCGGAGGGCGACCTCCAACAGATCGCGCGCGAGTTCAACTTCTCCGAAACCTCCTTCGTCTTCCCGCCGGAAGATCCGGCGCATACCGCGCGGGTGCGGATCTTCACGCCGACGATGGAGCTGCCCTTCGCGGGCCATCCGACCATCGGCACGGCGGTGGC
>DQCI01000016.1:5240-13464 GCA_003545125.1 Paracoccaceae bacterium
GCCGGTAATGGCGTCGTTGGGGGTTGCCTTCACCTTCACCGAGCTCGACAGCCGCGAGGCGCTCGCGGAGCTGCAACCGGACGTGGCCGGATTCCGTGAGGGTGCCGCCGCCTATCCGTCCGGACTCGATTTCGCCCAGTTCGCCTGGGTCGAGGCCGGTGGCCGGATCCATGCCCGGATGTTCGCGCCGCTCGACGAGATGCCTGAGGATCCGGCCACCGGCTCCGCCGCCGCCACCCTTGCGGCGCTGTTGGCCGAGGCACGGGGCGTCTACGCGGGCACGATCCATCAGGGCGAAGACATGGGCCGGCCGTCGCAGATCGGCGTCGATGCGGTGCCCGGCCGGGTGACCGTGTCGGGCGAAGCGGTAAAGGTCATGGAAGGGCGCCTGACATGACCCGCTGGGTGATGCTCTTGCGCGGGATCAACGTCGGCGGCGCCAACACGCTGACGATGGCCACGCTGAAAACCCTGCTTAAAAAGCTCGGGGCGCGCCAGGTGACGACCTATATCCAGTCGGGCAACGTCATCTTTTCAGGGCTGGTCGATGCCGCGGCCTTCGAAGAGATCGTCGCCGGCGAGATCGAACGCAGCCTGGGCTTCCGGCCCCGGGTGCTGGTGATCGCCGAGGAGGGTTTTCGCGAGATCGTCGCCGGCTATCCCTACCCGGAGGCGTTCGAGGCGCCGAAGACCGGGCATGTGTGGTTCCTGTCGGGGTCCGCGGATCCCGACCGGGCCACGCTGGCCGACATCGCCGCCGAGACCGAGCGCTACGAGATCGCCCCGCGCGCCTTCTACCTGCACGCCCCCGACGGCATCGGCCGGTCGAAACTGGCCCAGCGGGCCGAGCGGTTGCTGGGGGTGGCGGCGACCGCGCGCAATCTGGGCACCTGCAAGAAGCTCGTGACCTTGCTCGACGCCTCAGCGCACGGCTGACAGGATCAGCCGCGCCGCCGGCGGGAAACTCACGGCGAAGGCGTGGGACGCAAGCATCGGGCGGAGGTCTTCGGGCACCCCGGCCGGATCGCGCCGGGATGTGATGTCGAACTGGGCGGCGCCCTGAAGCGCCATCATCAGCGTGTTCATCACTTGCGTCCCCCGCGCCGGGGGCAGATCGAGCAGCTTCGCGAAATGCAGCGCGGCGCGCGCGCCCTGGCGGCCGAACTCACGCTTGGCCGCGAACAGCGCCTGGTCGCCGACATTGGCCTCGATCACCGCCACCAGCCGCGCGAACAGCGGCAAGAACAGTGGCACTTCCAACGCGGCCCGGGTCATTTCCTCGGCGATGGTGCCGGGATCGGTCAGCTCCTCGAAGCGGTCGACATAGTCTTCCATCGCCGCCACGAAGAGCGACAGGAACAGCTCCTCCTTGGTCGCGACATAGAGATAGAGCGTGCCCTTGGCGAGCCTCGCGCGCTTGGCCAGCCCGCTCATCGTCACCTCGTCGAAGCCCGATTCGGCGATCGTTTCGCGCGCAGCGGCAAGAATCGCGGCCTTGCGGGCCTCTTTCTCGCCCTCCGAGCGGGCTCTTTTTCTGTTTTCCGCCAATGCCATATCCTGGTCTCCGCGCCTTCACCGCATTTCCTGCTTGATAAATGACCTTCGGTCATTAGATAACTGACTGCAAGTCATATATGGCCCGCCCGACCGCACAAACCAAGCGCACAAACCAAGGAAAAGGTTAGCACAATGTCGAAACTCGTCGTTCTCATCACCGGCGCCTCCTCGGGCATGGGCCATGAAGCCGCCAAGCTCTTCGCCGATCAGGGGCACAAGGTCTACGCCGGGGCGCGGCGGGTCGAGAAGATGGCGGCGCTCGAACCGCTCGCCGTCGTGCCCGTCGGCATGGATGTCACCAAACCCGCCGACAACGACGCCGCAGTGACGCAGATCATCGCCGCCGAGGGCCGGATCGACGTGCTCATCAACAACGCAGGGTTTGGCCTCTACGGCCCGGTCGAGGACATCCCCCTCGACGACGCCCGCTACCAGTTCGAGGTCAACCTCTTCGGCCTCGCCGATCTCACCCAGAAGGTGTTGCCGCACATGCGGGCGCAGAAATCGGGCCGGATCATCAACGTCTCGTCGATGGGCGGCCGGGTGTTCACCCCGCTTGGCGCCTGGTACCACGCCACCAAGCATGCGCTCGAGGGCTGGTCGGACTGCCTGCGCCTCGAGGTGGCTCCCTTCGGCATCCACGTCAGCGTGATCCAACCCGGCGGGATCAAGACCGAATGGGGCGGTGTCGTCGGCGAAGGCATGAAAAAGTACTACGACGACAGTGCTTACAAAGCACAGATGGATGCCTTCCAAAAAGTGATGGGTGGCTACGACGACAACCCGCAGGGCACCGAGCCCCGCGTCCTCGCGGAAGAATTCCTCAAGGCCGCGACCGCGCCCAAGCCGCACCGCCGCTACGTCAAGGGGGCCTTCGCCAAACCGATGATGTTCGTGCGCAAATGGTTCGGAGACGGCGTGTTCGAATGGATGTTGCGCCGCGCCTTCGGGTGACGCGAAATCGGCCTGGCCTGGCAGGACGCGCAGCACAATTCGCGTTCGAAATCATCACAATGCTGACCGTACGGCGGAGAAATTCAATTCCGATCCGTTGGATTCTGTTCTAAACCGGGCCAGGGTAACGATTAAACGAGAGGCCCGATGGCAGGCGACGACTGGACCGCGAACGACATTCCCGACCTCACCGGCCGGGTCGCGGTCGTGACCGGCGCCTCGGCCGGGATCGGGGCCGAGACCGCGCGCGTGCTGGGCGCCAAGGGCGCGCGGGTGATCCTCGGGGTGCGTGACATCGCCAAGGGCGAAGCCGTGGTGGCCGGCATCCGCGCCCGCCACCCGTCAGCCCAGGTCGAGGTGCAACGGCTTGACCTCGCCGCGCTCGCCTCGGTCAAGCGGTTTGCGCAAGGCACCCGCACCCGGCTCACCCGGCTGGACCTGCTGGTCGCCAATGCCGGCGTCATGGCCCCGCCGCAGGGCCGCACGGAAGACGGGTTCGAGCTGCAATTCGGCATCAACCACCTCGGCCATTTCGCCCTGATCGGCCACCTGATGCCGCTTCTGGACTCCACAAAAGGCGCCCGCCTCGTGGTGCTGTCGTCGATGGCCCACAAGGTCGGCAAGCTCGATTTCGAGGATCTGAACTGGCGCGACCGCCGCTACAAGGCGTCGCGCGCCTACGGCGACAGCAAGATCGCCAACCTCTATTTCGTGGCCGAACTGGCGCGGCGGCTGGGCAACCGGGGTCCGCGCGTCACCGCCGCCCACCCGGGCTGGACGGCGACCGAGTTGCAACGCCATTCCGGGCTCGCGAACTTCTTCAACCGGTTCTTTGCCCAAGGTGTCGAGATGGGCGCCCTGCCGACGCTACGCGCGGCCTTCGATCCGGCGGCGGCGCCGGGCGATTATTTCGGGCCCGGCGGCTTTTTGGAGATGCGCGGCGCGCCGGTCAAAGTGAAGCCCAGCGCCCGCGCCGGGGACGAAGACTCCGCGCAAAGGTTGTGGACGCATTCCGAGGCGCTCACCGGCGTCACCTACTGAGCCGATCTCGTCCGGGCGATGGCACGGCATTGCCTTCGCGCGGCCCGCGCCCTATCCACCGCGATGAAACAGCCACGGAGAGACGTATGGACGTGCGGGTAAAATGGGTCGAGGACCGGACTTTCCTCGGCGAGGCCGCCACCGGCCACAAGATCGCCTTCGGCACCGCGTCGGACGCGGGTCCGAAGCCCGGGCCGAGCCCGATGGAACTGGTGCTGATCGGCACCGGGGGATGTTCGGCCTATGACGTGGTGCATATCCTCGAAAAGGCCCGCGAACCGGTGGACAGCGTCGAGGTCGCACTCGATGCCGACCGCGCCGAGACCGATCCCAAGGTCTTCACCCGCATCCACATGCAGTTCATCGTCAAGGGGCGCGGGCTGACCCCCGCCAAGGTCGAGCGCGCGATCGCGCTGTCGGTCGAGAAATACTGCTCCGCCTCTGCGATGATGGCGAAGACGGCGGACCTCACACACGGGTTCGAGGTGATCGACACCACCGGCGCGTGACGGCGGGCGGACACCACCGGCGCGCGACCGCGCGCGAACACCGCCGGCGCGCGACCGCGCGCGGACCCCATCGGGCGATGGGGTTGCCTGCGCCGGACAGGCCGGCGTGCAGTCAGCCGCTGCCTGAGCGCTTCGCCGAATGCACCCGGGCCGCAAGCTCCTCGAACGGGTCGACCTTGAGCTTCTCCGGCACGTAGCCGTCGGTTTCGAAATCGGGCAAATAGAGGCCCTGGGTCCAGCGCGCCGGCAACCGTTCGATGCCGTGGTTGAGGCCCCGGCTGACCGCCGCCGCGCGCAGCCGGATCCGCTCCGCCTTGTCCGGGTCGCGCGCCTTGAGCCGCTCATGCCAACGTGCGATCAGCTCGGCGCAGCCCTCCGAGCCCACCGAGGCCCAGGTGATCAAGGCCGCGAGCGGGATCAGCAAGGTGAGCCAGAGCACCTTGAACGGCCAGGCGATCACGAAGATCACCAGGAGCGCGACGGCGAGGCGCCGGGGCGCATCGGGGCGGCGCAGGAAACGCGCGGCCACACGCCTGGCGGCGGCCAACCCGGCGCCCACCCAGGCCCCGAGGCCGCGCATCGCGTCGCCCACCAACGCCACGAGGGCACGCGTTGGCCTGTCCAGCCAGCGCCGCGGCCGCCGCGTGCGGGGGCGGCGCGGCGCGACCGGCTCGACGACATCCTCGCCGCCATACCCCTCTCCATCCGTGCCGGCAATTTCGCCCGTCTCGACATCGATGATGCCATAAGGGCGGGTGGCCGCGCTGAGCGAGAGATCGTCCCAGTCTTCCTCTTCAGGATCGTCGTCCCAGGCTTCGGGCCCGGCATCCGGCCCCGGGACCGGGTCAGAAACCGGCGTCGCGGCGACGGCAGGCTCCGGGGTCGACGCGCCGGGACGCGGCGTCGCCGGCCCGGGCGGCCGCCGCGCCGGGGCCGGCAGGGCCTCCGCTTCGACGATCAGCTGCCGCACGATATCGAGCGTCAGGTCGGCCGCGACCGCGCCCGTCTCTTCCGTGTTCTCGCCTACGCTTTCCGAATCCCGCTCTCGTTCAACCATGGCAACCTCGCATCCACCCCCCGGTGATGAGCCGTACCTTGCCGTAAGAAGCGGGCAATAATTTGGCGCAGAGCGGGCCTTTCCTTTCCCTTCGAGACCGCCTATGCGGCGATTGTGTGCCGCGCGCGACGCCGCCACCCCCGGAGCCCTGACATGAACAACCTGCGCGGCGCTTTTCTGATGATTCTCGCCATGACCGGCTTCGCCGCCGAGGACGCCTTCATCAAGATCCTCGCCGCCGACATGCCGATGGGCCAGGTGCTGATCTACCTCGGGGCCGGCGGCGGCCTCGGCTTCGCCCTGTTGGCGAACCGGGCCGGGCACTGCGTGGTCTCGCGCGGGTTCTGGCACCCGATGGTGCTCTTGCGCAACGGCGGCGAGATCGTCGGCACCGCCGCCTTCATCACCGCGCTTTCGCTGATCCCGCTGTCGCTCGCCACCGCGCTTTTGCAGACCAACCCGCTGTTCGTGACCCTCGGGGCGATCCTGTTCTTCGGCGAAACGGTGGGGTGGCGGCGCTGGCTGGCGATCGGCATCGGCCTTGGCGGCGTCCTGGTGATGTTGCGCCCGGGGCTCGCGGCGTTCGACCCCAACGCGCTCTTCGCCGTCCTCGGCGCCCTCGGCCTCGCGGTGCGCGACCTGGCGCTGCGCCACCGTCCCGCGAGCGTCCACGCCCTCCAGCTCTCCGCCTGGGGCTTCTCGATGCTTGTCCCGGTGGGTCTCGGCATGCTGGTGTTCGACCAGGGGCCGGTCCGGATCGGCGGCACCCAGCTGCTGCAGCTCGCTGCCGCCATCGGCCTCGCCATGGCCGCCTATCATGCGCTGACCCACGCGATGAGAGAAGGCGAGGTCGGCTTCGTCACTCCATTTCGCTACGTGCGTGTGGTGTTCGGCTTCGCCGTCGCCTGGGTGATCTTTGCCGAACGCCCCGATCTGTGGATGTTCGTCGGCGCCGCGATCGTCGTCGGCGCCGGGCTCTACACCCTGGTTCGCGAGCGTCGACTAACCCGCGCCGCCCGCGCCGCGGGGCACACGTCCAGTCCATGCCCGCCATGACCTGCCCAAACTTCCCTTCCACCTAGCCCCCGTTAGCGCTATGAGGCAGGCACCCGAACATTGAACCAGGGAAAGCCTCCATGAGCACCATCATCGACATTTTCGGCCGCGAGATCCTCGACAGCCGCGGCAACCCGACCGTCGAGGTCGACGTCATCCTCGAAGACGGCACCATGGGCCGCGCGGCGGTGCCTTCCGGCGCCTCGACCGGCGCCCACGAAGCGCACGAGAAGCGCGACGGCGACAAGGATCGTTATGGCGGCAAGGGTGTCATGGAAGCGGTCGCCTCGGTCAACGGCGAGATCGCCGAAGCCCTCGTCGGCATGGACGCCACCGACCAGGAAGCGCTCGACGCGGCGATGATCGAGCTTGACGGCACCGCCAACAAGGCTCGCCTCGGGGCCAACGCCATCCTCGGCGTCTCGCTGGCCAATGCCAAGGCCGCGGCCGACTACACCTCGCTGCCGCTCTACCGCTACGTCGGCGGGTCTTCGGCCCGCGTCCTGCCAGTGCCAATGATGAACATCATCAACGGCGGCGAACATGCCAACAACCCGATCGACATTCAGGAATTCATGATCATGCCGGTCTCGGCGCCGAATGTGCGCGACGCCGTGCGGATGGGCGCCGAGACCTTCCACGCACTCAAGAAAGAGCTCGCGTCGGCCGGTTACAACACCGGGGTCGGCGACGAAGGCGGCTTCGCACCGAACCTCAGCTCCACCCGCGAAGCCATGGATTTCATTCTGAAATCCATCGAGAAAGCCGGGTTCAAACCGGGCGAGGATATCTACCTCGCGATGGATGCGGCCTCGTCGGAATACTACAGGGACGGCAAGTACGAGATGAAGGGCGAAGGACTTTCGCTGACCGCCGATGAGAACATCGCCTACCTTTCCAAGCTGGTGGACGACTACCCGATCATCTCGATCGAGGACGGCTGCGCCGAAGACGATTTCGAGGGCTGGCAACACCTCACCAGTGAGCTGGGCGGCAAGATCCAGCTGGTTGGTGACGACAATTTCGTCACCAACCCCGAGCGGCTCGCGAAGGGCATCGAGGGCGGCGTCGCCAACTCGCTGCTCGTCAAGGTCAACCAGATCGGAACGTTGAGCGAGACGCTGAAGGCCGTCGATATGGCCCACCGGGCGCGCTACACCTGCGTGATGAGCCACCGTTCGGGCGAGACCGAGGACAGCACCATCGCCGACCTCGCCGTCGCCACCAACTGCGGCCAGATCAAGACCGGCTCGCTGTCGCGCTCCGACCGCCTCGCCAAGTACAACCAGCTGATCCGCATCGAGGAACTGCTGGGCGAAGTGGCCGAATACGCCGGACGCTCGATTTTGAAGTGATCGCGTCCGACTGAACATGGAAACGCCCTTGCATCCGCGGGGGCGTTTTCGTTTCAATTGGTCAGTACACGTGAAATACCGGGTGCCGCCCCGGCCTGCCCGGCTGGTAATCCATCAAGAAATGAACGCAGCGCAGGCTTTCGCGCCGTGCAATCGGGTTTCTCAAGAGCCAGTCTGCAACATCCCGGGGAAACAACCGGGGTTCGGCGCTGAAGACGACGAGATAGTCGAACACCAATTCCCGTTTGACATATTTTGCATGTTTGCCGTCAAGCAAGCGGTTCAATTCTTTGATGAACCGGTCTTGTGTCCACTGCGCAGCCGTGAAGAACGGATCATTGTAAGAGGTAGGCCGCTTGCCCGAATGCTCGGGTTTCTGCCTGTACATCTTCAGCCCGGAGATCAGGCCACCATCGACAAACTCGGCCAGCTCAACCGACACGAATTGTCCGGCGATAGTAGCAACGGCATCGGGCGGATCAGATGCGTTCATCACGACATCCTCGACCACCAATCCCAATTGTTCTTTGGCAGCAATCGCCCATTCACCCGCCCAGCTTTGTTCGGTCGCTGCCTTACTGCCGGGTAGAACATTGTCGTTGTGCGCCCCGGCCCCCGCGTGTCCGCGTTCGTTCCAGATCTGAACGAGCTTCGCGGTCGTCTCATCGGACCAGTCATCAGTCATGTGCGCACCA
>DQCI01000119.1 GCA_003545125.1 Paracoccaceae bacterium
GAAACAGAGTGATCGTCAAGGGTTACAAGGCCTTGGCCACGTCTTTGCGGCGGAAATCCGGGGCGCCGACGAGTGACCTCGCGGTGCGGGAGCGGCTGCCGTTCGGCGAAAGACCGGACCCGGGATCTCCGGGACGAACCGGTTTTTTCCGCTCCGAATCCAACCGGATGTGCAGGACGCCAAGACCGGTCTTGCGGGGCGCACTGCCCGGCGCAACGAGCCTCCTCAAGTGTGGCAGGGCCCAAAAACCTGCCTCAGTCTGGCGCCGGTCGCCCCGGCATTCGGCTCAAAAGGGGCGGGCTATTGCCCGTTTCGTTCGCGACTCCGTCATTGTTCGCGACGCCGAAACTGTATGTTCACATTTAAATTCAATGAGTTGTGGCCTCGGATATCGCCATCCAAGCGCGATCCATCGGCTCATCGACCGGTTCAACCGCGTCCGGCTCCATGTCCCTCCACCGGTCCCGGACTGCGCGCCGAAGCGGTCGGCCACCAGATTCCCAGGCGATGACAGGCCGCTGGCGTCGCCGGTTTCACACCTTCAGACCGAATTCCCGAAACCGCGCCTTCAGATCGGCCTCGGGCCGCGCGCCGAGATGGCTGATGACCTCGCTTGCGGCGATATTGCCCATGATCCCGCAGGTCTCGAGGTCGAACCCTTCGACCAGGCCCCAAAGGAAACCGCCGGCAAAAAGATCGCCTGCGCCGGTCGCGTCGACCACTTTGGTGGGCACCGCGGGGCAGTGCCAGCGCATCGGGCCCTTGACCACATGCGCCCCGTGTTCGCTCTCGGTGCAGACCACCGTTTCGACCTCGCCCGCCGCCGCTTCCAGCGCCGCGTCGAGATCGCCCAGGTCATACATCGCGAGGATCTCCGAGCGGTTGGCGAACAGCAGATCCACGTCGTTTTTCAGCATGTCGGAGAAGGCGCCGCGGTGACGCTCGACGCAGAACGGGTCCGACAGGGTCAGCGCGACGTTGCCGCCGCCGCGCTTGATCGCCCGGATCGCCCGCGCGAAAGCCTCATGGCTTTCGGGGCCGTCGAACCGGTAGCCTTCGAGCAATATCCAGTCGGCCTGTTCCATCACCGCTTCGTCGATGTCGGCGGGCGCGAGGTGCTCGGTGACACCGAGGTAGGTGTTCATGCTGCGCTCGCCTTCGGGGGTGACGAGCACGATGCAGCGGCCGGTCTCTTCGGGGTGGTCGCGGCGCGCCAGCGGCACCTCGTAGACCACACCCTGGGCGCGCAGGTCGTGGCCGAAAATCGCGCCGAGCTGGTCGTCCTTGACCTTGCCGACATAGGCAGCAACCCCGCCGAGGTGTGCAAACCCCGCGATGGAGTTGGCGGCCGAACCGCCCGATACCTCGATGGCCGGGCCGATCCGGTCGTAGAGCTCGACGCCGCGGGCGCGGTCGATCAGCTGCATGATGCCCTTTTCCACCCCGTTCTCGGCCAGGAAAGCGTCATCCGCATGGGCGAGCACATCGACCATCGCATTGCCGATGCCGACCAGTTGGAAACGTTTGCTCATTGGGTCTTCTCCTCGAACGGGCAGAGGTCGTTGATGATACAGGCGCCGCACTTCGGTTTGCGAGCGGTACAGATGTAGCGACCGTGCAGGATCAGCCAGTGGTGGGCGTGGAGCGCGTAGTCGACCGGCACATTGTCCTCGATCGCGCGTTCGACGGCGACGACATCCTTGCCGGGGGCGAGACCGGTACGGTTGCCGACCCGGAATATATGGGTGTCGACCGCCTGCGCGGGGTAGTGCCACCACATGTTCAGCACCACATTCGCGGTCTTGCGTCCGACGCCGGGCAGAGATTGCAGGGCGGCGCGGGAATTGGGCACCTGGCCGCCGTACTCGTCAACCAAGATGCGGCTGAGCTTGATCACGTTCTTCGCCTTCTGGCGGAAGAGCCCGATGGTCTTGATATGCGCGATGAGCGCGTCCTCGCCAAGCTCGAGCATCTTTTCGGGGCTGTCGGCGACGGCGAAGAGCCCCTTCGTGGCCTTGTTGACGCCCGCATCGGTCGCCTGCGCCGAAAGCGCCACGGCGACCACCAGCGTATAGGCGTTGACGTGGTCCAACTCGCCCTTGGGCTCCGGTTCGCTTTCGTGGAACCGGCGGAACACTTCGCGGATCGTTTGGTAGTCCATCTGTCTGGCCATGAGCCCCCGTATCGGGCGTTTCGCGGGCGCTTGCAAGCGGCCGGAGGCGCATTTTTCCCGTGCTACCCGCTGTGCACGCATTGGCGTTCGGGCCGTCGAAGGGGGGCCGTGGGATCGGTGATTGTTTCCCCAAACTGCATGGTATGCAGGTAGTGCGGGGATTGATCGGGGTGTCCTTACCAATCCGGCCGCGGAAACCAGCCGGCCGGGGCGCGACGGCTGCGGACGGCCCGCGCCCCGGTGTCGGTTCTGTGTCACACAAGAGCAGGACACCGATCGTCTTTCGGGGGCAATGCCGCGGCTCTGTGCGAACAAGCGGGCGTGGTCGGCCCCGCCCGCCAGGACCCGCTCGACATGGATTTCGACGGCTTCGCGCGGACGCCGACGATCAACACGCTGGCGCCGCCCGCCTGACCCTGGACGATACCGGCGGTTTCTTCCGCTTCACTGGTGAGAAACGGCGTTCCGAAGTGGCGAAACCGGGCGAGGCGCGGTTTGCCGCGCGAGGATGGCGAGATCACCGGCGACCGCTTTGCTCGCTGCGTCCAGGTCCCCCCGGGCCCCGGTGCGACAGGCGCGAACGCCGCGACTGGGTGGTTGTCAATTTCGGGGCGCCGATCGCGACGGCGCATGCGGCGATGGTCACACTTGGCGGCTGAGAAAGGATGTCGCCGCTCGGTGCCTGCCTCATGGGCACGTCGGAGTATCCGGACCGTTCGGCGACGCTCAAATCCGTTGAGACGGCGTTGAGCCTGAGCCCCGAGGGTCCGCGCCTCACGCGTCCCGGTATCGAGACGCTGGCCCGGCTCGACCTGCCCGAGATCGCCGCCTTCTGCGCCAACCGGGCGCTGTTTCTGCTTGGCCTCTGTTTCTTCTTCACCGCGGGCGACCGGGTGGCCGCGCTTGCGCGCAGGACACCTGTAGAGGACGCCTGATGTATCTCGCCGCAAGGAGCGGAAAGCGCACCACCGAGCGCGCGCATCTCTGACTCGCGGGCGCGCGCCGGGGCCACACCTCCGTCGCCGAGCGCGCCGTCGCCCAGATCCGCGCGCAATTCACGCGCGCCCGTCAACCGGGTAATGGCCGAAGGCTCGCTCTATGACGCGGAGCTTGCCGCAGGCGCGATCAAGCAGGCGCGCGGCGATCTCGTCGAGGCGATCTTCCTGATCCGCGCCGATCGCACCACGCTGCCGCGGACCGGTCATTCCGGGCCCATGGGC
>DQCI01000223.1:0-5773 GCA_003545125.1 Paracoccaceae bacterium
GGCGAGGGCGCCAACCGCCCCCGCCGATGTCACAGGCTTACTTGGCCATCATGTTCTTGACCACGCCGATCACCGCCATGATGACGCCACCGCCGACGCCGCCCGAGGCGAGCGAGCCGATGATCGAGCCGATATCGGCCCCGCCGCCAGCCGCCGCGGCGACGCCGCCGGCCCCGAGCATGGACAGGATCTGCCCACCGAGCCCACCGCCGACGATGCCGGAGATCGAGTTGCCGAGCGTGCCGAGGCTGAGTTTCGGCGCGGCCATACCCACCGCGTTGCCGCCGATCGCGCCTGCGACCAGGCTGATAATGAGTTCTAACATGTTTCCCTCCACGCGGGGATGGTTGTGAATTCGGCGGTCCCCGCTGCCGTCAATCGGGGACAATAGGCACCGGATCACCCCATTACACGGGGAAAAATGAACAATCCCTACCCAGCAGCCGCCGCCCGCAGGGCCCGTTCCAACCCATCACGAAACCGCCCGCGGTCGGCTTTTGAGAACGCCCGTCCGCCCCCTTGCCGGAACGGATCGGCGGCGCGCAGGTCGGTCATCAGATCGCGCGTCGCCAGCACGGTGCCGATATTGGCCGCGGTCAGCGCCTCGCCATCGGGCTTGACCACCCGGGCGCCCGCTTCGACGCAGCGTGCGGCGAGCGGGATGTCGGAGGTCACCACCACGTCCCCCGGTCCCGCCCGCTCCGCGATCCACATGTCGGCCACGTCCGGGCCGTGGTCCACGTAGACCATCTCGACCAGCGGGTTGGCCGACGGTCTGAGGCCGCCGTTGGACACGAAAGCGATCTTCACCCCGTGGCGGGTGGCGATCTGTTCGGCCTCGGTTTTCACCGGGCAGGCATCGGCATCGACAAAGATCATCCCTCCCGCTACCCCGTGCCCCGCCGCACCACAAGACCTGCATCGCAAGACTGGACAACGCGGCGCGGGGGCGCTTCACTCGCGCCATGATCGACCATTACACCGACCACGCCGCCAACGAACGCACCTTCCTCGCCTGGGTCCGCACCGCCATCGCGGTGGTCGGCTTCGGCATTGCCGGCGCCCGGCTTGGCGGCGCGCTGCCCGGCGATTGGGCCGATGCACTGGTGCTCGCCACCGGTGCGCTGGTTGTCGGGCTGGCCTATGTGCGCATGCAGATCGTCCGCCGACGGATAAACAGCGACGACACCGAAACCGACGAAGCGACGCCCGCGGACGGGGTGCTGGCGTTTCTCGTTATCGCCTTCTTCGGGCTGCTCGGGGCTTTCGTCCTGCGCCTCAGCCTGTAAACGCCGCCACCCGGGCGATCACGAAGGACAGGGTGAGCACCGCCGCGGCGGTCGACAGCAGGATCGCCGAGGACGCCCGCTGCGGCGCAACACGATAGTGCTGCGCGAGGATAAAGACATTCCCGGCCACAGGCATCGCGGCGACGGCGATCAGCATGCCGGCGGCGAAGGGCTCGACCGGGATCAGAACCAATGCCGCCAGCGCCACCGCGCCCGGGTGCAGCACCAGCTTGGCGAAACTGAGCCAGGCGGCCACGCTCACCCGTTCCGCGGAACGGGCAGCGAGCGAAGCGCCGATGGCGAACAGCGCGCCCGGCGTTGCGGCGGCGCCGAGCAGCGCGAGGGTGGCGTCGGCGGGTTCGGGAAGGGGCCAGCCGGTCGCCGACCAGCCGAGCCCGAGCGCCATCGACACGACCATCGGGTTCGCCACCAGCCCCTTCGCCATCGCCGCGAGTGTGGTCAGCCGGACCCGCCCCTCACGCCGCGCGGTGATCACGATCACGATCAGGCTTGAGAACACGATCAGATCGACGGCGAGCGCCAGCATCACCGGGCCGATGGCCGCCTCGCCGAAGATCGTCGTCAGCATCGGTATGCCGAGAAACCCGGTGTTGCCGATGGCCGCGCACTGGCCCTCGATGGCCGCCTCCTCGAGCCCCCGCCGGCGCAGGAGCGCCACCCCGAATCCGAGCAGGTAGACCGCCGTTGTCCCCGCGAGATAGGCGAGCACCAGGTTGGTGTCGTAGACCGCCCCCAGGTCAAGCCGCGCCGAGAACCGAAACAGCATCGCCGACAGCGCGAAATAGAAGACGAACCTCGTCAGCGCCGCCGTCGCTTGCGCGGAGAAGAACCCGCGCCGCGCCGCGCCGTAACCGAGGCCGATCAGCGCGAAGAAGGGCAGGGTTTGAAGGAACACGGCGAGCATGTCCCGCGCCTAGCATGCACGGGGAAACAGCGCCATGACCCTTGATCTTGGCCATAACACTCCGGGGGTGTCACGCCGGAGGCGTACCGCCGGCACGTCGGCTGGCCCCCGGGGCGTTGCGTCCAGGGCCTACCCGCCCCCGATCAGCGCGCCCGCGGCGAACACCAGCGCGCCGCCGAGCACCACCTGGAAGGCGGCGCGGTGGAACGGGGTCTGCATGAACCGGTTCTGAATCCAGGCGATCGTCCAGAGCTCGACGAACACGACCAGTATGGCAATCGTCGTCGCGGTCCAGAAATCGGTGATGAGATAGGGCAGCGCGTGGCCGAGGCCGCCGAGCGTCGTCATCACCCCCGAGGCAACCCCGCGTTTCACCGGGCTGCCGCGTCCCGACAGCTCGCCGTCGTCCGAGGCGGCCTCGGTGAACCCCATCGAGATCCCCGCGCCGATCGAGGCGGCGAGGCCGACAAGGAAGGTGGTGTGGGTGTCCTGGGTGGCGAAAGCGGTGGCGAAGATCGGCGCCAGCGTCGAGACCGAACCGTCCATCAGTCCCGCGAGCCCCGGCTGCACCCAGGTCAGCACGAACTGCCGGTGCGCGGCCTGGTCTTCGTCGGCCCGGCCCTCGCCGCCCAGGTGCTTGGCCTCCAGCGCGCCCGCCATTTCGGTATGCCCCGCTTCGGCGGCGGCCAGATCGCCGAGCAGCTTGCGGGTATCGGCATCGCTCGAGCGGTCGGCGGCCTTTCGGTAGAAGGTCTCCGCCTGGCGCTCCATCGCGCTCGCCTCGGCCCGCATCCGTTCGAGACCGAGGTTTTCCACCAGCCAGATCGGGTTGCGGGCATAGAAGCCCGAGACATGCTCGCGCCGAATGAGCGGAATGACATCGCCGAACCGCCGCTTATGCGCGTCGATCAACCGTTGGCGGTGCTCGTCCTCCTCGATGGCCATCTCGTCGAACACCTTGGCCGAGGAGGGGTATTCCTCGCGCAGGCGCTGGGCATACTGCCGGTAGATGCGCGCGTCGTCCTCCTCGTTGGAGATCGCGAGCGCCAGCACCTCCTGTTCGGAAAGGTCCGAAAAGCGACGTCGGCCGCTGCTGAAACCGGGGATCATCCGGGGCCTCCTGTTTGGAACGATTCCAAAATAGGCGCATCACCACGAGGCGCAAGGGTCGAAGTGCCGCGGCCTGCGCAAGCCCCGGGGCTCACGCCATCCGGTCTGCGTCTTCTTTGGTCCGGAGATACCTTGGGGGTGTCACACCGAAGCTGTGCCTCACGCACAACGGCAGTGCCCCGGCCGGGTCGGCGCGCTGCAAGCGCGGCGAAACGCTCAGTCCAGTCTTCGGACATAGATGTGATTGCCCTCGCGCTTGGTCTCGAACAGCTTCAGCTCCCGGACCAGGTCCGACAGCTTGGCCTTGCCATAGGTCCGGGTGTCGAAATCGCGCGTATCCGCCTGGATCGTCTGGCCGAGCAGGCCGAGCTGATACCATTCGCCGTCCTGGTCGATCTTGCCCATCGCCCTGAGGATCAGCGGCTGCGCCTCGATCGGCGGGCGTTTGGCTGAGGGTTTCGGCGCCGGTTGGCCCTTGGCGGGCGCCTCGACGGGCTCTTCCTCGACGATGTTCTCGATCATCACGAAGCGCGAACAGACGTTGCGCAACGACTCGGGCGTCTTGCCCTCGCCAATGCCGATTACGCCCATCCCCTGCTCCCGGATCCGGTTGGCGAGCGAGGTGAAGTCGCTGTCCGAACTCACCAGCACGAACCCGTCGAACCGGCCGGTATGCAACAAATCCATCGCGTCGATCACCAGACCGATGTCAGAGGCGTTCTTGCCCTTGGTATTGGCGGTTTCCTGATGGGCGACGAGGCCCAGGGAATGCACCTTCTTGGCCCAGGGCTGGAGCCGGGTCGCGGCCCAGTCGCCATAGACCCGCCTCAGCGCCGGTTCGCCGTAGATGGTGATTTCCTTGAGGATCGCCTCGGCATAGCGGGCGGGGATGTTGTCGGCGTCGATCAGGACGGCGAGCAGTGGGCTTGGTTTATCTCTCATGGACCCGAGTTAGGCCCAAGGCGGCGCTCACGCAAGGCCGCGCCGCCCAGTTTCGTGCCGATCCGTTTCGTCGTCATGCAGAGAATGCCGGGAAGGCAAGGCCTCCCCAGCCGCTCATTCCTTGTAGGTCGAGTGGCAGGCCTTGCAGGTCTCCGAAAGCGGACCCATCGCGGCGGCCAGCGCCTCCGGGCTGTCAACGCCCATCCCGGCCTCGGCGGCCATCTGAAGCGCGCCGGCCTTGGCGGTGAAATCGTCCCAGTTTTCCCAGATCGCGTCCTTGGCCTCGGCTTCCGGATCGCTGTTGGACTTGGTCTCGAACAGCGCCGGCACCATTTCCGCCTTCTCGGCGATCTTGGCGAAGGCGGCTTGTGCGGCGGCGGCGTCGAAGTCCACATCGCCCTTCACCATCGAGGCGATCCTCTTGAGGTTGGAGCCGACAAGGCCCATCGCCTCCTGGCGCGCGCGCACGTCGGGGTCCATCGCGGCGGCAAAGGCGGCGGTGGCGAGCGTGCCGAGCGCGAGCGCGCCCACGAGGGCGGATTTACGGGTAAACATCGGGGATTTCCTCGTCTGAATCTACGTTATTGCGACACTACCGGCCTCGGGCGGGGCGTGCATTCACAACCCCGCGAGAGCGGTTTCAGTTCTGGATCTTGAAGCTGCCGTGGCAGGATTTGCAGGTCTGTCCGAGGGTGCCGAGCGCCGCGTCGAGCGCAAACTCATCCCCGGCTCCGACCCCCGCCTCGGCCGCCTCGATCATCGCCGCCGCGCGTTGGGTAAACTCCGGATAGTTCACCCAGATCGTCGGCGAGGCCTCCGATTTCGGGTCGGTCTCCGGCGCCTCGAACAGCGCCGGCACCTGCGCCCCCGTGGTCGCGATCGCCTCCATGGCCCTGGTGACCTCGGCGGCATCGAACGCCACCTCGCCGCGCGCCATCTTCGTGAGCGTCTTCACCTCGGCCGCGATCGCGCTCATCGCTTCCATCCGCGCCATGACCATCGGATTGGACACCCCGCCATGTCCAAGCGCGGCCCCGGCAAGTCCGGCACTGGCAAAGGCGGTCAGGGCGAGGGCGGGTACAAAGCGGTTCATCGGCAATCCTGTCAGGTGTGTCCGGGGACCCTAGCCGCACGCGGGCGGGGCCGGGTTCAACTTCCCGTGGGGTGCGACCTTGACGGACTGGCAGACCCGACCCCGGTCGGGCATGTTCCGCCCCATGTCCGTGATTGCGCAACACACGCTCCTCAGCCCCACCTACGGCGGCCCACGCTGGCACCGCGTGGTGGTCGACGATCTTGCACAAAGGCTGACCCCGCCATCGGCCTTCCCCTGCACCTTCTCGCAAAATGCGTTCCGCCGCGGGTTGGTAGATTTCATCTTCGTCGAAAACCGCGAGCCGACGGGGCTGGCGGCCTTGCGAACGGATCTGTCGGAATATCTCGCGCAGGCCGCGGCATGGGACGGGCAGGTCAATACCGCGCGCCCGCTGGTCATCGCCTTCTCGCA
>DQCI01000223.1:5881-10286 GCA_003545125.1 Paracoccaceae bacterium
GGCGACACGCCCGAGGGCGAGCGGGTGCGCCGGGTGATCCGGGATCGGGCCGAGGCCTATGACGGCATTCCCCACGCACCGGAACTCGGGAGCTTCCAGAAGGGCGAGATCGAGTGGTGGCAATACGGCGTGACCGACGACAACCGCGACCGTAATGACCGCTGCCCCCTGAAGATGCGCCGTTGAACCGGGCGCAGGCCAACGCCTTTCGAAAGGCGTTGCAACGCGATTTCGAAATCGCGTTCCCCCACCCAACCCGCATTTCAAGGTGACAGCGGGCGCCGTCGGTCTATCGTGTCGCCATGACCCGCTACCCGCACCTCCTCGCCCCGCTCGAACTCGCCTTCACCCGTCTGCCCAACCGCGTGCTGATGGGCTCGATGCACACTGGCCTCGAGGAACGGGGCGACTGGACTCGAGTGGCTGAATACTATGCGGCCCGTGCCCGGGGCGGGGCGGGGCTCATCGTCACCGGCGGCATCGCGCCCAACCCGGAAGGCGCGGTGTTCCCAGACGCGGCGGGCATGTTCGGCGCCGAGGATGTGGCACACCACCGCGTGGTGACAGACCGGGTCCACGCCGAGGGAGGCCGGATCGCCATGCAGATCCTGCACGCCGGCCGCTATGCCTATGGCCGGACCTGCGTGAGCGCGAGCCCGGTCAAATCCCCGATTTCGCCTTTCGCGCCGCGCGACCTGGACGAAGCGGGGATCGAGAAACAGATCGCCGATTTCGCCGCCGCCGCCGCGCGTGCCCGGGACGCAGGCTATGACGGGGTCGAGATCATGGGAAGCGAGGGCTACTTCCTCAACCAGTTCCTCGCCCGCCACACCAACAAGCGCACAGACGATTGGGGCGGCGCATATGAAAACCGGATGCGCCTGCCCGTCGAGGTGGTTCGACGTGTGCGCAAAGCCGTGGGGCCGGATTTCATCCTGATCTACCGTCTCTCGATGATCGACCTCGTGCCGGACGGGTCGACCTCCGACGAGGTGCTCACGCTTGCCCGCGCGGTCGAGGCCGCGGGCGCCACCCTGCTCAATTCCGGGATCGGCTGGCACGAGGCCCGCGTGCCGACCATCGCCACCTCGGTCCCGCGCGCGGGCTTCACATGGGTGACGCAGAAGCTCATGGGCAAAGTCGGCCTGCCGCTCATTGCCTCGAACCGGATCAATACCCCGGAAGTGGCCGAAGCGGTGCTCACGCAAGGCGCCGCCGACATGGTCAGCATGGCGCGCCCGTTTCTTGCCGACCCGGATTTCGTGGTCAAGGCGGCGGCCGGGCGGGCCGACGAGATCGCGCCCTGCATCGGCTGCAACCAGGCCTGCCTCGACCACACTTTCGCGGGGCTGGTCAGCACCTGCCTGGTCAACCCGGGCGCCTGCCACGAGACCGAGATCGTCGCCAGGCCGACCGGCGCGCCGAAAGCCGTTGCCGTGATCGGCGCCGGGCCCGCCGGGCTCGCAACCGCGATCACCGCCGCCGGGCGCGGCCACCGGGTGACCCTGTTCGACAAGGCCCACCGCGTGGGCGGTCAACTGCACCACGCAGCCAAGGTGCCCGGCAAGGAGGAGTTCCGCGGCCTCCTCGCCTGGTTCGAGACGATGGTGGAGAAAACGGGTGTCGAGACACGCCTCAGTACCGCGCCGTCCCCGGATGACCTGACAGGCTTCGACGAGATCGTCGTCGCCACCGGGGTCACCCCGCGCGATCCCGCCATCCCCAACACCGGCGGGCATGCGCTTTCCTACAGCCAGGTGTTTGCCGGTGCGCAGGTGGGCGCCCGCGTCGCCATCGTCGGCGCCGGCGGGATCGGCTTCGATGTCGCCGAGTTTCTCACCCAGACCGAGAGCCTGACCGAAGACCTCGCCGCCTGGCGCGCGGAATGGGGCGTGGGCGATCCGGCGAAGGTGCCCGGCGGCCTGGTTCCGCCAAGGCCCGTGCCCAGCCCGCGCGCGGTGACGCTTCTGCAACGTAAAGCCGGCGCGCCCGGCAAAAGCCTTGGCCGCACCACCGGCTGGATCCACCGCGCGCATCTCCGGGCGAAGGGCGTCAGCCTGTTAGGCGGCGTCCGCTACGACCGGATCACCCCCGACGGCCTGTGGATCACCGCGCCCGACGGTCCCCGCCTGATCGCGGCCGATACGGTGGTGATCTGCGCGGGCCAGCAAAGCGCGCGGGGCCTCGCCGACGCCCTGAACGCCCGCGGACGCGCCCATCATCTGATCGGCGGGGCCGATGTCGCCGCCGAAATCGACGCCAAGCGCGCCATCGACCAGGGGGTGCGCTGCGGTATTGCGCTGTGACCCGTGCCGGCCCGGCGCCGGCCCCCGGGTTTTCCTTCGCCAACGCAGTCGAGCGGACCTCATCGCCACCGGGTCCTGTGGCGGTGATCCAACCGCCTTTGCGACACCCTGCCGCAGACGCTGAACCGGCACACGACGATCCGGAGTTGCGCGCCGTTTCCGATGCCGTGACCAATCCCCGCAATTACCGCGCAATCGTCCGACGCCTACCACAGTCTTGCCCGATTTCGAGGGGATACAATTCGCCAGTTGGGGCGATGACTGTAGAAAGATAAAACATGGACCGATTGACCGAAATGGAGGCCTTCGCCATGGTGGTGGATCAGGGCGGCTTCACGGACGCGGCTAAGAAGATGGGGATTTCGAAATCTGCCGTTTCGAAGCACGTCTCCTCTCTCGAAGCCCGTCTTGGTGCCCGCCTGCTCAACCGTACCACCCGCCGGGTGTCGCCGACCGAGATTGGCCTTGCATACTACGATCGCGCCCGCCGGGTGCTGAACGATGCTGGCGAGGCCGATGCTCTGGTGACGTCGATGCAATCGGCACCGTCGGGGCTTCTGCGCATTTCGGTCGCGACCGATTTCGGCGTGAATCACCTTTCTCCTGTCCTCGGCAACTTCCTGTCGGAGTTTCCCGACATCACCGTCAACATGGTGCTGAACAACCGCTACGTTGAGCTGATTTCCGAAGGCTTCGACATGGCGCTGCGTGTGGGCGAGCTGGAAGACTCGAGCCTCCGGGCCCGCAAGATCGCCGAAACCACCCAGCGGATGGTGGGCAGCCCGGGCTATTTCGAGAAGTTCGGCCGGCCGACACGGATAGACGATCTCAACGAACACAAGCTCCTGCACTACTCGAGCCAGGCTTCCGGCAATGTGTGGAAAGTGCCGGCACCTTCTGGCGAAGTGCGCCAGGTCCGCACCGCTGGTTGGCTCAGCGTCAATGACGGCCAATCGCTGCTCAACGCCGCGATCGCCGGTCTCGGCATCGCCTATCTTCCCAGCTTCCTCTATGCTGATGCGCTCGAACAGGGCCTGGTCGAAGATGCGATCCCCGAGCTGCCGCAGGACGTGCAGGGCATCTACGCGGTCTACCCGCCGGGTCGCTTCACCCAGCCCAAGGTCCGCGCCTTCATCGACTTCCTGGTTTCGGCCTTCGCCGACAAGGGACCCGACAGCTGGTGATCGGGGTGATCCGTTTCATCACCACAGTCTGAACCAGGAAGGGCAAGGGCCAGCGCCGGGCGGAGGGCCGCACCGGCGCTTATCTTTCGGTCACGCAGTTTCTTTCGCGGGGCACCGCAATGAGCTGTAGGCTTGGGCAGGACACAATCCGCGATACCCCGAGCGCCGTCGCGCGCTCACCAAAGAAGGAGGACAGGATGTCCGAGAAAACGAAAACCCCGACCCTGAGCCGCCGCGAAGTCGCCGGCCTCGCCGCCGGCGCCGCCGCGCTCGCCGCATCGCCCGCGCTCGCCGCACAGCCGCACATGACGAACGCGCTGGCGTATTGCCAAACGGCGCTTGCCGAGCTGCGCAGGGCGAACAACAACAAGGGTGGCCACCGGAAAACGGCGATCAAACATCTCGAGCATGTCATCTACCAGATCAAGGAAGGCATCGCGCACGCGAGCTGAGCCGCCGCGCGCGTCCTGATCTCCGGCGTCCCCGGTCATCGGGGGCGTTGGTCCCCGTGTAAGGCCCCCGAACAAGGGCGGCACCTTCCCCGGGGCAACGACGAAAGGCCAAGCGGTGGATAACGCGTGATGTGCAATGCCAGCCCGGCAGGCGCGGCAAAGCGCGTGCCCGGCACTTTCATCCTCGGCACCGGCCGCTGCGGGTCGACGATGGTTTCGGACATCCTTGCCGGCCACCCCGACATTGCCAGCCTGTCGGAATTCCTCACCTTCCTCGGCACCCGGTCGCTTCTGCCGGGGCGGGTCAGCGGTGCGCGCAACTGGCGCCGGCTTTCGGTGCAAACGCCGCTCTATGCCCGGCTCTTCACCGCTGAAACGGCGCCGCGCGAATTCCTCTACCCCACAACGTCCGGGCGTTTCGCGCCCGGCTCTGTGCCCCCGCTTCTCGCCACGACCCTGCCGC
>DQCI01000223.1:10332-17985 GCA_003545125.1 Paracoccaceae bacterium
GATGTGGCTCTATCCTTGCGCGATTTCATTCCCGCAAGGCTCATCATCTGGAACTGGATGCTGTTTCGAAAGCTCGGATCGAACCCGATCGCCATCGCCGCGCCCACCGGTGCGAGCCGCAAGCTGGCGCTGTTCGAACGGCTGTTCACCCCGGTTTTCCCGGTCCGGCGCGCGCTTTCGACTTCGCCGCCGCTCACGGCCTGTGCAGGGTTCTGAAGCGAGATGGTGCTGACCGCGCTGCCGGAGTTCCACGCCCTGCCGCCAGCGCGGCGTTTGTTGCTCGGCTACGAGGCCCTCTGTGCAGATCCGGTTGCGGAGATCGACCGGCTGGCACGGTTCACCGGCGTGGATGTTGCGCCCGATTGGCTGGAATGCGCGGCCCATGTCCCCGAAAAACGCCCCTCGCGCTGGCAGGACCTGCCGCCCGACGCCCGACGCGCGCTCTCGGCCGGGACCGAGGCGGCCCGGGTGGCCCTCGCGGGATTGTCGGTCGGGGAGCGCTACTCGGTCGAGACCAGGATCGCCTCGACCCGCCGGTTCCGCGTGCGCCCGTCGTCGCTCTGGTTTGACGCGATCGGGGCGAGATAACCGATGCCCTCGGCCTCGAGCTGGCCCGGATTCACGCCGAAGTCGTTCACCAGCCGGTCCATGACCGAGGCCGCGCGCCGTTTCGACAGCGAGATATTGCCGCCAAGCGATCCTTCGGCATCGGTATGGCCGACCAGCGCCACCCGCTTTGCGGGGTTGGCCTTGAGATAGTCGGCCAGCTCGGTGAGCGAAGTGAAATCGCCGGGGCCGAGATCGGACGAGCCGGTCGCGAAAACGAGATCGGCGAGGATGAACCGCCCGACGCTCTCCATCGCCGTGCCGATGTCGTCCGAGAGCGTCGCGGGCAGGGCGGTGCCGGGCTCGGCCTTGGTCGAGGCTTTCGGTTCGACCGTGGCCGTCGGCGCCTGCGCTTTTCCGACCTGGATCACCTGAACGAAACCGGCCGAAGTGGACCGGCTGACCAGAAGGCTCACCGCCTCATTCGGCGCGTCCGGCATGGTCGCGGACAGGAACCGAAAATCGCCAAGGTCGACATGCATGTGGGGCTCGCCGATCACCTCGGTGCCGAAGCGGAAATCGAACCCGCCGCAGGCGATGTCCTCGCATTCGAAGACGATCTCGTAGCCCGCGTCGACGATCTGCTGGCGCAGGTTGAGAAGGATCTGGTAGCTCGACATGCCCGTCCCGCCAAGCCGCCAGGCCTGCCGGATCACCCGGCCCGCGATCGCCTCTGTCGGCACGGCACTTTCCTCGTGCCAGGGGCCGATCGGCATTTCGTACGAGCCTTCCAGCTCGAGCTTTTCCTTGGTCAGCGTCGCCCCGTCCGGCAGCCGCACCTCCGCTGCCTGCGCCGACAGCGGCAGGGTCACCGCAAGAAGGGCGACAAGGAAGGGAAGACGTGTCGTTCGATGTGCGTTTTGCACGGGACCTGCCAATGCGTTTTCTCATTTCCGGCGTCACGGGCGCGCCGGTTTCGCAGGCAAAAATACATTGTTTCCGCGGCTTAAAAAAGCCTGTTCTGTGCCGGTCCGCAGGCGTCGGGCGCCAAAATGGCCCGCCCGGCCGCCTTTGGGCGTCACATGACAGCCCCGACCCACCCGTTTCGCCCAACTGATTCGGTCACGCCGAGACATCCGGATGCACCCGGTAATGGTAATGCCCCACCCGGGTCATTCCGAGATCGGCGTAGAGCGGATTGGCCGCGTGGTTGCCTTGCGTGACCACCATCCCGAGCACCTGCGCGCCGTGGCCGCGCGCCCATTTCGCCGCCGCCCGAATCATCAACCCGCCGACCCCCTGGCGCCGCATCTGGGGCTTCACGAACAGCGCATGCATCATCGCCACGCCATCGTGGATCCCGGTGAAGGCGGCGCCCGCCGGATGATCGCCGCTGCGCGCGAGCAGCGCCGTCTTTTCGCAAGTGGCGCGTTCCATCACCGCCTGGCGGGCATCGCCGATGCCACCGTCCGTCCAGATATCGCGGGTGAGTTCGAGCGGCGGCCACATCGTGTAGGCGGTCGCGCGCGGGATCGGCGCTTCGGCGAGCTTGGCGGTGTCGACGGCCCAGAGGTTGACCGGATCGCGTAGCGCATAGCCATGCGCCTCGAGGAGCGTATCGAGTTTGTCGTCGCCCTCGCGGATCTGGAATAGCGGCACCTGTCCGAGCGCCTTCATCGCCTCTTCGGCGACCGGCAAATCGGCGTCGGTCACCGGCCAGGCCTCGGTCGCCGCCGAGACGCGTTTGCCGCCGCCCTTGCCCTCGCGGATGACCCAGGCCCCCAGCGCTTTCTGCGAGGCGGGCGGCCAGGTGGCTTCGCACACCTCGGCGAGCTTCAGCGCACCGGGAAGAGAAATGGGTTTCGTCATGCGGTGGACTCCGGAAACAGTTTGCCAAGCTCGACCATCGCCGCCGAGACGGATGCGCCGTCGGAGCCCCGCACCACGATGTTGGCTCCGAAGACGCCGTCCTGGTGGAAGGGGTAGGAGCCGATCGACAGCTCTGGGAAGGCGTCGGCGAGGGCGCCGAGCGGTGCCGCGATGTCACCCTCTGGCTTCGCGACCCGAAAGGTCTGGCTGAGGAGCGGCGTCCCGCCGTCGAGCCTCGCCAGGATCGAGGTGACCATCGCCTGGAAAATCTTCGGGATCCCGGCGCAGACATGCACGTTGCCGAGGGAAAACCCGGGGGCTGCTGAGATTGGATTGTCGATCAGCGCCGCGCCGTCCGGAATCCGCGCCATGCGCATCCGGGCTGGCGTCGGCTCGGTGCCGCGCGCCTCGAAATACGCCATCAGGATCGCGCGCGCGTCGTCGCGGATGTCGATCCGCGCGCCGAAGGCCCCGGCGATGGCATCAGCGGTGATGTCGTCATGGGTCGGGCCGATGCCGCCGGAGGTGAACACATGGGTATAGGCCGCAGACAGCGCCTGGACAGCGGCGATGATCGCTGCCTTGTCGTCGGCCACCACGCGGGCCTCGCGCAGATCGAACCCGTGCGCGGTGAGCAGACCGGCCAGATGATGCGTGTTGCTGTCGTGCGTGCGCCCCGAAAGGATCTCGTCGCCGATCACCAGCATCGCCGCGGTTGGATTGGCCATTCGGTGTCCTGCCTCCCGTTGCCTGCTGCCATTTCCCGGGGCCGAGACTAGACGAAGCCCCGCGCGTTTCCAATTGTTTGCGACACACCGTTTGCCACGTTTCTCCCGCGAGCCGGATCACGCGGGGGTCATCGTGCGCAACCCGTGGGGTCGGCAGGCTCACTCAGGCACCTCGCGCAGGAACCCGCGGATCACTTCCAGCACCTGCGTCGGCCGGGTGAAAACCAGCGAATGCGGCGCGCCCGGGACCACCTCCTGGTGCGCCTGCCGGTTCCAGATCGCGAGCTGGCCGACACCGGAAATCGGGATGACCTCGTCGGCCTCGCCCCAGATCGCCAGCGTCGGGATGTACATCGCCGAAATCTCGCGGTGATCGTCCGCCACCGGTTCCTGGAGCGCATGGCGTTCCGAGGACAGCACCGCAGCCAGATATCCCCGGCGCTTGAGCTCGGCCTTGGTCCGGTCCGGCAGATCGGTTATCACGCTCGCCCCGTTGGCGTCGTCCAACGCTCCGCGGCGCAGGAGCCACGGGCCCACGAGCCCCCAGAGCCAGTCGCCGAATGGCCCGGCCACCCGGGCGACGGCGAGGAGTTTCGAGGGCTCATATCCCATGCCCGCGGGCGCCAACAGGATGAGACGGTCGACCCGGTCGCTCTCGGTCGCGGCAAACCGCGTGGCGATCGCGCCGCCCATCGAATAGCCGAGCACGGTCACCGGCACCCGGATCCCCAGTTCGTCGAGCAGCTCGCTGAGCTGGCGGGTGTGAAACTCCAGCGTCTGCGGCCCCGGCACCCGGTCGGAATGACCGCGTCCGTAGAGATCGTAGGTCAGCACCCGGTAGCGCATGCCGAGGAACCCGCGGATCAGCCCGTCGAACACCCACAAGGGCGTTGTGAGCCCGGGAACCAGCACCAGCACGCGTTCCGAGCGCGATCCATGCCATTTGTAATGGGTCACACCGCCTTCGAGCGCGGCAAACTCGCCGGGCGCACGGCCGCGCATGCGCTCCGTAACCGGGCGGCGCAGGGTCTCGGAGACCCGGGGCCAGACGAACACGGCCCCCGCGAGGATCAGCAGGGCCGCGAGAAGGATCAGTGCAGCGGTCATGGGTTCCGAACAACCTCTTTGTCGGCGTCCACCCTAGCGCGCGAATGAACCGCCGGAAACCGGGCGCCCGGGCTCCGGCCATGTCGCGATCGGGGAAGACACGGTCCGGCGCAGAAGTACCCGCGCATGTGGGTCTCAATATGTTGAATTCGTGGCAACTTCCGCCGTTCGCGCAGGCAAGAACGGTCTCGTTGACGGGAATTAATTCATTTGTTATATAAGGTAAATGTTAAATAAAGAACCGCCTTCCCGGGATCACACCGCCATCTTCGCGGCGCTTGCCGATCCGACCCGCCGCGCGATCCTCGCCCGGCTCGCGAAGGGCGAGGCGGGTGCGATGGAACTCGCAGCGCCGTTTGAGATCAGCCAGCCCGCTGTTTCCCGGCACCTGAAGGTTCTGGAACAGGCTGGTCTCATCACCCGCCGCATCGACGGCACCCGGCGTCCATGCCGCCTCGCGGGCGCCCCGCTCGAGGAGGTCGAGGCCTGGTTGAACGGGCTCAGGACTGTGCTCGAAGCCAAATACTCGCGCCTCGACGATGTACTGGCCGAAATGCAGGCCGAAATGCANNTGCAGGCCGAAATGCAGGCCGAAACCACCCCGCCTTCAAAGTTGTTCCGCGCGAAACCCGAACAGGAGACCTGATCCATGCCAGCACCCCTCGAATTCGTCCTCGACGGAGACACCAATCTCACCGTCACCCGGCATTTCGCGGCGACCCCGGATCTGGTCTTTCGCGCCCATACCGACTGCGCGCTGATGCAACGTTGGATGCTGGGGCCGCCCGGCTGGTCGATGCCGGGTTGCGAAATGGATCCCCGCCCCGGCGGCGCTTATCGCCACGATTACGCCGGTCCCGATGGCGAGGAGTTTTCCATCGTCGGAGAGATCATCGAGATCGAGCCGAACCGGCGCATCCGTCATGTCGAGTACATGCTGGTGCCCGAGCGCACGCCCGACAACAACCTCGAGACGCTGTTCGAGGCCGCGGAGGGCGGCACCAGACTCACCCTGCGCATGACCCTTCCCGATGCCGCGGCGCGCGAGGCGATGCTCGCGACCGGCATGATGGAGGGAATGGAACTGGCCTACCAGTCGCTCGACGATCTGGTCGAAGCCAACGATGTCTAAGCTGCGGATCCGGTGTTCGCCCAGTCTCGCCCAGTCTCGCCCGGGCGAACATCAGTTAGCGCTATCTGTAGAAAAATCAGTTACTTGACCCCCCGTCCGAGTTCGCCCACCCCTTGCGAAGTCTTCGCCCGCCCTCTGCTTCGACCAAAAATCACCTCGGGGGGCGGGAGGCCGATCCTCCGACCGGCGTCACCGCGCGCGCCATTTCTCCAGGATATGGCGCGCCGTGATAAGGTCGAGATGCGCGCCGCCGCCGTTCTTGAACAGCGTGATCTCATCGGGCGCCCGGGTGAAGGCACCGGCTTCGATATCATAGAAATCGCCGACGATGTCTCCCGGCGCGATCACGCCCTCTTCGAGCGGGATCTTCAACTCGCCGATATGTTCCATCACCGTCACCCGGCTGTCGATGAAGATCCGCGCCCGCCTCAAGGCTTCATCGTCGCTTTCGCGCATGTCTGCACGGAAAGCGCCGATCAGGTCGATATACTGACCGGCGGCGAGCCAATTGCCCTCGATCAGCGGTTCACGCGACATCGTCGCGCAGCTCACGATGTCGGACGCCCGCACCGCGCTTTCGAGATCCGTCACGAACAGGGTGTTGGGAAAATGCGCGGCGATCTCTTCCGCCTTGGCGGGGGTGCGGTTCCAGACCAGGAACCGGGCCTTCGGGTAGAGCCAGCCATAGGCCTCCCGCATCGCCCGCGCCATATGCCCGCCGCCGACGATGAGGATGCAATCGGCATCCTCCGGTGCCAGCAGCCGCGCGGCGACCATCGAATCGGCGGCCGTCTTCCACTTGGTGACGAGATGGAAATCGACGATCGCGTCCAGAGTGCCGTGATCATCGCGATAGAGCGACACAGCCCCGTTGACGGCCGGAATCCGGTCGGCGGGGTTCTCGGGGAATATCGTCGCCGTCTTCACCGCCATGCCCATCCCGTCGATCCAGGCAGACCGGGTGAGCAGGGTGTCGGGCTCGCGGTGAACGAAACTGTCGGCGATGTCTGCCCGGGGCAGACGGTGCCCCGCGACAAGTGCGTCCGCCAACTCACCCCAACTGAGCAGCGCTTCGGCTTCGAACGGGATGATCTCGAACGTCATCGCGCCTCCTCCGAGCTCAAGAGCCCGGCCTCGACCAGCCGCGCGGCCCAGCCTTCGGGCCCTTCGAACAGGTGCGTCTGCCAGCCACGCGCTTCGGCCGTCGCGATATTGTACGCCATGTCGTCGGCAAACAGCAGGCGCTCGGGCGCGATCCCGCTGTCTTCCTCGAGGATCTCGTAGATCCTTGCCGCCGGTTTGATGACGCCGAGGTGGCCCGAGATATAGCGCCGGTCGAACTCGGTGAGGAACGGCCAGGCTTCCTCGGCGACGGCAAACGGGCCGCGGCCGAAATTCGACAGCGCGAACACGGCCACACCCTTCGCCCGCAATGCCCTCAGGAGCCGCACGGAATGGGGGATCTCCGGCCCCGCCACCTCGAGCCAACGGTCGTGCCACATACGGATCTCGTCGCGGAAATCGGGCGTTGCCTCCGCCGCCTCGTAGACCGTCTCGCGGAAATCGGCGCCCCGGTCGACCGCCTCGTTCATGCGGTGAATATCCGCAGCCGCAAACATCGCCCGGGCCCGTTCGGGACCGACCATCGCGGTGTAAGCCCGATCCGGATCCCATTCGATCAGCACGTTGCCGATGTCGAAGACGACGGCATCGGGGCGGGGGGCATCGGGGCGGCGGGCGTCCGGGCCGGAGGGATGCACACGATTCATGATTTCAGACTACGCCCAAGTCCCCGCGATGGAAGAGGAAACTGCGCCGCCGCAACCCCATGGTCCGGCCAGTGTGTCAGGCGCGCACGACCCCCGACGACCGGCCGGTATCGCCGTTCGGTTGCCAACGCCCGCGATTTCCGCTTCATGGGACGCGCGACAGCGAAGAGGAGACGCGCGTGACGACAACCTGGATCACCATTTGTGACACCTGCAAGCGCGACGACTGGGCCGCGCGTGGGATCGAGCAGACCGACGGCGAGCGGCTGGCACGGCTGGTTGAAGTGGCGGCACAGGGCACCGGGCTCAGAACCCGGCGCACCGCCTGCCTGATGGGGTGCGACCACGCCTGCAACGTCGCCATCCAGGCGACGGGCAAGCTGTCCTATACGCTGGGCCGGTTCGACCCCGGCGAAGAGGCGGCCGCAGGGATCGTCGCCTATGCCACCGGGCACGCCGCGTCCGAGACCGGTCAGGTGCCGTACCGCGAATGGCCGCAGGC
>DQCI01000223.1:18070-28345 GCA_003545125.1 Paracoccaceae bacterium
GCGCGACCACGGCGGCGGGCTCGACGATGCCGTCGCGCTCCATGGCGGACGCCGCGCGCAGTGGCTTGACCTTTCGACCGGTATCAACCCGCACCCCTACCCGGTGCCCGAGATCCCGGCGGACGCGTGGACCGCTCTGCCCGACCGGGTCGCCGGTGCCCGGCTGGAGGCCGCCGCCCGCGCCTTCTGGAGTGTCCCCGAAGACGCGGCGGTGCTGGCCGCGCCCGGGGCCTCGGCTTTGATCGCGAGCATCCCTCACCTGCGTCCCACTGGACGGGTGCGCATCCCTGGGCGCACCTACAACGAACATGAGGCGGGGTTTTCGGCCGCGGGTTGGGAGGTGCTGCGATCCGACCCCGAGGGCGACCCCGCCGAGGCGCGCGTGGTGGTCCATCCCAACAACCCGACCGGGCATATGTTCTCAGGGGAGGACGAGCCAAACAACCGCCCCCTCCTGGTGATCGACGAAAGCTTCGCCGACGTGATCCTTGCCAATTCGAGGATGCCGGATTTCGCCACCCGCCCCGGTACGTTGATCCTGAAGTCTCTGGGCAAGTTCTGGGGCCTGCCCGGTCTTCGGCTCGGCTTCGCCATCGGCGACCCGGACCTGATCGCGGCGCTGAAGAACCGGCTCGGCCCCTGGCCGGTGTCGGGCATAGCCCAGCATGTCGGCGCCGTAGCGCTCGAAGACATGGAATGGGCGAACGAGACCCGACAGGTGCTTTCGGTCGAAACCGCGCGGCTCGACGCGGTGATGCAGGCGAAGGGCGCCGAACTGGTCGGCGGCACGGTGCTGTTTCGGCTGTTCCGGGTCGATGATGCCGCGGCCTGGCAGGCGCGGCTCGCGCAGGGCAGGGTCTGGAGCCGGGTCTTTCCCTATGAGCCCGGATGGATCCGCCTCGGCTTGCCGCCCGCCGATGGCTGGGCGCAGCTTGAAGCGGCGCTGGCATGAGCCACGCACTCGCGCTGCTTCTCGCCCTCGGTCTCGACGCCGTCTTCGGCGAACCCGAGACGGTGTGGAAACGCCTGCCCCATCCGGCGGTGCTGATGGGGCGCGCGGTCGGTTGGGTCGATCGAATGATGAACCATGGGCAGGGTCGGGTTGTCACGGGGGCCCTGGCGATTGCGGCACTCACCGCGGCGGCCTGGCTCGTCGGGTCCCTCCTCGCCCGGATCGGCTGGCCGGTCGAGGTGCTGGGGGCGGCGGTGCTGCTGGCGCAACGGTCGCTTGTCGACCACGTGCGCGCGGTCGCCGACGCGCTGTCGCTTTCCGTCGCGGACGGGCGCGCGACGGTTGCGAAGATCGTCGGGCGCGACACGGTCGGCATGGATGCGCCCCGGATCGCCCGCGCGGCGATCGAATCGGCGGCCGAGAACTTTTCCGACGGGGTGGTGGCCCCCGCTTTCTGGTTTCTCGTCGCCGGCCTGCCCGGCCTCATGGCCTACAAGATGGTCAACACCGCCGACAGCATGATCGGCTACCGTACGCCCCGCCACGAGCAGTTCGGCAAGGCGACGGCAAAGCTCGACGATTTGCTCAACTGGATCCCGGCGCGCGTCTCGGCGCTCTTGCTGTTCCTCACCCGGCACAGCCGGGGCGGGTGGGAGACCATCGCCCGCGACGCCCGCCTGCATCGCTCGCCCAACGCGGGCTGGCCGGAAGCGGCGATGGCCGTGGGGCTCGGCGTGGCGCTCTCGGGACCACGCAGCTACCACGGCGAAATGCGCGATGAACCCTTCGTCAACGACGAAGGCCGTCACGAGATCGGCGCCGGCGAGATCGACGACGCGGTCGGGAGCCTGTGGCGGGCCTGGGCAGCGCTCGCGGCGGCCATGCTGCTTATCGCCGTGATCTGAGAGACCGGCCCGCGCGCGATCGGAGGCCGGAGAGAGGGCGTTCGATCACTTCATGTAATGCCCTTGTCCTTTTCCCACATTTTCAGTTTGCACGCCGCGCTTTGGCCACTACTGTGCCGCCTCGAACCACGTTGAGGGACCCACATGCGCAAATTTCTTTCCACTGTTGTTTTGAGCCTTTTCACCGCGACCGGCGCGTTGGCCGCCGGTGCGGGCGACATCCCCGACCCGCTGATCGAATGCGGCGGGTCATTCCAGTCTTTCGTCGGCCGGATGAAAGACCTGGCCGTGTCTCAGGGGCACGACCGGGCCACCGTCGACAAGTTTTTCTCAAGCGTTTACCAGGACGGGCGCACGCTCGGCGCCGACGGGGCGCAGGGCATTTTCAATTCTGGCTTCGTCGACTTCTCGCGCAAGCTGATCTCGCAGAACCGTCTTTCGGTCGGCCGTCAGAAGCTCGAGCAATACGCGGGCGTTTTCAACGAGATCGAACAGCGGTTCGGCGTGAGCCGCGGCGTGCTTACAGCGTTCTGGGCGTTCGAAACCGATTTCGGCGGCTACCAGGGTGATTTCAACACGTTGAACTCGCTGGTGACGCTGAGCCACGACTGCCGCCGCCCGGGCATCTTCCAGCCGCAGGTGCTGGCGGCGCTCGACCTCTATGAGCAAGGGGATTTCTCGCCCACCGGCACCACCGGCGCCTGGGCAGGCGAGATCGGCATGGTGCAGATGCTGCCGGCCGACATCCGCGACTCGGGGATCGACGGCGACGGCGACGGGCATGTCGACCTCAAGAAGTCGGCCCATGACGCGCTCTTGTCGGGGGCCAACATGCTGTCGAAACTCGGCTGGCGGCCGAACGAACCCTGGCTTCAGGAAGTGACCCTGCCGTCTGGCTTCGATTTTTCGAAGTCGGGCTCTCACCAGAAGCTCTCGACCAGCGAATGGGCGGCAATGGGTGTGCAGCCGCGCGAAGGCCAGCTGGTCAACACCGCCGACGCCTCGATCATCGTGCCCAATGGCCACAACGGCCCGGCCTTCCTCGCCTATCCGAATTTCGATGTCTACTTTGAGTGGAACCAGAGCTTCACCTACGTGCTGACGGCGGCCTATTTCGCCAACCGTCTCGAAGGCGCGCAGGTGTTCAACGCCGGCAACCCGTCCGCGCCGCTCGACCAGGGGTCGATGAAGCAGCTCCAGCGCAAACTCCAGTCGATGGGCCACGACGTTGGCGAGGTCGACGGTATCCTCGGCTACAACACCCGCATCGCGGTGCAGAAGGAACAGATGCGCCTCGGGCTGGTAGCGGATGCCTGGCCGACCTGGGAGTTGCTGAACCGGCTCTGAACCGGGCGTTCTTTACCGAATCGTAACCTGTGTGGTATGTGATTAGGCATCGGAAGCGGTTTCAGTGTCATCACCGAAATCAAGTGCCCCGCGGAGTTGCAGCTCCGCGGGGCTTCTTTTTCGCGGCATCATTGGCCGATCCAGAGCCGGATGATTGCGACCAGCAGCGAGGCTGCGGCCAGTGTCACCATCCATTTTCGAAAGCGATTGTCACTCAGTGTCATCATCTCCTTTCACCGCGACGGTTCGCGGCGTTGTTAAAGTACGGGACGAATTGATAATCCTTGGTTAACCTGTGGCACGAAGCTGTCCGCGCGGACGCGGACGGAGACAGGAATTCACTTGGACGGCGAAGTCGCACAGCTTGCAGCCCTGGCCATCTCGGCCAATCACCGGCTCACCCACCCCAACGACCCGATGCGCTGGTTTGCCACCCAGCGCGCCTTTGCCCGCTGTGGATCGATCAGCTTTGACATCGCCACCAAGCGTGGCCAGGCCAAGCCGACGCGCACCACGATGGCCGAGACCCCGCCTGCCTGGCTCGACCAGCTCGCGCGGTCTGGCACCAAACGCGTGCGCCTCGGGTTTTCCCGGCAGGACGAAGACGTCATCCCCGGCGAAACCATTCCCGACCGGATCGCAGCCGGTTTTGCGGGCGGCGGCAGCCGTTGGATGATGACCACCGAGACCGATGACGGGCGTGCGCTGGGCTGGCACGGCGCCTGGAAGGTGGCCTACCCGAGCGCGCGCGACGGGCGGATCTGGGCGGTGCGCTACACCGCCACCGCCGCCGAGCCCCAGGGTCCGGGCCGCGACATCGACGCGGCCGCGACCGAGTTGCGCCATGCGCTCGCGGAGATGAGCGAGTTTGCCTGGGAACGGGATGCGAAAGCCGCCAACGTGCGCTTCACTTCGGCCCTCGCCCTGCTCGAAGGTGCGCCCGATCCGCTGCCGGTCGAAAACCCCGCGGGCCCTGCCGACACGCTCTCGGAACCTGCGCGTCGCCTGCTCCGCGCCAGCCAGCGCGGCTGGGTGTTCGATAATCTCGAAATCTGGGGCAAGTTGAAGCTCGACGAGGCGGAGTGGCGCGACCATGCCCGCCGGTCGGAAGCGCTCTACGACGCGGTGACGGCGGCTGTCGTCGCCGCGGCGAACTCGCGCGCACCGAAGCGCTGAAATCCCGGCGCTGCGCTCAGGCGAGCAGAGCCTCTTCGAAAGCAAAGCGGGACAGCAGCTCGGTACCGGTTTCGGTCACCGCCAGCTGCTGTTCGAGCTTCACCCCCTCCTTCCCGCCGTCCGCGCCGATGAAGCTTTCGACGCTGAGCACCATGCGGGCACGATCTCGCCGTCATGGCCCGCCTGCGGAAGATCGCCGTGGTGGTAGAGGTAGGGGTATTCGCCCGTCATCCCGCAGCCATGCGCCGAGAGGTAGTACCGGTTGGCGTGGTCCTTGTCGGGAATGTCCCAGGCCGCGTTCGCGTCGTCGCCAAAGCTCATGCCGGGGCGAATTACACCGATGTTGTGGTGCACTTGATCGTGCGCCAATCGGTAGGGCGCGCGTTGGGTGGCGATGGGTGCGGCGGGCCCGGCAAGAAAGCTGCGCGAGAAGTCGGCGTAGTGGCCGTGCACGCCGACCACGTCGGTATCGAGTGCGATCAGCTCGTTTGCGCCGATCATCTTGTCGCCGGTCTCCTGGAACCACGGATTGGTCCGCGCCCGCGTTCAGAAGCCGGGTTTCGATGTAGTCGGCATTGTCGGCGATCACCGAAGCGTGCCGCACCGACCAGAGCTGGGCCTCGGTGAGGCCGGGGCGGATCGCCGCGCATAGGGCGGCGACACCGCGTTCGGTGGACCGCAAGGAAGCGATCACGCATTTCATCTCTTCCGCCGATTTGATGGACCGCGCCATCTCAACCGGTTCCCGCGCATCGACCAGGCGGAGCCCTTCGGCGGCAAGCGCCAGCGCGGCGCCCGCGTTCAGCCGTTCGAGGCCGACCTTGGCGCCCGGACCGCCGGTGAGCTCCGCGATCAGCGCCGCTGTCTCGCGGGCCCAGGCCTTTTCGCGCGTGGCGATTTCCGGGCCCGCCGCGACGTAGTCGGCGGTAGGGGCGGACCGGACCTCGTCCACGGTTCCGAACCCGTCGGCGAGATGCTCGCAGCCGGTGAACTCGAACAGGATTGCGCGGGTCGCGGTCATCACCAGGTAACGCGACGGCGCGTTGCGGCTGGTGGACACTTGCATGTTGCGGGTGCCCGTGGCGTAGCGGATGTTGACCGCGTCCGACAGGATCACCGCGTCGATCCCGCGCGCGACCATCTCGGCGTGCACCCGGGCCTGGCGATAGACACGGACGGCGATGTGGTCGATCTCGGCGTTCTCATCATCGAGCTGCGCGAGCCCCGGAAGGTCGGCGCGTTCCGCCTGCCAGTCAAACGTTGCCATCGAGCTCTCCCCCAGGCCGTTGACAGGCTGACAGTACGACCGGGCGCAGCCAAGCGGTTTCGAAACCGCTTGGTTCAAGCCGCTTTGAAGCGGCTTTGCGCGTCAGGCGGCGAGGCCGTTCGACCCCATCTCGAGGTATTTCTTGCGCCGCTGCTGCTTGAGCGCCTGCGGTTTCTTGGGCGAAAGCGATTTGAGCTCGGCCTCGAGTGCCTTGCCGACGGCGTCGATGGTCTGGCGACGGCCGCGCTGGGCACCGCCCACGGGTTCGTCGATGATCCGGTCGATCACACCGAGGGTCTTGAGATCCTGCGCCGTGAGCCTGAGCGCTTCCGCCGCCTCGCGCATGCGCTCGGCATCCTTCCACAGGATCGAGGCGCAGCCCTCGGGCGAAATCACCGAGTAGATCGAGTGTTCAAGCATCATCACGGTATTGCCGGTGGCGAAGGCCACGGCCCCGCCGGAGCCGCCCTCGCCGATGATGACGCTGATGAGCGGCACCCCGAGCTGGAGACATTTCTCGGTCGAACGCGCGATCGCCTCGGACTGGCCGCGCTCCTCGGCGCCCTTGCCGGGGTAAGCGCCGGGCGTGTCGACCAGCGAAATCACCGGCAGGCCGAACCGGTCGGCAAGGTCCATGAGGCGGATCGCCTTGCGGTAGCCCTCGGGCCGCGCCATGCCGAAATTGCGCTCGATGCGCGATTTGGTGTCGTGCCCCTTCTCGTGCCCGATCACCATGACGGGGATATCGGCGAGCCGCGCGAGCCCACCCAACACCGCGTGATCGTCGGCAAAATTGCGGTCGCCCGCGAGCGGTGTGTATTCGGTGAACAGCGCCTCGATGTAATCCTTCGCGTGCGGCCGGTCGGGATGGCGGGCGACTTGCGTTTTCTGCCAGGGGGTGAGCTTGCCGTAGAGGTCGGAAAGCAGCGTCGCCGCTTTGGTGTCGAGAGCGGCTGCCTCCTTCTCGACGTCCATCTCCTCGTTCGCCCGCGCCATCGCGCGCAATTCTTCCGCCTTGCCTTCAATTTCGGCGAGCGGTTTCTCGAACTCGAGGTAATTGGTCATGCGCGGGCCCCTTGTCAGCTGTGGTCGATATAAGGGCGGGGGGATGAAGAATGCAACTCGGCAAGATTTGTGACCCGCGCGCATGTGATGGTCGGGGGCAGCGAGACGAAGGAGTGCCGAATGGCGAACGATTACGAGAAACGGCTGACGCGCGTGTTGGATCACGTCTACGCCAATCTCGACGGCGATCTGTCGCTTGATTCGCTCGCGGACGCGGCGGCGCTCAGCCGGTTCCATTTCCACCGCGTGTTCACGGCGATGACCGGCGAGACGGTTGCCGCGTTCATCCGGCGGGTGCGGCTTTACCGTGCGGTCAATGAATTACTCGACACCGAAGCGCCACTGGCCATGGTGGCGGAAAAGTGTGGCTACCCGAACCCCAAGAGCTTTTCGCGCGCCTTTCGCGATGCCTTCGGCCAGACACCGGCCGCGTTTCGCAAACGCGGCCTCTCGCGTCCGCCGCTGCGCCTCAACAGCAATGGAGATTTCGTGATGTATGATGTGACACTCAAGGACGAGCCCGAACGCCGACTGGCGATGATCGCCCATCGGGGGCCCTATATCACCATCGGCGAAGCTTTTGAGAGGGCGGGCGCCACGGCGATGGCGCGCGGGCTCGGACCGGAGCTTGGCGCGATGATGGGGCTTTACTACGATGATCCGGATGCAGTGCCGGAGACCGAGTTGCGCAGCGCCGCCGGGTTCGAGATTGCGCAGGAAGCGGAGATTGCCGCGCCACTCGAAGAGATACGCCTGCTTGGCGGCAAACACGCGATCCTCACCCACCAGGGCCCGTACACCGGGCTGAAGACGGCCTATGCCTTCCTGTTCGGCGACTGGCTGCCGAAATCCGGCGAAGTGCCCCGCGACACACCGCCCTTCGAGCTCTACCTCAACACGCCGATGGACACCGCGCCGGACGATCTGGTGACGCTGATCGGCGTGGCACTGGAATGACCCCGCCGATGCCCCCGGAGGTCGCGCGCGCCTTCGAAGAGCTGTCGGGCGACGTTCGTCCCGTACTCGACACACTGCGCGCGCTGATCTTTGCGACGGCCGAGGTTGAGGCGGAGGGGGCCGGGCCGGTCGAGGAGGCGCTGCGCTGGGGGCAGCCCGCCTATATCGCGCCGAAAGGCTCGACGATCCGGCTCGGGCAGGCGAAGTCGGGCGAGGCTGCGCTGTTCGTCAACTGCCGCACCTCGCTGATCGAGGACTTCCGCGCGATTGCCCCGGCGGGCAGCCGGTTCGAGGGCACCCGCGCGGTGCTGTTCGGCCCGGGCGCGGAGATCGAAAAGGCGGCGCTGGCGGTTCTGATCGCCCGCGCCCTCACCTATCACCGCAGGAAGACCGCGAAGCGCTAATGGACAAGATCGACTTCAAGCAACGCGACCGGGCGTTCTACACCGGTAAGTCGGGGCGTTGGGACAGGCTGACCCTGCCGGAGATGACCTTCCTCGCCATCGAGGGGCAGGGCGATCCGAACGGGCCGGACTACGCGGTCGCGGTTGGTGCCCTCTACCCGCTCGCCTACGGGATCAAGTTCGCGGAAAAAGCCGAAGGGCGCGATTTCGTCGTACCGCCTCTGGAGGCCTTGTGGTGGGCCGACGACCAGGGGGCCTTCGTTGCCGGCGACCGGGCGGCCTGGCGCTGGCGGGCCATGATTCGTTTGCCCGACACTGTCGACGACCGGTCACTCGACGCGGCCCGCACCGCGGCGCGGCGCAAGCGTAAGGCCGGTCCGCTCGATGCGGTGCGGCTCACCGCCTTCGCCGAGGGCGACTGCCTGCAATCGCTGCATCTCGGGCCCTACACCGACGAGGCACCGGTGCTCGCCCGCCTGCACGACGAGATCATGCTCGATGAGGGCGTGACATTCGCCGGACCGCACCACGAAATCTACTTGTCCGACCCACGTCGGGCCGCACCCGAAAAGCTCCGGACGATCCTGCGCCAACCGGTGCGCCCCCTCGGCCCATCTGCGTGACCTTTCCGGCCGACCGGGCTACGATGCCCGGGTCAGGCCAGAAGGGCGCCCCGCGTTGAGACCATACACCAGGATTGCCGCGATTATGCTGGGCGCTTTTGCGCTCGGGATCGCCGTGGTGATTGGCTGGACCGCACTGGTCTCGGAGGCGGTCGATCTGAGCGACCGGGTGCGGCGTGCGCGCTGCGACTGGGTGGAAACCCTGGTGGTGTCGGTCGCGGGACACGAGCTGTCGATCGCGGCGACACCCTGGACAACGGTGTATACGGGCACGAAGTGGATCAGCGGCGAGGAGATGAGCGGCTACCGCACCAGGCCCGCGCGCTTCGCCTTCTGCCTCGGCGCCCCGCCGGATGGCCCGTTGCCCGCGCGCTCGGTGACGCTTGTGCTCGAGGCGGCGCGCAAACCGGCCGAGCGGGCCGGCCTGCCGGAGGTTGGCGGGCCGATCCTCGAGATCGGGGACGGGGCTCTGTTTCTGCCCGACGCGCCGGCGCCGGTTGGCCAGGCGACCGACATGACGGTTTTCTATCGCAACGAGGATTTCGGCTGGCCGCGTATGGTGACGAAAGGGGTATCACCCGACGGGTTCCGGATCGGCGCCGTATGCCGCGACGTTTCCGGTGGCGGATGGCTCTGCGATGTGAGCGTCCAGGACGCCCGCTTGGGCCTCAGCTACCGGTTCGAACGGCTCCCCGTGGAAACGGCAGCTTTCGACGCCGCGCCGGTGCCTGCGTCCTTTCTTGGCGTGGCGCACGGGATGCGGGCGCTCGGCCGGATGCTGGAAGCGGAGGCGGTGGCGCAGCGTTAGCGGCGAGTGGCCGGTGCGCAGGGCGGCCCGATCCGAGCTGAGGGGTGTCGGCCCTTTTTTTTGGACCCGGCATGCTGGTTTCCTAGGAAACCGACCCCCTCGGCTGGGCGACAAATCGTTTCAAAGCAGTGGCTTGAGCGGTCTTGCCGGTAAACCAACCATTCAGGTCGCCCGGCTCGGGAGCCGGGGCCGGGCGGCGTTTCCGGCGGCAGCCACCCGAAACCCGACCGGACCCGGGCTCCCCTCACACGTCGATCAGCCCTCGACCAGCTCGGCCATACGCACGATCACTTCGGCCTGTTTCATCGAGGCGATGTCGATGAGCTTGCCCTTGTAGGTCGTGGCCCCGAGCCCGTTGGCCTTGGCCTCTTCCATTGCCGCGAGGATCTCGCGCGCATCGGCCACCGCCTCCGGCGACGGCGTGAACACCTCGTTGGCGAGTTTCACCTGGCGAGGATGGATCGCCCATTTGCCGACCATGCCGAGCGTCGCCACCCGCTTCGAATGCGCGATATAGGCGTCGTCGTCGGAAAAATTGCCGAACGGGCCGTCGATCGGCAACACGCCGTGGGTGCGGCAAGCGGCGACGATGGCCGACACTGCGTAGTGCCACGGGTCGGGATAGTCGGTCTGGCCCTCGTGGGTCATGAAGTAATTCGCCTGGGTGCCGCCGATGCCGGTCGTGGCCATGCCCATCGACGCCGCGAAATCGGCGTACCCGAGGCTCATCCCCTGCATCCGCGGCGAGGCGGCGGCGATTTCCTCGACATG
>DQCI01000223.1:28386-42489 GCA_003545125.1 Paracoccaceae bacterium
CGTTCCACCGCCGTCACCAGCGCGTCGACCGCGTAGATGTCCATCGCGTTGCCGACCATCGGGATCATGATCTGGTCGAGCCGGTTGGAGCCGTTCTCGAGCAGTTCGACCACGTCCTTGTACCACCAGGGCGTGTCGAGCCCGTTGATCCGGACACTGAGGTATTTGTTGCCCCAGTCGACGTCATGGGTGGCGGCGATGATGTTCGCCCGCGCGGTGTCTTTGTCGCTTGGTGCCACGCTGTCTTCGAGGTCGAGGTTGACCACGTCGGCGGTGGAGGCGGCCATCTTTTCGAACAGTTCCGGGCGTGAGCCTGGCCCGAACAGCTGGCAGCGATTGGGACGGGCGGGCGCGGGCGGTTGCGGGCGGAACGACATGGGGGCCTCCGTGCTTTCGGGCGTTCGGTGTGCAAGTTTGTTTCGTATTTTCTCATCCGAGAGATAGATAGTTGCGCCTAGCAGGGCAAGACGAATCTCGCAGCCGCAGCGACGATTTTGCGGCAATGCAGCATTCCCGGAGGGAGATCTATCGTCAAATTCGCTATCTGTGAAAGATCCTTCGAAAATTGTCGAGTTGAGCGCCCGGACTTGCGAGAATATCGCCCGTTCTCCGGGCGATCCTGCGCCAAACCCGGAGGCACACATGATCGAAACCCCCTATCTTCTCTTCCTCGGCGACGCGCCGGATGGGCTCGCGGCCAAGGTGGCGCAGGGCATCAAGGATTGGCGGCCGGACAACGCCGTCGGCCAGTATCGCATGGAAGGCTGCAAGGCCGATCTGCGGCTGCCAGACATGACGCTTGCCGAGGCGAAGGCCGCGGGCGCGAAGACCCTGGTGATCGGAGTGGCCAACCGCGGTGGCGTGATCAGCCCGGCGTGGAAGAAGGTGTTGGTGACGGCACTGGAAGAGGGGTTCGACCTCGCCTCCGGCCTGCACAACCTGCTCAGCGACGAGCCTGACCTCGCGGCGGTGGCCGAGGCGACCGGGCGGGCCCTGCACGACGTGCGCGTGCCCGAGGTGAAGTACCCGATCGCAAACGGCGTCAAGCGCAGCGGCAAGCGCGTGCTCGCCGTCGGGACCGACTGCTCGGTTGGCAAGATGTATACCGGGTTGGCGATGGACCGGGAAATGAATGCGCGCGGGCTGAAGTCGAGCTTCAGGGCCACCGGCCAGACTGGCATTCTGATCACCGGCAACGGCGTGCCGCTCGACGCGGTAGTGGCCGATTTCATGGCCGGCGCAGTGGAATGGCTGACGCCGGACAACGACGAGGATCACTGGGACCATATCGAGGGCCAGGGCAGCCTGTTCCACGTTTCCTTCTCGGGTGTGACCATGGCACTGATCCACGGCGGCCAGCCAGACGCGCTGATCCTCGCCCACGAGCCGACCCGGGAGCATATGCGGGGGTTGCCCGGCTATGCGCTGCCGTCGCTGGAAGCGCTGCGCGACACGGCCCTGCCGCTGGCCAGTGTGGCAAATCCGGCGTGCCAGGTGGTCGCTGTCTCGGTCAACACCGCCGCCATGTCAGAGGACGAGGCGACGGCCTATCTCGCTGAAATCGAGACGCGCATGGGCCTGCCGGCGACCGACCCGTTCCGCTACGGGGCGGCAAAGCTGGTGGATGCGCTGGTGGCGTTGAGCTAACGTCGATGTGAAATCGGGGTCCAGCCCCCCAATCCCCCAGGAGCAGTGTTGCCAAGATGAAGGAGCATGGGATGCGCATGACCGTCACCGAGGAGCGGTTCCCGCTGGCAGAGGTGTTCACCATTTCGCGTGGGTCGAAGACCGAGGCGGCCGTGCTGACGGTGACCGTCGAGGACGGGGGCGCGAAGGGCCGGGGCGAATGTGTGCCCTATGCGCGCTACGGCGAGACGCTTACAAGCGTGACGGCGGAAATCGACGGGCTGCCGGAGCGGTTCACACGCGCGGAGCTGCAGGCGCTGCTGCCGGCCGGCGCCGCGCGCAACGCGGTCGATTGCGCGCTGTGGGATCTCGAAGCGAAACAGGCGGGAAAACGGGCCTGGGAGGTGGCGGGGCTCGCGGCACCGGGGCCGGAGATCACCGCCTACACGCTGTCTCTGGGCACGCCGGAGGAGATGCGCGCGAAGGCGGCGGAGCACGGCCACCGGCCGCTCCTGAAGATCAAGCTCGGTACGCCCGACGACATGGCCCGGCTGGAAGCGGTGCGGGCTGGCGCACCGACATCGCGGATCATCGTCGACGCCAACGAGGGCTGGAGCGCTGAAGTCTATGCCGATCTCGCGCCGCATCTCGTGCGCCTGGGCGTCGCGCTGGTGGAACAGCCTCTTCCCGCAGGGGACGACGAGGCGCTAATGGGGCTCGAGCGCCCGGTGCCGGTCTGTGCCGACGAATCGTGTCACGACCGGACGAGCCTCATGGGGCTCAAGGGCAAATACGACATGGTGAACATCAAGCTCGACAAGACCGGCGGGCTCACCGAGGCGTTGGCGCTCAAACAGGCCGCCCTGGCCGATGGCTTTAGTATCATGGTTGGCTGTATGGTGGGCAGCTCGCTCGCGATGGCGCCCGCCGTCCTGGTGGCGCAAGGCGCGTTGGTAACGGACCTTGACGGCCCCCTGCTTCTCGCCCAAGACCGGGCCGAACCTTTGGGGTATGACGAAGCCGGGGTGCATCCGCCAAGCGCGGCACTCTGGGGTTAGGAGAGCACCATGAGCCGCACCGTGTATGTCAACGGAGACTACCTTCCCGAGGAAGAGGCGACGATCTCGATCTTCGACCGCGGCTTCCTGATGGCCGACGGGGTCTATGAAGTGACCTCCGTGCTGGGCGGCAAGCTGATCGATTTCGAAGGCCACGCGGCGCGGCTCGCCCGCTCGCTCGCCGAGCTCGACATGGTCGCTCCGATCTCCCACGAGGATCTGCTGGCGGCCCATCGGGAGCTTGTCGCGAAGAACGACATCGACAATGGCCTCGTCTATCTTCAGGTCACCCGGGGCAGCGCGGGCGACCGCGACTTCGCCTTTCCCGATCCGGAGACGGTGCCTGGCACGGTGGTGATGTTCACCCAGTCGAAGCCGGACCTTCTCGAGAGCGCCGTCGCCACCACGGGCATCAGGGTGATCTCGGTGCCCGACCTGCGCTGGCACCGGCGCGACATCAAGACGGTGCAGCTTCTCTACCCGTCGATGGGCAAGATGGCGGCCAAGGCCGCGGGCGCCGGAGACGCCTGGTTCGTCGAGGATGGCAAGGTAACCGAGGGCACCTCGAACAACGCCTATATCGTCAAGGGCAGCAAGATCGTCACCCGCGAACTGTCGAACGACATCCTGCACGGGATCACCCGGTCCGCGGTGCTGCGCTACGCCGCCGAGGCCCAGATGGAGGTCGAGGAACGCGCCTTTACCATCAGTGAGGCGCAATCGGCGGACGAGGCTTTCGTGACCTCCGCCACCACCTTCGTTACCCCGGTGATCGAGGTCGACGGTGCCGCGCTCGGCGACGGCACACCCGGCCCGGTCGCCAAGCGGCTCAGGGAGCTCTACATCGAGGAAAGCCTGAAAACGGCTGTCTGACGTGGGCACCGGCCGGGGCTGAACGCCCCGGTTTTCCTCCGTGACAATATCACCCGGCTTTTTCCCCTTGTCTTGACCCTGGCGCTTTGACCTTTTGAGGGCGCTGGCTTGAGAAAGCATTGGGGGAAATCATGAGCAAGGGCCTGGGCGCACTTGTCTTCGTTGCCGGGGTTGCAGGCCTCACATTCTGGGGCGCGAAGGTACATGCCGTTTCGATGGAAGACGAGATTGCCGCGGCATCGGGTGCCGTGGCAACCAAACACGTGCATCCGCTCGACATTCGGGTGAGCGGCCGCGACATCACCGGAACCGGGATCGCCGACACCGAAGCGGAACTGGTGGCAATACGAGAAGAGCTTGACGGGCTGCGCGGCCGCCGGGTGTTGAACGTGGAAGGCATCTCCGTTCTCCCGCAGGTCGAGCCCTACGAGACGGCGCTCGCGAAAGGCGTGGACGGTCGGATCGAAGCCCAGGGCTACGCGCCCACCGAGGCGGCGAAGGCGGCGCTCGGCCAGGCGGGCCTTCCGGTTGAAAACCTCGCGCTCGCGTCCGGCGCGCCCGCCGGTTGGGCGGATGCGGTGAGCGCTGGTGCGGCAGCACTTGCCCCGCTCGCCTCCGGCAGCTTCGCGGTGACCGGTGACACGCTCACCCTCGAAGGCACCGCCGCGACCCCGGTCGAGGACGAGGCCGCCCGCGCGGCGCTGGATGTGCCGGGCGATTTCGAGACGGTGGTTGCCGTTGAGGTCGCCGATCCGGGCATCGTCGATTTCTCGCTCGACTATGGCGCCGAGACTGGGTTCAGCCTGGACGGGATCGTTCCCGAGGGCTTCGGCGCCGAGGAATTCGCCGCAGCACTCGGCACGGATGTGTCGGTCGGTACGCTGGACACCACCTACGCCGAACTGCCCGGGCTCGACACCGCGCTGTCCGGGCTCGGCCCTGTGCTGGGCCAGGTCGAGACGCTCACGGTCGCCGGCGGCAACGACGGTCTTGCCGCCGAGGCCGAAGCGCTGGCCGGGCTCGATACGCAAGCCGTGACCGGCGCACTGGGCCGCGCTTTCGGGCCGGAAGTGGCCCTCACGGTCAGCGCCGCCGCGCCGCCGCCGGAGGATGGGACCGAACGACAGAACCCGGTGACCGGCATCCGCCAGATTGCCCATGGCGGCGGCTGGCTCACCCTGCCCGAAGGCTTGGAAGAACCGACCGCCGATCTCTGCGCCGAGAGGGCGATGGAACGGGTGGCGGTGTCGCCAATCCGGTTTGTCACCGGGTCCGCGGAGCTCGATCCGGCGTCAATTGCGATCATCGACGAGCTGGCGGGGATCCTGAACCTTTGCACCCGCGGTCCCGGCATGTTCGTGACCATCGGTGGGCACACGGATAGCGAGGGTGACAACGATGCCAACTACGTGCTGTCGGCGCAACGCGCCCGCGCGGTGAAGGGCGCGCTGGCCGCCCGCGGCGTGCCGTCCGGCCGGATGATCCCGATCGGGTACGGCGAGACCGAGCCGGTGGCAGACAACGAAACAGAAGAAGGACGGGCGCTGAACCGGCGCACCACCTTCACATGGCCCAACTGAGCGCGGCCGGGGAAAGGAGAGACACATGTTTCAGGAATGGGGATTTCTGATCAGCGAGATGCTTCTGCTGATCATCCTTGCGGCGCTGCTCGGGCTGCTTGTCGGTTGGATCATCTGGGGGCGGCGCAGCGGCGACGTTCAGGGGGTCGAGCGGCTCAGGGCCGATCTCGAGAAATGCCGGACCGACGCTAAGGCCTGCCAGGCCGATCTTGCGCGCTGCCGCGGGGATTTGAAATCGGCGAAGGCGGATCTCGACACCTGCCAGGCAGAGCGGGCGGAGAAGGACAAGCGCATCGCCGAGCTTGAGCGCGAGGTCGAAAAGGCCGAGGCGCTCGCCGAAGCGGCCGAGGTGGCGGCGATGGAAGCCGCGGCGGAATCGGTCGCAGTGGCCGAGGCGGTCGAGGCCGACCACGGCGCGCATCCGGTGCATCCGGCGGTTGCGGTCGCGTCCGAACCGGTCAGCGATTCAGACGCGAAGGATTACGATGGTGACGGCGTGGTCGAGGGGACCGACGAGGGCGTGAAGCCCGCGACGCTCGCCGCGGCCCGAGGTGGCGTGCCGGACGATCTGAAACAGATCAAGGGGATCGGGCCGAAGCTCGAAATCCTGTGCAACGAGCTTGGGTTCTTCCACTTCGACCAGGTTGCCGCCTGGACCGCGGACGAAGTCGCCTGGGTCGACGCCAACCTCAAGGGGTTCAAGGGCCGAGTCAGCCGCGACAACTGGGTTGAGCAGGCCAAGGTTCTGGCCGCAGGCGGCACCACCGCGTTTTCGAACAAGGTGAAGAAAGGCGGCGTCTACGAATGACGCGCCCGGGGTCCGGCCGCGGCCTGTACCTCGTCCCCCCGCCCGGCCTCCCTCGTGGCCGGGCGGGGAACTATTTTCACGGATAGGCGGTCGGCCTCACCCGAACCGCCAACTCGACGCGGTAACGCCGCCGAACACCATCTCTTGGGTGTAGACCCGGGTCGCGACCGCGTCCTCTGCGGCGCCGAGTGCGGCAAAGAGTGGCACGAGGTGGTCTTCGCGCGCGTGGCAGGTGCGCGCGTGCGGGGCGCTTTCCCAGTCGATCAGCCGCGCGGTGCGTTCCGCCATCGGTCGCGCCAATGTTTCGCCGAGCCAGGCGTCGAACGCTTCCGAGGGCACCCGCGCGTCCGGTCCGAACAGCCGCAGATTGTGGTAGCTGAGGCCTGAGCCGATGATCACCACGCCTGCGTCGCGCAAGGGCGCGAGCGCGCGGCCGAGCCGGAAATGGTCGGCCGGATCGTAGCTCTCCAGCATCGAGACCTGGAAGACCGGCACATCCGCCTGCGGATACATGACATAGGCCGGCACGAAGGTGCCGTGGTCGTAGCCTTGGGTGTCATCCAGCGCGACGGGAAGGCCCGCCTCGGCGATCAGCTGCGCTGCCTTCTCGGCAAGCTCCGGCGCACCGGGGGCCGGGTAGGTGATCTCGTAGGTATGTGGCGGGAAGTTGGAATAGTCGTAGACCATCGGCGGGCGGGCGCCGTGCATGACCCGCACCTCCGGCGCTTCCCAATGCCCCGAGATCATCAGGGCGGCCGCGGGCGGTTCGGGCAGTTGGGAGGGGAGCGCTGCGAGGCTCTCTTCCAACGGCGCCAACGCCGCGCGCATGTCGTCGATCCAGGGCCAGGGGCCGCCGCCGTGGGAGATGAAATAGGTGGGTTGGCGCATCTGTGGGGATCCTTTCCGCGTGTGTCACAAGGATAGGCTCGCGAAAATGCGCACGGAAGTCGCGATCAAATAACATGATCTGTGCAGAAAGGCACAAGAGCGCCGCAAATCCTCCTGATCGACGCCCGCGATTTGCCGGTTTCATCCAGCAGGGTGACGGCAGAAAGACAGGAGCACCGGGTTGCAGGACACCGATACATTCTGGCGTTGGATCCAGCGCCACTGGTTGCTGGAGGCCGTGGCGGTCATGCTGCTGGTGAGCGCTGTCGCATTGGTGCGGTGGGACCAGGTCACCGCAGTGAGCTATCGCCGGGTGCCGGTTGTGAGCGTCCAGCAAGTGCCGGGGAGTGATATGTCGGTGCGCGCGGTCGTCGTCGACCTCGGTGACCGCCAGCGATTGGTGCGCACCGGGGACTGGATGATACGTGCACAGCCAGGCGCGCGGGTCTGCATTGCCGAGCGGCAGCTCCTACTGCGGCGTTATGTCCGTGTTTCGCTTGCGCTGGCTGGCTATTGCGGACGGCTTCCCACCACGCCAGTGGTCACCGGGGTCTCGCCCGGGTGAGGGTTACTCACTCTGCTTCAAGACGTTTTCCTTGAACGCCACCTCGAAATCCGCCTGTTTCTCCGGGCTTGCTTCGGTCTGGTTCTGCGCCTTCCAGTGATCGTAGGGCATGCCGTAGAAAGCCTCCCGCCCCTCAGCCTTGGTCATCGTAATGCCGCGGTCGTTGGCGGCCTCCTGGTACCAGCGCGAGAGGCAGTTCCGGCAGAAGCCCGCGAGGTTCATCATTTCGATGTTCTGCACCTCGGGCCGGTCCTCCATCAGGTGTTTGCACAACCGGCGAAACGCCGCGGCCTCAAGCTCGAGCCTGGTTTGCGGGTCGATATCCATGATCTGTGCCCCCCTGTCCGCTGCATAGGTACAGAGTGGCGGCGCGCGGTCAACCGGTGCGGGGAGCAGGCGGGCGATGCGCCGGACGGCGCGGGCGGGGAGCGAAATCCGGTGCGGATTTCGGATCGGTTTCCGGTGCGGAAACCGTTTCGTTTTCCGCACCGGAAAACGCGCTTCGGTCAAAGTCCCGTTTCTGCCAGCACCTCTTCCAGAATCGGCACGAGCCGCTCGGCCCAGGCCCACTGCTGCGCGTCCGTGCGGATCAGGTCGTTGCGCAGTTCGATCAGCACGTTGACCCGGCCAGGCTTGATCGCGTGACGGTCGACGCTGTCGCCTTCCAGGTGGCCGCCGTAGGGCTCGTTCTCGCCGACGCACAGGTCGGTCTCGCGCCGCAGCCGGTCGAGCAGCGGCACGGCGAAGCGGTCGTCCTGTCCGTAGAGCACGCCGATATGCCAAGGCCGTGGGTCTCGCCCCCTGAGCTGCCGGGTGAACGAATGGATGGCGACGTAAACACTGTCGTCGCGCCGCGCGGCGAGCCGGGCGACGGTGCCGTGATAGGGCCGGTGATAGCCGTTCAGCCGGCGTTCGATCTCGGGGGCGTCGACATGCCGGTTGGCCGGGATGATCGTGCCGTCGTAGAGCTTCATCAGCAGGGTCGGGTCGTCCTCCCCGCGGTTGGGGTCGATCACCAGCCGGGAGAAATTGCCGAGCACCACCGGCGCACCGAGCAGGTCCCCGAGCCCGATTGACACCCCCGCGGCGCCCGGATCCCATGCGATATGGCGCGCCATGTCGGCGTCGGAAATTCCAAGCGAGCCGCCGGCGATCTCTGGCGGCACGGCGTTCGACGCGTGGTCGCAGGTGATCAGCCAACGGCTGTCGCACTCTTCGCCGAGAATGTGAAAAGGCGGGTGGGTCATGCAGAACTTTTTCTTTCGAACCATATGCGTTGTAGGCGAGCGATGGCCAAAGCGCCAGTTGCGAGCCCCAAGTTTTTGGGGCATAGAAAAGCGGACTCCCTGTGACCGCTAACACCGGTACTCCCACAACGAAGGACGAAGGCATGCACCGCCGCCGCAACGTCAAGATCGTGGCCACCCTCGGCCCGGCCTCCGATGATTACAAAATGATCCGGGCCTTGTTCGAGACAGGCGCAGACGTGTTCCGCCTCAACATGTCCCATGGCACCCATGAAGAGCACCAGGCGCGGTACGAGATCATCCGTCAGGTGGAGACCGACACTGGCCGGTCGATCGGGATTCTCGCCGACCTGCAAGGCCCGAAACTGCGCTGCGGTACATTTGCCTCCCACGGCGTCGACCTCGAGGAAGGCCAGATGTTCCGGTTCGACCTCCAGGACAAGCCGGGTGACCACGACCGCGTCCAGCTGCCGCACAAGGAAATCTTCGACGGCCTCGAAAACGGCACGCACCTCCTGGTAAACGACGGCAAGATCCGGCTGCGTGTCGTCGGGCACGGCGAGGACTTCGCCGATTGCGAGGTCGAAGTCGGGGGCACGATTTCCGACAGGAAGGGCGTGAACGTGCCTGACGTGGTGCTGCCGATCGCCGCACTCACGGAGAAGGACCGGCGCGACCTCGAGTTCGCCTGCGAGCTCGGTGTCGACTGGCTGGCGCTGAGCTTCGTGCAGCGCGCCGCCGACGTCGCCGAGGCGCGCCGCCTCGCCAATGGTCGCGCCGCGGTGTTGTCTAAGATCGAGAAGCCCGCGGCCGTGAACGATTTCGAAGAGATCCTGGCGGTGTCGGACGGGATCATGGTCGCTCGCGGCGACCTCGGCGTGGAACTGCCGGTGCAGAACGTGCCGCCGATCCAGAAACGCCTGGTTCACTATTGCCGCGCCGCCGCGAAGCCGGTGATCGTGGCCACCCAGATGCTCGAAAGCATGATCGAGAGCCCGGTGCCCACACGCGCCGAAGTGTCGGACGTGGCCACGGCGATCTACGAAGGCGCCGACGCGGTGATGCTGTCGGCCGAGTCCGCGGCGGGCAAATTCCCCATCGAAGCGGTTTCGACGATGGACGCGGTGGCGCACGAGGTCGAGAGCGACGAGACATACCGCCGCGTGCTCGAGAACAGCCGGATCTTCGAACGCCGCACGGTTGCCGACGGCATCGTCTCGGCGGCGCGCGAGATTGCCGTATCGACCGACATCAAAGCGATCTGCTGTTTCACCCAGTCCGGCACCACCGCCCTGCTCGCCGCGCGTGAACGTCCGCAGGTGCCGATCCTCGCGCTTACGCCGTTGGTGCGCACCGCCCGGCGTCTGTGCCTGTCCTGGGGGATCTCCTGTCACCTGATCCAGGGTGAAGTCGACCGTTTCAAGGTGGCCGTCGTCTCGGCCGCCCGGGCGGCCCGCGAGTCGGGCCTGGCGGACGACAGCGACCAGATCGTGCTGATCGCCGGCGTGCCGTTCAACGTGCCGGGCACGACCAACATCCTGCGCGTCGCGCCCTGTGCCGAACGCCTGATCTACGCAACCGACCCGGAATAGGCACAGGTTCGGCGAAGCCGGGGAACCGTGGCCAGAAGGAGGGGCCGGGCAGATGCCATACGATCTATACCTCACCATTGGTGCGGTCATCCTCGTCTTCGCAATCCCGTCGGTCGTCTCGGCCTTTTCCGACCGGCATGCGCCGCGCGCGGCGTCGATCCTCGTCCTGATCGGCGGTGGCCTGGTGGCTTGGGCTGTGACACAGAAGCCCGGCGGCTACGTGCTCACCGAGATACCGGAAGTGTTCGTGAGCGTGGTTGCGCAATACATCCGCTGAGCGGGGTCAAAGCCTTTCGAAAGGCTTTGGTAATCGGTTTCGAAACCGATTGACCCGCGCCCATGACGTACGGCCCGCCAGACGTCCGCCGTGTCGAACGCCACTTCGGCCGGTTCCTTCGGCGTTTCGGCCACCACCTTCGACCAACAGGCCTCGCTCCTCTGCGCGAGCAGCCGCGTTTGCCGCACGCGGACCGCCAGAAGCTCGGCACTATCGCTCACCACATGCTGTCCTTTGCCCGCGCGGTCCAGCCCGCATCGTAACCCGCGCCATCAAACCCGGCCTTGGCTTCGGCCAGCATGTCGCCAACGCTCGGCAGGCCCTCGGACAGATCGCCCGCCGTCCAGAGCTCCGCGCGCATCAGCGCCCGGGCGCATTGCGAATAGACTTCCCGGATGGTGACGACGATGACCGAACGCGGGTGCTTGCCCTGTTGCTCGAATCGCGCCGTGAGCGCTGGATCGGCCGAGACGATCGCGGTGCCGTTCACCCGCACGACGTTGTCGGCGCCGGCGACGAAGAACATCAGCGCGACGCGCGGGTCGCGGACGATGTTCCTGAGCGTGTCGATCCGGTTGTTGCCGCGCCAGTCCGGCAGCAGCAGCGTGCGCGCATCGGCAATCTCCACCACGGGCCCGGCGTCACCGCGAGGGCTACCGTCGGTGCCCTCTGGTCCGACGGTGGAGATCACCACAAAGCGGCTCCGCGCGATCCATGACCGGTAGGCCTGTGTCAGCTGGTCGGTGACCTTGACCAACGACGCCTCGCCAGGGCGGCCGTAGAGCGCTTCGAGCGCCGCGATGGTCTCAATCCTGTCCAAGCGCCGCCGCCTCGAACCCCGCCTCGGACATCAGCCGGTTTGACTGTGCCTCCACCACCTCTTCCAACCGCGCCATGAAGTCCGACATCTCCAGCCCCGGTTCGATCGCGGGCAGAAACTCCACGACCGCCGTGCCCGGCCAGCGCATGATGCCGTGGCGCTTCCAGAACACGCCCACGTTGGTCGCGGCCGGGATCACGGTCTGCCCGGTTTCGCGGTAGAGCACGCCGGTGCCGATCTTGTAGGGCAGATGCGCGCCCGCAGCTACGCGGGTGCCTTGCGGGAAGATGATGAGCTGCCCCGGGCGGGCCCGGCCCGACGTCACGTCCGCAATCATCTTCTTCACCGCTGTGCCCCGCTTGCCGCGGTCGACGGCAATGCAGCCTGTCTTGCGGGTGTAGAAGCCGACGATCGGCATGTGCACCAACTGCTTCTTCATGATGAACTTCGGCCGCGGCACGGCGGAAACGATCATGATGATATCGAAGAAGCTCTGGTGTTTCGAGGCGATGATGACCTCCCCGGTCGGCACTGGTCCCCGGATCTCGGACTTGAGCCCGACAATCACCCGGGCCGCCCAACGCACGAAGGTGCAATAGGTGCGGATTGCCCGAAAGGCGCCGTCTTCCGTCAGCACGGCAGGCAGAAGGTAGACCAGGGCGATAACCGCCATCGAAAGATACATGACCACGATGAACAGGAGCGAGCGGAGGGCCTGCAACAGGGTTTTCATGGGCGTTCCCTCAAGGTGGCAAAGGCGGCACGGCGCGTGGCCAGGAAGGCGACGATGGCTGCGAGCGGCGGGATCAGGAGCGGTAGCCCCCATTGCAGGCCGGCGAAACCGGGCCCGGTGAGAAAACCGCCCGAGCTGTCGTGTGCGGGCATCAGCCACACTGCAACCATACCGAAGACGGTGCCCGCCGCGGCGCCCGCGAGCGCGCGCAGCGTGTAGCGGCGAACGAAAGCCCGCGCGATGTAGGTGTCGCGCGCACCGACGAGACGCAGCACGTCGATCACCTGCGCGTTGGCTGCCAACGACGCCGAGGCAGCGAGGGTGATGATCGCCGCGGTGGTCGCGGCGATCAGGGCGAGCGCGGCGAGGCCAACCAGCCGGATCCGGTCTGCCGCGCGGACCAGCGGTTCGCGCCAGCGGGTGTGGTCGTCGAGGACCGCCCCGGGCGCTTCTCCCGCGAGCCGGGCCCGGAGCCCGGCGGTATCGTATCCTTCGGGCGTTTCGGTGATGGCGATGAGCTTTGGCACCGGTAGCGTGTCGAGCGGCAGGTCCGGACCGAACCACGGCTCCAGCAGCGCGCGCTGGTCCTCGTCGGAGAGCACCTGCGCCTCGGCCACGCCGGGCGTGGTGGCGAGCACCTCCAGCACCGCAGCAACCTGCGCCTCGACCTGGCCTGTGGGCGCCGAGACCCGCACCGTCGAGCTTTGCGCAAGCGATGCGCCCCAGCTGTCGGCGATGCGCCCGGTTGCGAGCATCAGGGCGAGGGCGAAGACAGCGAGAAAGGCCATGGCTGCCGCGGTGAAGATGGTCAGCCGCGCGGTGAAGCCCGCAGGTGGCACCACACGGTCCGCCTGCTTGTCGCCGGCGATGAGGGCCAGTGGGTTGGGCAAGGCGCTCACAGATCCGCCCCGGCAAGATGCACCTGATGTTTTGAAATCCGAAGCACACGTGCCTGCACCTGGGCCTTGGCCGACCGGATCAGGTTGAGGTCATGGGTGGCGATCATGATCGTCTTGCCCATCCGGTTGAGCTCTACCATCAGCTGCAGAAGCCGGATCGACATTTCCCAATCGACATTGCCGGTCGGCTCGTCGGCAAGGATCACCTCGGGGCTCATGATGATGGCCCGCGCCAGCGCCGCCCGCTGCCGCTCGCCGCCAGAGAGTTCTGGCGGATGGCTGTCTTTCTGGCCCGCGAGGCCGACCCAATGGAGCAGGTCGGTGACTTCATCCGCGTCCGTTGGCCGCCCGGAGACGGTGAGTGGCAAGGCGACGTTTTCCGCGAGCGTGAGGTGGTCGAGGAACCGCTGCTCCTGGTGGACGACGCCAACCCGGCGTCGGGTCATCGCCACTTCGTCGCGGCTCATCTCGCGCACGTCCTGTCCGAAGATGGTCACCTGGCCCTGCCCGGCGGTCAGAGCGCCATAGCACAGCTTCAGGAGCGTCGTCTTGCCCGCGCCCGAGGGGCCGGTGAGGAAATGGAAAGAGCCAGGCGTGAGCTTGAGCGACACGTCGCCAAGAATGGGAGCGCCGCCGTAGCGGTAAGTGACTTCATGCAACTCGATCACGCGCGCCCCAGCTCCCCTGTTTGCACGGCCCCGGTCTTCCGCCGGTCGCGACCGTTTTGCCCCAGCACACGAATTGTTGCAATCGGAGGATTGCAAAGGTTTGATTTTGGGTGTTTCCCTGCACATAATAGACCCGTGGGGCATGAATCTGTGCTGCGGGGGGCGAGTGCCGAAGGAGCGAGGATTGGATGCGTCTGGTTTGTCCGAACTGTGGTGCGCAATACGAAGTGGACGATCGCGTCATTCCTGACAGCGGTCGGGATGTTCAATGTTCGTCTTGCGGGCATGCCTGGTATCAGATGCCGGCGAATATGGATGCGGCGGAGGAATCGGCGCTGGCCGAGCCCGAAGAGGTGCTCGGGGCGGATGACGACACCGCCGACATGGAGCCTGAGTTTGAGCCGGAACCCGAGCCCGACGTCGGGTCCGGGGATGAACCGGACGGTGAAACCGATGCCGGGACGCCTGA
>DQCI01000223.1:42600-45673 GCA_003545125.1 Paracoccaceae bacterium
GCCCGAAGCCACCGCGCCGGAGGCCGAGCCCGAGGCCACCTCGCCGGGCGGCGATACGGCGCCGTTGGCCGTTGAAGCCGCGCAGGACGACGTGGACGGCGTACCGGAAGACGAGGACACTCCGCTCCCGGCAGGCGCCGAAGGCGCAGGCCTGCCCCGGCGTGAGCTCGACCAGAATCTGCGCGCAATCCTCCAAGAAGAGGTGGCCCGCGAGATGGCGGCGCGCGCCGCGGATACCGAACCGGAAACGACGGACTCCCAGCCCGACGCCGGGGAAACGGAACCGCCCGCCGAAACCGGTATCCAACCCGGCGCGGCGCAGGAACCTTCTGAAGGTTTCGACAGTGACGAACTTCCCGACATCGGTCCCGCACCGACAAACGAGCGCGATGTCGGGGTCTTCGCCGCCCCTGCCGCCGCCGCTGCGGCGGTGGACAAGGCCTCGCGCAAGGATCTGTTCCCGGACATCGAGGAGATCAACTCCACCCTCGACAGCCGGGGTCTGGCGGAAGACGATGAGGAAGAACCTGCGCCGGAAGGGCGCGGCAGCTTCGGGCGAGGCTTCTTCGCGATCATCTTCATCGCCGCCCTCGCGCTCGCGCTTTACCTCGTGGCCCCCAAGCTGGCCGAGAGCATTCCGGCGCTCGAACCGGCGCTTTCGGGCTACGTGGGCGCCGTCAACGGCGCCCGCGCGGGGCTCGAGAGCCTGTTGCAAGGGGTGACCGACCAGATCGATAGCGCCGAGTAAACCGGACCGGACCCTTCCGGGCCCCGGCACGGCCCATCCGCTGGGCGCCAGGGCCGGATCCGGTCGTCAGAACAGATCGAGCAGCCGCTTGAGGTAGTCGCGCTCCAACTCGGGCCGGTCGGTCTCGCCCGAGCGGCGTCTGAGTTCTTCCATCAACTCCTGGGCCCGGCGGTAGACGTCTTCGCGTTCGGCAAGCGGGCCGTCGTCGGCGAGCGAACCGGTGTCGCCCGGGGTGCGGCCGAGCGGATCGGCCCGGCGCTGGCCTTGCGGCTGACCGCCAAGCTCGCCCTGGTCGCCGGGCTGGTTGTTCTGCGCCTGTTGGCGCATGGTGTCTTCGATATTGCGCATCCCCTCGCGCAGCGCTTCCATTGCCTCCGCCTGCCGGTCGAGCGCGCTGGAGGTATCGCCTTCTTCGAGCGCGTCGGCGGCCTCGTCCATCGCCCGTCCGGCCCGGCCCAGCGCTTCGCGGGCGGCGTCGCCTTCCGGTGTACCGGCGCCCGGCAGGGACCCCTGCTGGCGGCGCAATTCATTCTCCAGCGCGCGCTGGCGATCGGCGAGGCTCCCCGGCGCGCCGGGATCTTCGCCCTGTCCGTCGCCGCCGATGCCGGTGTCGTCGCCGGGTTGGTCCCCCTCTTGGCCCTGTTGCCCCGGTTGGCCGAGCTGCTCTTGCTGGCCCTGTTGGCCTTGCTGCCCGTCCTGGCCCTGTTGCCCTTGCTCGCCGGGGTGCCGGTCGCCGCGTTGGCGTTGGAGATCGCGGAAGGCCTCATCCGACAGACCCTGCTGGTCGCGCAGGGTCTCGGCGAGCCCTTCGAGCGCCTCCTGACCGGGGCTCTGGCCCTGCTGGCCGGACGCGCCTTCGGTCATCTGCATGTTCTCCATCATCTGCTGGAGCATATCCAGAAGCTGCTGGGCCTCTTCCATCCGGCCCTGCTGCATCAGTTCCTCGATCCGGTCCATCATTTCCTGAAGGTCGGCCTGGCTCATTTCCGTGCTCTCGCCGCGGTCGGGCTCGTCGGTCTGGTTCTCGGGCTCGCGCCGGGCGAGCTCTTCCATGTAGTTGCGCATCGCCTCGCGATACTCGTCCATGAGCTGCTGGAGCTCCTCGGGCGTCGCCCCTTGCCGCATCGCCTCGGCAAGGCGTTCGCGGGCGCGGCGCAGCTCTTCCAGCGCGTCGGCCAACGCCCCGTCCTCAATCTCGATGGCAAGCTCCCAGAGCGCTCCGGCCACCTCGTCGCGCTGCACGGCGGCCAGGGTCGGCTCTTCCAGCGTCGAGATCGCGGCCCTGAGCCGCAGGTACTGTCCGTCGCCGGGGAAAAGGTCCTCGGGCCGGTTGGAGATCGCGCGCAGCAGCCGGGCGACGCGCGGCGCGTTGTCCTGCGACCACAGGATATCGCGCCGTTGTTCAACGATCGCCCGCGCCAGAGGGTGCAGGAAACGCCGGCCGGGCAGGGTGATTTCCACCGGCGCACTCTGGCCCTCCTGTCCGGCCGCGTCGAAGGCGGAGAAGGAGAGCGCCACCGGCAATTCGGCCCAAGGGTGCTCGGCCAAGTTCTCGACCAGGAGTTCCTCGATCTCCTCGCGGTCACCCCGGAAGGGCATCGGCAGGTCGACGACGATCGCGTCCCTCGGTTCAGGGCTGGGAACGAGCCCGTGGCGGCGTGTAACCCGGGGCAGATCAAGCACGATCGCGGCAGTGCCGGCAGTTACCCCGTAATCGTCGGTGGCGGCGAAGGGCAGGCGCATCTCGCCGTCGAGCGTGCGGGTGAGGTCGCCCGCGGACTGAATCCCCGGCGGGGCATCCGGAATGGCGGCAATCTCCCAACGGTCGTCGCCGATCTCGATGAACCCGTCGCCATCGATCTTGAAGGCGCGGGTCGGCTCCGGATCTTCGGGGAGCGTACTCGAATAGCTTTCGACGATCTTGAGCGCACCGACCCGGCCATAGAGCCGCAGCGTCACCCGGGCGCCGACCGGCACGGCGAGTGGGCCCGGCGGCTGGTCGGAGAGATAGAGCGTCGGCTTGCCGGTATAGGCGGGGGGTTCGATCCAGCCTTCCCAGCTGGTTTCGGCAATCGCCGCCTCGGCGCTGCCCGGCATCAGGGCGGCGAGATCGCCCCGGTGGGTGCCGGCGCCGAACAGCAGCGCGGTGGCAAGCGCGGTCGCCGCGATCAGCCGCAGAGCGAAAGGGTCCTGTGCGGCCAGCCGGGGCCGGGGCGGCACCGCGCGCACGGCGGCAAGGCGCGCTGCGGCCCGCGCCCGGTGCGCCGCCCACACGGCGCGCGAGGCCGGGTCATCCGCGCCGATGGCCTGCGCATCTCCCAGCGC
>DQCI01000223.1:45782-51351 GCA_003545125.1 Paracoccaceae bacterium
GTTCCCAGCCAGTCCGGCCAGAGGGCAAGCCCGCCGGAAAGCAGCACCGCCGCAAGCGCCATCGTGGCGGTGGCAAAGGGCCAGAAAGCCCGCGCGACATGCTCGACGACCAGCCCCGCCTGCGTCAGTCGCAGGGGCCATCGCAGGCGTTCGAACGCCGCTTCGGTCAGCTTGGGATCGGTCATCGGGACCTTTTTGCGCATTTCTTCGCATCAAACCTACCCCGCGCGGCGCGGTCTTCCTAGGCCGCGCGGCACAGCTGGCGGCAAAGTGAAGAAACCCGCCGTCCCGCAGTCGTGGTCCAGATACATTGAATTGCCAGGGGACCCGGCACAGCCGAGTGTTGCTCCATGTAAGGGGAACCCTGGCTTTGACTGCGTCGATTTGCGTCGGTACCCACGTGTCAGGCGCCGGGCGGGGTTGGCGCGCCCGACCGCGCCGTGGTCAGGACGCGACCCGCGCGAGGATGGCCCCGGCCAGAAGGTGGGCATGGCCGCCGGTGCGCGCAGTGATCAAATCGCCGTCTTCGACCAGGTCCTGGTCGACGAACGTGGCCCCGTAGGCGATGGCATCGCCGTACAGGTTGGGGTGGCAGGTCAGCTTGCGCCCCTGGATCATCTGGGTGTGCGGCGCACAGAGCCAGAGCCCGTGGCAGATGATACCCTTCACCAGGTCGGGCTTCTCAAAAGCGCGGCGCAGAAGGTCGGTCGCCGGTGGCAGCTTGGCAAGATCCTCGGTATAGCGCAGCCGGTCCGAAACCATCCCCGAGGGGACGATCAGCGCATCCAGGCTGTCGAGATCAAGCGTCTCGAGATCGCCGCGGCACTCGAAGGGCGCATGGTATTCGTGCCCCTTGAAGGTGATCGCTTCGTTGCCCCAGAGCCGGGTGACGAATTGCGCGTCCACGCCCGCTTCCAGGAAGCGGTAATGGTAGTACCAGATCTCGTGTTCGTAGAAATCGCTTTCGATCAGAATGGCGACTTTGGGTGCGGTCATGGGAGCCTCCGAGGCGCGCGGGCGTGTGGTTTCAGACTGTGCCGCTGTCGGGCGGTCTATGGGGGGCGGGTGGCGTGTCGGGCGCGGCGCCGTGAGGGTGGTGGCTGATCTCGTCGCCCGCGCTGCCGGTGCGAAGCTCGCCTTCGAGTTCGAGATCGCTGAGCGCGAAGATCTCGGCGCTTTCGATCAGTTCGAGCAAGCCGCGCAGGGTGGTGACGACACCAAACAGCACGATGCCGTGCAGCGCCTGGACGAAAGTTTCAAACTCCTCGATCGCGCCCTCGACCAGTTCGAGCAGGCCGGTGAGCACAAGGCCGAAACCGAGGATGACGTTGGTGGCCGGGTGGCGCACCAGCGGTTTGGCGACGGAGGCGAAGGCGAACAGGATGCGGCGAAGGGTGCCGCGGGGTTTGGCATTGGCAGGCAGGTCGGTCATGGTTTTACCGTTGGCGAAAGTGCGCCGCCGCCCGGACGTGCCGGCGGCGGCGCCATGTTGGTGTCAGCGAAGCGTGATTTCCTCGTCGAATTCGGCGGCGCGCACGGCGCCCGCGACCGCCTCATTCGCGTCTCTCAACACGATGTCGAAATCAGCGCCGGCCTTTTGCTTGCGGAACACGAGATACCGCAGCGCTTCGGGACAGAGCGAAACCAGTGCGCCGGCGTCGATCGCGAGCCCGGTGGCGCCGGCGGCGAGCGCTTCCTGCATCGCAGCGTCGAGATATTTGAGGTCATGCGGGCCGAGCGCGCCGATCAGCGCGATCCGGGCGGTCCCGTCCTCGACGCCCAGAAGATCGGCGTTGAACCGCACCTCGGCCGGGGTCAGCCGCACCCGAACGCGAATGTCGCCGTGGCCCTCGGGCAGCGTCACGGTGAGCGCTTCGGAATCGTAAGCGTCGTAGGCCTGGCCGTCGATCCAGACATCGGAGATCCGCACCGACCCCTCGGGCAGGATGTCGGGCTGGACCCGCAGAAGCCCGTCGACGCAGCCGCCCGGGACGGGGCGGAAGTGGAAGTCCATCGGCTCCTTGTGGACAAGCAGGTTGGAATAGACCGAGGCGAGGTAGCACAGCTCGAACGAGTGGTAGCCTGCCATCGAATGGCTGCCTTTGCCGCGCTCGGTTCCCAGCGTATAGGGCTGACCGTTGGCGAGCGTGTTGAAATAGATCCCACCCGAGTCGACGTCGAGGAAGAAGGCGTTGTAGAACGCCGCCCCCTCGCGGGCGTAGCGCAGGTAGTCGTCCTTGCCGGTGGTGCCTGAAAGGATCAGGTAAGCGAGGATGCCCTGTTCCTGCTGCCACCACGCCTTGCGATCATGCCAGGCGTAACGGTGGAACTTTTGGCCCGGCTCCAGCACCCGCTCGACCACGTCATACCAGCCGCCGCGCTGGCGGTCGCAGCCGTGGTCGGGGACCAGCCCCGCGATCTTCTCGGCGAGGTCGCTGTACGCGTCTTTGGCGCGCAACGAATTCATGCGCGTCAGGTTCCAGGCGATTTTGAGGTTATGGCCGACAACCGCGCGGTTCTGCTGCCAGCCCCAGGTCTGGTCCTTGGTCCAGTCCTCGTGGAATTTCTCCTGCACGAAGGGGCTTTCGGCGTAATCGGGGAAACGGGCGGCGATGGTGTCGAAGGTGTATTCGAGGAAGTCCGCATACTCATCGCGCCCGGTGGCGAGCCACAGGTTGATGAGATAGGCGGGCGCGTGGTCGCCTACCGAATTCCAGTTCTTGCGCGCCCGGTTGTGGCCGAGCTGGTCGCTGCGCGGATCCAGCGTGATCGGATCGACATGGCTGAAGTAGCCGCCCGCTTCGCCGTGGTCCTTGTAGAACCGGTTGAACAGGTTGATCGTGCGGTGGGCGTCGTCGAGGATCGCGCTGTCGCCGGTGATCCGGTAGGTCTGCACCGGGCCCGCCAGCGCGTAGATCTGCTCGTAGCACGGCAGCGCGTCGTAGTCGTCGCCGAACTCGGAGGCGAGGATCTTCTGTTCGCCGCCGCCCGGTTTGACGTCGATCGCATGATACCAGTAGCAGATGTCCTCGCCCGCATCGACGAAGCGCAGGTGCTCGCGCAGATACTTCGTGCCCTTGTCGGCGGCTTCGAGGTAGCGGTCTTCGCCGGTCAGAAGATAGGCCGAGGCGAAGCCGTAGACCAGTCGCGAGATCGTGTCGGTCTCCTGCCGGCCCGAGCGGCCCTGGTCGCCGGTGATCGACAGGTTGGTGCGGTATTCGCGGTAGTCGATGGTGCCGTCGGGAAACTCGGCCTTGATATAAAAATCGGCGAGCTGGCGGATCTGGCTGATCCACCAGTCCTGCCTTTCGAACTCATAAGCCGTCTCGGTGCGGCCGGTGAAGACGATGTGCTTGGCGTCGAACAGCACGGTCTCATCGTTGCCGTCGGGATAGAACACGCCGTAGGCAAACACCAACCGGCCGGGCACCAGCATTTCGCGCATGGCTCCGGTGGCGTCCTTGAAGCCCTCGCCGAGGTTGCGGATGACCTCTGCATAGGTGTTGCCGGTGAGGCCGACGCTATAGGGCCGACCGTCGCTGGTCTCCATCGTGAAGCGGTCGGTGGCGGCATCGAAACCGGTCACATAGCCGGCAATCAGATCGGAGAAGGTGAAGTCGAGTGTGTTGATGGCATTCATGGGGAACCTCTGTGCGAATCTTTGGCGGGGCTGGGTTTACTTGGAGATCAGGACCACGACGGAGCGGGGCCGGACCGGATAGCTGCCGCCGGACACGGGCACTTCAGCACCGGCGGGCGTGATGTCTTCTGGGCCTGGGCGGGCGGTGTCGATCACCCGGTGCCAGCGCCGGCCGTCGAGCGGCGGCAGGGCCATGTCGAGCGGCTCCCAATACATGTTGGCCATGACGTGGATGTCGGTGCCGTCCTCCGGCGCGCCGAGGGTGAAGCCGAGCACCCGGGCATTGCCGTCGTCCCAGCCGGGGGTATTCAGCTCGGTGCCGTGCCAGGCGATGTCGGTGAGCCCGCGGGCGTTGGTGGCGCCGTTGAAGTAGCGGTTGCGCATCAGTACCGGATGGCTGCGGCGGAAGCCGATGAGCTCCGACCAGAAGCGCAGCATCTCGCCTTCGCTTTCGACCTTCGACCAGTCGAACCAGCCGACGGGGTTGTCCTGGCACCAGGCGTTGTTGTTGCCGCCCTGACTGCGGCGCACCTCGTCGCCCATGACCATCATCGGCACGCCCTGACTGAGCATCAGGAGGGCGGCGAAGTTCTTCACCTGGCGCGCGCGCAGCGCATCGACAGCGGCATCGTCCGTCGGTCCCTCGGCGCCGCAGTTCCACGACATGTTGTCGTTCACGCCGTCGCGGTTGTCTTCGCCGTTGGCCCCATTGTGCTTGCCGTTGTAGCTGACCAGATCGTTCAGGGTGAAGCCGTCGTGAGCCGTGATGAAATTGATCGAGTTCACCGGCGTGTGGCCCGAGCGCTGGTAGAGCCCGGCCGAGCCGCCGATGCGGTCGGCGACGGCGCCGACGACGCCGGGATCGCCCTTGATGAAGCGGCGCAAATCGTCGCGGTAGACGCCGTTCCACTCGCCCCAGCGAAAGCCCGGGAAATGGCCGACCTGGTAGAGCCCGGCCGCGTCCCAGGCCTCGGCGATGACCTTGGTGTCGGCCAGCACCTCGTCGAGCTCGATCGACCACAGCACCGGTGGATAACCCATCGGCGCGCCGTCGGGCCCGCGCGAGAGCACCGAGCCCTCGTCGAAGCGGAAGCCGTCGACATGCATCTCCTCGACCCAGAACCGCAAGGACTCGACGATCAGTTTCTCACCGATCGGGTGGTTGCAGTTGAAGGTGTTTCCGCAGCCCGTGTAGTCGTAGTAGAAGGCCGGGTTTTCCGGATTGAGATAATAGTAGTTGCGATTGTCGAACCCGCGGAACGAGAAGGTCGGGCCCTGATGGTTGCCCTCGTCGGTGTGGTTGAACACGACGTCGAGAATGACTTCGATCCCGGCCTTGTGCAGCGCCTTGACCATGTCGCGGAACTCGTCGAGATGGCGGCCCTCTTCGGGGGCCGTGCAATAGCCCGGATGCGGGGCGAAATAGGCCATCGTCGAATAGCCCCAGTAGTTGGTCAGACGCCCACCCTGTGCAGACTCCGGGGCCGGCCTTTCCTCGCTGTCGTCGAACTGGAACACCGGCAAGAGCTCGACGGCGGTGACGCCGAGCGACTTGAGATAGGGGATCTTTTGGGTCACGCCGGCGAAGGTGCCGGGGTGTGTCACATCCGCCTCGCCGCCGCGGGTGAAGCCGCCGACATGCATCTCGTAGATCACCGTCTCTTCGAGCGGGCGGCGCAGCGGTGCGTCGCCTTCCCAGTCGTAGGCATCGGCGTCGATCACCACCGAGCGCATCGCACGTGCGAGGTTGTCGCCGGGCTGGCAGGCGGCGCCGCGGTTCCAGAGTGCTGTGGAATTGCCGCGCGCATAAGGATCGACCAGCACCTTTTCCGGATCGAACCGGTGCCCCGCGCCCACATCACCCGGGCCATTGACCCGGTAGGCATAGTGCAGGCCGGGGCCGGCGCCCTCGACGAAAACGTGCCAGAA